>JAAZAN010000321.1 GCA_012514315.1 Chloroflexota bacterium
ATTCACTTAGTGACTTTTCAGAAGCATGCTATAATGGTTTACTGGGAAGTAGGTTAGCTAGCTGGAACGCACTGTCACTAACCCAAACCACAAGGAGATGACCACAATGGCAGTTCACCTGTACCTGTCGCTGGCGCCCGAAGCTCTGATTGCCTCTATGTTGTCACCTGAGGAGTTCGGCGTCTACTACGCTGTTGGGAGCGAGAAGAAAGCCCACGGTCAGGCAATGTTCTTCGAGGTCGATCCCACCTTCCGGCACGATTTCTTCCGAGTTGATGAGGGGATCAAGCGATGCGTCCCTCACGAGGATGGCGCTCCCAAGGCAAGCATCTACATCTCGGTGTATCGTGTGCTCGAGCATGTCCCCTTGGGCGCCCTGGGTACGCTCTATCTGACGACTCAGGATGGGCGAACATTGGGCCTTGACGCGGCAGATAGGTGCCCGGTGGATGAAGAGGGGCTGCACCTGTACCAGGAGATCGCGCCCGTTCACCCACTGGTCGTGAGCAATCTGGGTCCGTGCGCCTTCTTTGAGCAGATCGTGAAGAACCCTACCAGCCTGGTCTCACTTCCAGCCACGTGTTTCGTCGAGCTGCGGTTGGGTGAATTGGCGACTGATCCGGAGCGAGGCGCTGTACGCGATTTGCCCTACGCGAATATGGATCACCTGCGTCAATGTCTGGTGGACATCCGAACCAAACGTATTCAGACGAAGATGGTCGACCGAGTGAGTCCGGCGATCTTCGCGTATCGTATGACGAAGAGCGGAATCTTCGTCGGCAACAGCTCCGAAGCTGGCCCGCGCTTCTACCCATTGCCTGATACCGATGCGCTGCGCGCCTCGCACTATAATTGGTGGCGCTCAGCGAATATGTGATATTGAGACGAGGCTTCACAAGAGGTGAGGCGTGATGAAATGTGGTGAGGTCATCACGCTTCGCTTTTTGCCTGCCAAACAACTATCTTGGAGGAGTAAGTTACTATGGCATCCATTGATCCCTGGCTGATTGTCGCCGTAATAGCCGGCCTGATATCCGTTGGTGTGGCAACCTGGTTGTACTTCTGGGTTGACAGGCAGGACCCGGGCACTGAGAGAGCCCAGCAGGTGGCCGACTGGATACGAGAGGGCTCGCAGAGCTATCTCAAACGGCTGTACTCAGCCCTGACGCTTGTCGCAGTAGCGCTGGGCGTCATCATCGCAGTCGTATTCAGTTTCGATATCGAGCACATGGGTATGGGGACAATCAGTGTGAACCCGTTGCTGGGTATTGAGACCGCGGTCGCGTTCATCGTTGGTGCGCTGTGTTCAGCACTGGCTGGCTATATGGGTATGAGTGTTGCGGTAAAGGCTAATGTGCGCAGCGCTACCGCCGCTCACCAGGACCTGAACACAGCGTTCAAGGTTGCGTTCTACGCAGGCGCGGTGATGGGGCTGGCGATGGTCGGCCTAGCCGTATTCGGCATGAGTGTGATCTTCATCCTGACTGGTGACCCGGAGATCGTGCTAGGTTTCAGTTTCGGCGCCTCTGCACTGGCGCTGCTGGCCAAGGCGGGCGGCGGGATCTTTACCAAGACCGCGGACATTGCTGCGGACTTGGTGGGCAAGATCGAGATTGGTATCCCTGAGGACGATCCACGCAACCCGGCGGTTGTGGCGGACAATGTGGGCGACAACGTGGGCGATGTGGCCGGTATGGGCGCGGACATTTTCGACAGCTATGTGGCCAGCACCGTGGCGGTTATGTTGCTGGGTTACTCGATCTTCGCAGGAGACGGCGCTCTTCAGACCAAGTATACGGTATTGCCGCTTATCCTGTGTACGTTGGGTATTGCGGCCTCTCTGATCGGAATCCAGTTCGTGCGCGTTGGCAAGGACGGCAAGCCAGGAGCTGCGCTCAACAGCGGTACGGTGATCACATGCGTCATCTTCGGCATCTTCGCAGCGATACTGGTCATCGCGGGCAACTTCAACTTGGGCGTGTTGTGGGCTACACTGTCTGGATTGGTCACCGGTGTACTGATCGGCTTCACAACGGATTACTACACGTCCACAGAGAACAAGCCTGTCATGGAGACTGCGCGTGTTTCTGGATCGGGGTCTGCTATCAACATCATCACGGGCTATAGCTACGGCTTGGTAAGCATCGTGCCTTCAGTGATCGGCATATCGATCGCCACACTTCTCTCTTACTACTTGTGTCAGGCGGCGGGGATTGATGGTGTGTACGGCGTCGGCATCAGTGCGGTGGGTATGCTGTCGATCAGTGGAATGATCGTCTCGGCCGATGCGTACGGGCCGATCGTGGACAACGCACGAGGTATCGCGGAGATGGCCGGTATGCCTCAAGACGTCATCGACACGGCGGATGTACTGGATGCAGCGGGCAACACGGCGAAGGCCATCACCAAGGGGTTCTCCATCGGTGCGGCCGCGCTCACGGTTCTGGCATTATTCGCGGCGTATGCAGAGGTCATTGAGGCACGGGGTATCGATCTGAACATCAGTCTGCGCAATCCGATTGTGGTCGCGGGCGTGTTCCTGGGCGCAATGACTCCGCCGCTGTTCAGTGCGTTGTTGATGTTGTCGGTTACCAAGAATGCCTTCGCGATGATCGAGGAGATCCGCGATCAGTTCCGCCAGCGCCCCGGAATTCTGGCCGGAACGGAACTACCAGACTACAACAAGTGCGTGGGACTGGCTGCTCAAGGTGCACTGTCCTCGCTGGTCATTCCAGCACTGCTGGCCGTGGCGTTCCCGCTGCTGGTCGGCATCGTGCTGGGGCCAGAGGCTTTGGGCGGCTTCCTGGGTGGGGCGATATTCACCGGCGTGATCTTCGCGCTGCTGATGTCCAACGCAGGTGGGTTGTGGGATAATGCTAAGAAGTACATCGAGACGGGTGAGTTCGGTGGCGTTGGCTCCGATTCGCACAAGGCGGCCGTCGTCGGTGACACG
The DNA here is from genome assembly GCA_012514315.1 of Chloroflexota bacterium. Classification (GTDB taxonomy): domain Bacteria; phylum Chloroflexota; class Anaerolineae; order B4-G1; family B4-G1; genus JAAZAN01. Next base: position 2,954 of record JAAZAN010000321.1, read on the forward strand.
GTGGGCGACCCCTTCAAGGACACTGCCGGCCCGTCGCTCAACACGCTGATCACGGTGATGTCGCTGGTGGCATCGCTCTTCGCCCCGATCATTGCGGCGGTACACTTCTTCTAGACCTTCGAACACGACGACATAGATCTTACCGACAGTGTGACGGCCCTGCCTCCAGGCAGGGCCGTTTCCTTCTTCTTGCGAACACCACAACGTTCGTCAACTGAACCAACAGTCTGGGAGAGTATCCCGCTCCGCCCGGAGCAGTTCGGCAATGATGGCATCCGCGTCAGCGATGGAGCTCAACAACGGGTCCGTTAGCATGGCCCGACGCAGCAGGGCATGACTGCATTGGGCCACGGCGTCGGCGGTCAGCTCGTGCGTGTCGAGCACCAACCGCTGCATTCCGTGCAAGCCAGCCGGCATTGCACCCACAGGCCGTGGTCTGGGACCTTCCATATCGATGTCACAGCAGAGCTCGAGGAAGGCATCATCCGCCATGTTGGTGACCGCGCCCTGGTTGTAAGTGTTGATATAGAACGGTTTGCCCAGATTGCCTACCATGTTCTCGATCACGTCGGTAGCATGATCGGGGCCGAACATAGCGGTGTACTGCTGGATGGGAATGCGTCCTGCGATGAAATCATCGACCTGCTGCCACATAGCCTCGTGCAAGCGATAGCGGTCGTCTGTCTCCCATAGTGACAGTGGAGGCACGTCCTCGGGCGACCGGTTCAGCCCCTGCCAGAAGCGCACGTATTCCTTGGTGTGCCCTGCGGCCGTGGGGATGTAGCCGAAGATCTGGTAGAGACTGTGCGTGATGGTGTTGTTGTAGCGAAGTTTGGCGCCGTGGTCGGAGTCTCTCTCCTTTTCGGCCTCCAGATGGATCGATTCGGCGATCGCGGGCGCCACGTCCCGTCCATCGTATTCGGCTTTGAGTATCCACGTGAAGTGGTTCACGCCGGCGATTCGCAGGTCGAAGCGCGTATCGATCTCGTCATCATACTCATCGAGGTCGTTGATGATGCCGGCTTTCAGGGCATAGCGCCGTTTCACGTGGGGCATATGGAGTCCGTCACATAGAGCAAAGCTCTTCAGCCGGGGGGCGTACCGTCGAAGGCCCAGCCCGTGGACGGTCGTCGGGTTAATGTAGTTGATCACCCAGGCGTCAGGGCACAGGGCCTCGATATCCCGGGCACAGTCGAGTATGACAGGGAATTCGCGCATAGCGCGGAAGATGCCGCCAGGACCGATGGTATCGCCCGAGCACATCCGGACTCCATACTTGGCAGAGATCTCACAGTCGATGCCACGGAACTTGACCGAGCGATCAGCGAAGCTCAGTACGACGAAGTCGGCGTCTTTGAGTACATCTGTACGGTCAATAGATGCCTCCAGATCCAACGGAACGCCGTTAGCGGAGATGGCCATCTCAGCGAGTGTCGCCATGGCCTTCAGTCGTTCACCATCGGTATCAACCAAGGCCAATGTGCCCTGGTTCAAGTGGGGCGAATGCACCATCTGCCAGATCGACTGACGACCAAAGAAGAGACTTCCAGCACCGATGACAACGACCTTGGGGTATTGCTTCTGAGAGCTCATTCGCGTCCTCCTTATTGTAGACTAGCACACAAGCCGGATACGGTAAGCCATTTCTATAGGGACTTTGCTGCTCACACGCCCATCACCAGCCGACTGATGGCTACGACGCCCATACCAACAATCACTGATCCGAACAGGCTGCGGGTCTTCCAGGCAATGAGGAGCGTGGGGATCGCAGCCCACAGGAAGATGTTGTTGAGACTCAAGTCAACGTGGTCGTTCTGGATCACCAGCACTGGCCAGAGCATAGCCGCCAGTACGGCAACTGGCACGTAGCGCAACCAGGCAATCACTACATTGGGCAACGACCTGGATGTGAGAACCCACAGTGGCATCAGGCGTGGCACGTAGGTGACCAACAACATGCCCAAGATGGTCAGGAAGATGGTCTGCTGGTCCATTTGCTCTCCAACAGTACTCCGATCGATGCGCCCAAGATGGTAGCCACAATGACAGTCCACTGTCCCAGTCCAGCCAGGCTGAGGCCAGTCGCCAGCGCACCGGTGAGCGCGCCCACGATGATATGTACGCGGTTCTTAAGCTGCATCACCAGTAGCGCGATGAACATCGCTGGCAGCGCGTAGTCCAGCGCAAAGCGCTGGATGTCGGTAACCGCATGTCCAACGGCTATCCCCAGTCCGGTGCCCAACACCCACGAGAGCTGCGCCGACACGTTAATTGCGAAGGTCTCGGTCTTGTCGAAGCGACCCGCGGCAAACCGGGTAGAGTGTAGGACAAACGTCTCATCAGTCAGCTCGTAGGCGAACACTGCCAGTTCTACCTTGCGCCAGCGCTTCAGATGGGGCGCCAGTGCTGCAGACAGCAGCAGGTGGCGCAGGTTGACCACGAATGTTGTGAGGATTACCGAAGCGGCCGATGCGCCAGCGGCGAATAGCCCCACTGCAATCAACTGCGCTGATCCCGCGTACACGAGTACCGACATTGAGATCGTGTTGAGAGCGGAGATGCCAGCTTTCTGTGCGAGGATGCCGAACGCGAATGCAATGGATGCATAACCCAACAGGACGGGTAGTGCCTGTTCCAGGCCCGAAAGCCACCCTCGACGATTCTCAGTATTCTGCGGCAGTGTAGGCGTCATAACTGTGCCAATGTCGTCGTGGAGCAGGAATCATACTACCCGTGAGGACGCGGCGTGCTCATCGTGCCCGGTTGATCCGCGGCGGACGATGGCGCGAGCGTCAATACCATCGGCACGAAGGAGATGCCGTTGACCTGCTGCTGTGTGGACGTCGCGCGGAAGCCCAGACGTTCGTAGGCGGCCACTGCATTGGGCGACGCGTTCACAGTGATCTCGTCGGTACACGGCTGAAGCATTCGACATCGCTTTATGCACTGCCTCATAAGCTCCCTGGCAATTCCTCGACGCTGGAATGGGGGATCCACAAACAGCAGCGAAATGTGGCGGCACTGACGCATCTCGATTACCCCAACGAGCTGGCACAATTCCGCGCCTCTTACCTCGGCCAACAATACGAAGTGATCTTCTTGCGAACGCAGTCGGATCGCCTCGGGATTGGCGCCATAGCGCAAGAACTCCGCCACCCCCTCTTGAGGGTAGAGTGGGGCGACGGTCTCGAGAAAGATACGACTGACAAGTGTGGCAACGGTCTGCTCGTCGCCAGGTTCCATCCCTCGATAGTACAGTGCGGGTCTCATCTCATGGGCTATTTGGAAGACCTGTGTATGTGAAGTAAGCACAAGGATTATAGCCCACCGGCGGGTGACGCACAAACGATCCAATCTGCCTCGCCGTTGAACAAGGCCTGATCGCGAAGCGTGGTCCGACGCGATCGGGAGAAGATTGTGGTAGTCTGGAAGACTGCTGTTGGCCCAGTCTCTGGCGCATCAGATGGTATGGGGTAGAATGAAGTCGAGGAGTCGGTGTGTGACTGATCAGCTGGATGAGCGCGAAGTTGTGTTGTATGACGATGTCCCTATCGGCGCCAGGTGGGCAGGCTGGCTGCTTCTGGGGATTGGGGGCCTCGTACTGACGCCTGCCGCGCTGGTCGCTCGGTACGGCTGGTTGCTGGTGGTTGCTACGCCCTTCCTGGGATGCGGCGTGTGTCTACTGCAGACGCGGATGCGCATTGCGGTCGATCGGCGCACACTGCTTGTTCGGGTCCGATACCAGCTTCTGCGAATCGGCCTGAGTGAACGTCGCTTCACGCCGTCGGATCTGGTCGGCGTGGAGATCCAGCGCGTTGCCGGCGATGAGCTGGAGCGGGATTCCGATACGTGGTACATTCGGCTGGTGTTTCACTCCAGGGCCTACACTGTGGGTCGGTATGGTGAGCATTTGGATGCGTTGCAGGCCAGGCGCGATCTCGTGAATCAACTGAGTCTGCTCCAGGCGACGTCGATTGGGAGCGAAGAGGCACAGCGGCGCGTTGAAGGTCAGCTCCATCAAGCGCCAGATTCACCTCAGAGTCACTATCAACTGGGGCTGGCTCTGATGCGCACTGGGGATCGAGCGGGAGCCCGCCGGGCCTTTCAGGAAGCGTTGGCTCTATCTGCAGATCGCCCGGTGCTAGCGCGTATGGTTCAACAGCGGATAGACGAATTGGAGCGATCCTGATAGCCTTCTTCTGTCCGGCTGTCTCTGCGGCTGATGTCTGCCCTGACGCGTGTTGGGTGACGGTAACAGAGACTGACGGCCCAGCGCACAACCCGGCGCTGGGCCGTCGGCAACTGCTTACAGTATGGGAAGCGTGAGGTTCAGCAGGGCGGAGCGATCTGTGCCTATACGCGCTCCAACTTCAGTCCGAAGAACCGGTTGGGGTTGTTGAAGAGCCAGTCTTCAGCCAGTGAGAGTGCTTGTTCCTCGTTCAGCCAACCCGTCTCGATAAGATCGGTCAACGCGCACGCGATGTTCTGGCGCGCGATCTGCAGGTGACCCACGACGTACTCCGGCACGTCCCCGTAGTCGCCCCCGAACCCGTGAACCTTCGTGTGAGGCAACGTGTAGACGGATCGTTTGAGTAACTCCACCGCATACGGCGGATCGATGATATGCAGCCAGCAGCAGTCCAGGCTTACGTTGGGGTAGTTCTTGCCCAGGAACAGGAGATCGCCCAGGTATGGCCAGTTGCCGTGGAACAGATCGAAATGGACTTCCTGATGCAACTCAAGGACCGAAGTGAGCTGTGCTGCATTGGTCTTGTCCACCCGGTTACGAATGCCGGCCATATGACCCGTGTGCAACTGGACGGGCAGGTCAAAGTCACGGGCCAAACGCATGAACGCGTGGAACAGATAATCGCTCAGCGGCTTGCCTTCGGGCCAGCCCAGGTTGTTGCGCGGGTCGACCAGCACCCGGTTGAACAGTCGCTCGGCATCCGCCTGGCACACCAGATCGTAGGTGAGGGAACGACCATAGGCCGACTGATCCTTGATCCCCACGACCCCGCGCTCGATACACCGCTCGAAAACCACTGATACGGCCTCCACGTACTCATCCAAGGAGGTGATGTGCATATCAGCTAAAGCGCCGACTGATGTGATGGTCCCCCAGTTGAGTGCAGTGGGATGCATCTGCGGAAGTGAGATCAACGGCCTCCATTTGTCTGGGAACGTTGTGCTGCCATCCAGAAAACTACCCAACCCCTTGGGCAACCAACCGAGCACATCGACCAGCAGAGCCTGGATGCCTGCTTGGTCTATTGTGCGGAAGTAGGCCGCCTCATCCTGCGCCGATAGCCGTTCAGCTATCCGGTCCAGTGTCTCCCGGGTGATGGTATCCTGCCCGTAGACGGACTTGAGCAGAAGTTTCGTTACCCGTGCATAGGCTGTATGTTCTGTCGCGTGCCATAGCCGTTCAAAAAGCGGCCACTTGTCGTCGGTCGATACGTCTGGGTCAGCCAGGCGGTTGACATCTCGACCGGTGACGCCGAATGCGGCTGACCACAGATCGCTGAGCACATAACCGTGCACAAGGGCCGCGATCGGTTCCTTGTACTCGGGGCGGCCCGCGGGCCCCATCATGTGCTCGTGGCAATCCACAACCGGCATGGCCTCGATTTGCTCTAGCATGCGCTCGAAGAGCGGCGACGATAGATGTGTCATTGCGGCCTCCTCAGGCTTTCAGCGTACCAGGCTCCCGCTGCTGGACGGTTGCTGAGCAATCAGGAGAGTAATCCCGCAGTCAGATGTGGCACGCGATTCAGATAACGTACGACCAGATATCCATCAGTTCGGAAATCGATGCGCGATATACCGGTGTTAGAGTGATAGTGGTAGCTACCATTATCCCACGGTTGTCTGAGCAAGACCCTCAGCAACGCGTTCGAGAAATCACCATGTGAGATCAGGACAATGGACCGATCACTGTCAGCCCAGTTCCGAAGTTGTTCGGCCACCCTCACCACACGACTGCGGAACGCAGGCCCGGTCTCCCGCTGGTCGTAGCGCCACCAGCCAGTCTCCGTGATCTCTTCCGGCAGGACATAGTGGGGGAAGTCGTGTAGAATCTGAGAGCGAGTTCGCCCTGGGTATCCCACGGTCCCGCCGCTATCGTCGTCGAGATAGATGCCGCCAAGTTCGTGGGTATCCACCCAGACGCGGGGCGGAAGATCAAGCCGCGCGCTGACTGGACGCGCCGTCACCAATGCGCGATACATGGCGCTGCAGTATAGATGGGTGATCTGATAGCCTTGTGATGGTTCAGAGCCGGGCACGTGGTCAACGCCATAGGCCAAGTGCCCGGCGAGCGCCTCGGCCTGACGGTAGCCCAACTCTGTCAGGTCGGGATCGCACACGCGGTCAGTGTACGTAGTCAGGGCATTGTTGGCTGACTGCGCATGTCGAATCAGATACAAGCGCATAGACTACTCGTCCAGCGTTCCTGGAAGCAGACCCATAGGCAGTGGCGCAGGACGATCGCAGGTGCTGGCTAGCTCGATGTGTTTGCCCTCACGCGATGCATCGTGGAAGGCGTGCATAATATCGAGAACGTGATAGGCCAATTCGCCGTTGGCACGGTGTGGTCTCCCGGATCGAAGTGCGTAGGCCATGTCGGCGACCCCGATGCCTCGTGAGTTCACCGCGTAACCGTGGGTCAATGGCACGTCGCTCCACTCGCTGGCGCCAGCTCGTTTTACTAGCACAGGCCCCCCGAATCCGTTGGGGTCGGGCACCGAGAGTGAGCCCTCCGTCCCGTAGATCTCGATTCGAGGGAGATGGGCTGACCAGATATCGAAACTGGTGATGATTGTACCAACTGCGCCGTTCGCGAAGTCGAGAACACCGGCCACATGGGTCGGAACATCGACCTCAATGCGAGTTCCGTGCTTAGGCTGGCTCGTGATCAGACGTTCCGGGAACGTGATGCGGGCCGAACCTGTGACGCGGCGCACCGGTCCGATCAGGTTGACGAGGGCTGTCAGGTAGTAGGGTCCCATGTCAAACATCGGCCCTCCACCCACCTTGTAGTAGAACTCGGGGTCGGGATGCCAGCTCTCGTGACCGTGACATGTCATAAACGCGGTGGCTGCAATGGGCTCCCCGATCCAACCGTCATCAATGAGCTTGCGACAGGTCTGGATCCCGCCTCCCAGGAAAGTATCGGGTGCGCACCCTACACGCAAGCCTTCTTCGCGCGCTAGCGCAAGCAACTGATGGGCCTGCGCACGTTCGATGGCGAGCGGCTTCTCGTTGTGCACCGACTTGCCGGCCTGAAGGGCTGCCAGCGCCACCTCGGCGTGGGCCTTGGGGATCGTCAGATTGATCACGATCTCAATCTCGGGATCGGCCAATAGCTCCACTACACTGCACGCCCTAGGGATGCCGTATTCGGCTGCACGTGCTTCTGCACGTTCCTGAATGAGGTCCGCACACGCGATGATGTTGAGAATCTCGAAAGTCTTGCCAGACTCGCAGTAAATGCTGCTGATGTTGCCGCATCCAATGATGCCAACCTTTGTCGCCGTCATAGCACTGCTCCTGTCATGTCGCAACGTTGATGATCGGGGCACACGTGGCTACCGGCTGGCCCACATCATACCGCGCCGAACGATTTCCCTGGCTTGAGGCACGTCGAAGTCCTTTGCCACGTGGCCCAGTGAGCAGTAGAAGACGCGTCCTTGCCCCCACATTCTCTTCCAGGCCACGGGCATCACCACACCATCGATCCATGGAGCGTGGTCCCCGTTGAACTTGGTCGTTGCAAGGACTTCATTAGATGGATCGACGTGCATGTAGTACTGCTCTGACTCCATCTCAAAGTCATCAAGTCCCGCGGTGATCGGGTCGTCATGGTCGATGATGTTGACCTCGTAATGGATGACGCCACCGGGATGAGCCACCCATTGCCCGCCAACCATGAACTGGTAGTCGGTGTTCTGACGGAATGAGTCGCCCAGGCCGCCATGCCAGCCAGCGATTCCGACACCGCTCTGAACGGCATTGAGCAAGCCCTGTTCTTGTTCGCGGGTGATCGTTCCCATGGTCCAAGCCTGCACGATCAGATCGAGCGAGGCCATCTTTTCCGGGTCTAGATACGCATCGAGGGTGTCCGAGACATCCACATCGAAGCCTTCATCGCGAAGAATGGGGACGAATATATCCTTGCACTGCTCAGGCTCATGACCATCCCAACCACCCCAGACATATAGTGCTGATTTCATAGTTTGTCTCCTTGGTTGATGCTAGCTCGAAATCCCGAGAGCGCTGTTCTCAGGAGTAAACCCCAAGATGACACAGCGCGTCATTCCCAAACTGCCGTATCGTACCACACACTATGGATATCCGCAAAGCGTGCCAGGTTTGTAACAGTTCACCGTTAGGGTAAGGGAGTTTAGGGGGGAGCGTTGGCGGTGGGTCGCTGCAGCAGGGCCAGGCATTGGTGAAAGGGGTTGAGGCCGCGGGCCGTCC
>JAAZAN010000322.1 GCA_012514315.1 Chloroflexota bacterium
GACGGAATGGCCCATCGGCTACCTGGCCGCGACGCCGGTAGTGCCTGGCTCTGAAACCAGCACCCCCACGGCCACCTTGACTGTGACGCCAACGTCGACTCGGACACCGACACAAACGCCGATCCGCACGCCCACAACCACGCGAACGCCGACTGCCACGCCTTCGCGCACCCAGACCGCAACTGCCACGGCGCTCATGAACCAACGCATCTATCTTCCGATGCTTGTGCGGGACCGATGATCCCGCATGACAGAACAACCGGTAGCCGTATGAGTGAAACGATTGAAATGCAACGTGCGCAAGATTCCGTACGCCCGCAGAGGTGAAGCCATGAAGAAGCCAGCCATCGTAACACTGCTGTTTGTTTCCGCCGTTCTCATGACATCATCACCGCCCATGCAAGTGGCAGCCGATGGTGGGACTCCATCCTTCTCCGTAACCTTCACCGGCCCAGAGGAATCTGTAGCGTTTTCACACCAGCTCCAGTACACTCCCGACGAGAACATATCCTTCATCAGATCCGCCGGCAAGATTCACCTTTGGACGCAGGGCACCACTCCGACCGGCGGAGGCACCTACTACTTCACCGGATCGGGTTTTGACAGCTTGCCTCCACATCAGACAGCCGATGGAAAGCCGGTCCCGGTTCTCAGTCCGAGCGGCTCAGGCTTCGACAGCACTTATGCGGGCTCAGGCGGAGTCATGTGGTCAAGCAACGGCGCCGATCTGCTGATGTTCTATCACGGTGAGGATCATTCTTGCAGCCAGAACGAGGATCCAGTTGCAGGCATCGGCCTGGCGCGTTCATCAGATGGCGGGGCAACCTGGACGCGCGCCGGCCAGGTCATCAGCAGCCCCGAGCTGCCCTCAGACTGCAACTACACGGGCTTCAAGGGCGCGGGCAACCCCACTGTGCTGGTCAGCGGCGATGGCAACTACATGCTGATGTACTACGTCGAGTGGCTGTCCTCTCGTCCCGATTCCATCAGCCTCGCGCGCGCCCCCATCGCAAGCGACGGGATGCCCGGCGCCTGGTTCAAGTACAAAGACGGCGAGTTCACCGAGCCAGGCCTGGGTGGGCTGAGCGATCCCGTCATTCAGCGTCCCAGCGAAAAAGCAGGGTACGCTGGCGTTCCGAACGTCACCTACAATACGTTTCTCAATCTGTACCTGGCACTTGTGATGGGACATGACGGCTTCTACTACGCGTCGTCGCCTGACGGTGTGAACTGGACCACCCCCAAACTCCTCTGGCAAGTCCCGGCCCTCACTGTCTGGAAGGATCTGAGCAATGGCGAGGATTGGTACTACTATCCGACCCTCCTTAGCCTCGATCAGGACACGGACGACCGCAGCACCCGAACAGGCTACCTCTACTATGCCCGCGGAACAAGGGGTGGCCCACCGCATACGACGTTTCGCCGACCCGTAAAGATCAGCTACAGCACTTACCTGCCCATGATTCTCAAGGCCAACCTGCTCGGGAGCACACCTACCCCTACGACGATTGCCA
>JAAZAN010000323.1 GCA_012514315.1 Chloroflexota bacterium
CAACCGAATTGTGTTGCCGGTGTCGTACGTGCTGCTGGGGGCCGCAGGTCTGTACACGCAGTACACGTTCCCGTTCGTCCTTCTCGTACACAACGCTGTCTTCGCCGTGTGGTGGCTGAAATTGGCTCGGACGGAGACCGGCGGCTGGAGACGGCTCATCCAATGGGCCGCGGCCCAGCTTGCCATCGTGACACTGTATCTCCCCTGGCTGCAGGCCGCGCTGAATAGCCTCACGGGATGGTCACCGGCTGGACGCGGCTATTCCCTGCTCGAGGCCGCGCTCGATGTTGCGCGGGTCCTGACGGTCGGCGTCACACTGCCCATTGAGTCGGCCATACCGGCCATCACAGCCACGGGCCTGTTCATCGCACTTGGCATTTTGCCCACGCCCCTACGGGTCGGCTTTGCGAGATCGCGGGCTGACAGTGAATGGCACGGGGTATGGGTACCGCTCACCTACCTGGCGCTTCCCATCGGTCTCATTCTCGCACTGGACCTGTATAAGCCAGCGTGGCTCAAATTCCTGGTCGTCGTGCTGCCGCCTCTGCACCTCATGGCCGGGCTCGGCTTGCGCAAGCTGGTGCAAGCCAGCGGTTACACAGGGGACTCCGCTATCACCCCCGCACAGCGTGTCCTGCGTGGGGTCGCCTGGGTACTGGGACTGGCGCTGCTGCTCGTTCCGCTCGGGCCATCGCTGCACAACCTCTACTTCGAACCGGTCTACGCTCGCGATAACTACCGGGGCATCGCCCGGGACATCACGGCCTTCTGGAAGCCCGGTGACGCGATCATCCTCAACGCGCCCAATCAGTGGGAGGTATTCACCTACTACTTCCGCGAACGGGACGTCTATCCGACGCCCTATCACCCCACACCTCAGCAGGCGGACACATTCCTATCCTCGGTTTCGGTCGGACGTCGGCGGCTGTTCGTCCTATACTGGGGCGATGCCGAGTCGGATCCGACTCGGCTCATTGAGAACTGGCTGACCGAGCACGCCTACAGCGCAGCCGACCACTGGTACGGCAACGTCCGCGTGACAACCTACGGGCTGGCCCCTCTACCCGATGAACCCCAGCGGGAGCTGGATGCGCGCTTCGGGGAGGCCATTCGGCTGCGCGGGTACAGTCTGACTGGCGATCGCTTCGAACCCGGTGATATCTTGCCCATCACGCTCTACTGGGAATCTATGGTCCCCGTGTCGGAACGGTACAAGGTCACCGTCCAATTGCTGGACAGCGGCGGAGTCCTCAGGGCGCAACGCGACGCAGAGCCGGGAAACGGCCTGTACCCCACGACCGAGTGGGCTCAGAGCGCGACCACTATCGATCGGCTCGGCGTGCAACTCCCGCCGGACCTGGCGACCGATGACTACTCACTTGTCGTGGGGATGTATCACATCTCCAGCGGAGAGCGTCTCCCCGTGGCAGGCAGAACAGATCACGTCAGGCTGGGGACAGTGACGGTGAGATAGGCCGATCGACGGTCCAGCTGCCTCAGACAAATGGACCGGCAGGGAACCGACCTTGGGCTAGCGGAACCGCGATGTCGCAGCGCCCTGGTACTGATCTAGATTGGCGCCGAGCGCCTCTTTCAGCCGAGCCGTCGCTGCACTGAGTGCATCGATCACTTCTGACGGGAGATCGAGTTCTGCTGCCCTCACGTTGTCTTCGATCTGTTCCGGCCGTCGCGCGCCGGCCAGTACCGATGCCACGCCATCCTGCGCCACCAGCCAGGCCAGAGCCGCCTGCGCCATCGGGGCGCCGACTCGCTGGCAAATCCGACGAATCTCGTCGATTGCCGCGAACGTCTCGGCCTCACACCCATCCTCTCCGTGTCGCGCCAACGGCCGGTCCTTCGAGAAGTGGCGGGTTCGCGCGCGCCCAGCCGGCACATCTTCGGGGGAGGCAAACTTGCCAGTGAGCAGGCCTTGCGCCAACGGGCTGTAGCACAGGATGCCCATGCCGACGTCTTGGCACCGTGGCTGGAGTTCGTGCTCGATGCCGCGCCACAGCAGGCTGTAGGGCAGTTGGTTCGACTCGGCGCCGCCCAGATCCACCAAATCCTTCAGATCAAGCAGGCCGAAGTTGCACACCCCGATGGCTCGAATCTTGCCCTGCTCACGCAAGCGCTGCAGCGCACGCAGCGTCTCGGCCAATGGAATCTGGCGACTCGGCCAGTGAATCTGATACAAGTCAATGGTGTCCGTCCGCAGCAGCTTGAGACTCCGTTCGCACGCCAAGACCACACCTTCGGCCGACAGATGATTACCGCTCACCTTGGTCGCGATGATCGCTCTATCGCGCCGGCCGACCAACGCCTTGCCGAGAACCTCTTCCGATCGGCCATCGCCATAGCCTTCCGCCGTGTCAAAGAGGTTGACACCCACGTCGAGCGCCGCGTGGACGGTCGCTATGGAATCGGATTCATCCTGAGGTCCCCAGGCCTCATCGCCGGCCAGCGCCCAGCAGCCCATCGCGATGACCGAGACATCAATCCCTGTCTTGCCCAGCATTCGGTATTCCATAGCACCTCCTGATCGTGCAATCTACAGTGGCAGAATGTGAGTATACCATCGCCAGCGCGAACAGGGCAACCGTCGGCATCCAGCGTGGGGTGAGCACACGCTCACGCCCAGCGCCGCCATCACGGCCGCCGGCCGGTTCTCGAAATCGAACGCCTCCTCGTACGGCGGAAATGACCGCCAGTAGCGGTCATCCGTGGTCTTCGTGGTCCCACTGGCCTCCACCTGCCCCACCACGTTGCCGCTGACGTCGTGTAGCCGAACTGCTGGACCCGCGTGCTGTCCGGTCCCGGGCTGTCAGTATCTGCATGCCAGCTAGGTCACGGTTGCCCCAGCCACAGACTCTGATAAGAAGCCCATTCGGATAGGTCGGTGTCCCAGTACGGGTAGTTGGCAACACCTGTCACTCGGCCCGGTCGTGCCGCCACATCGTTGAGGCCTCTCACCAGCCCCTGGAGACCACTCTCCATATTCTCAGCGCCTGGCCAGTGAGTCCAGGTCGCTTCTTCTGAGGTTGGTATGCCGATCAGTATGTCCACATCGGAATC
>JAAZAN010000324.1 GCA_012514315.1 Chloroflexota bacterium
CTTTCCCTGACACACGTGCTATATCTGCTGGTTGCGCTTAGCCTGCTGCTCAGTCAGACAGCCTTTGGCACCCTTTCGGCCGGGGTCTTCGACTCGCCAATTCCTTTGCCGACGCCGACCGTCACGCCGGGTCCAACGCCTACCGCGACACCGGTCCCTGTTCGGGATGCGACCGGCATCTCCATGCAAACTCGACTGACACCAGCCATGATTGGGCCTGGTTGGATAGCGACGGTTGTTTGGGAGATTGCCAATGATACCGATTCTGAGGTTCGTGATCTCCAGCTCACGTCGCAACTTCCTCGAGGACTGCGCGTTCTGCCCAAATCGCTCCAACGTCCGCTCACATACAATTCAGCCAGACACACGCTTTCTGCATCGATCGCCCACGTGATGCCCCGCACAGCCATAAGCCTGCAGGTCAAGCTAGACACGGCGGGAATGCATGCGAGCGAAGGCGCGACATTCGCCAGCCAGTTGCGGCAAGGCAGCACGACCATTGCTGATGTTGGCACCACACTCACGATTGGAGAGGAGGCTCCCGAAATTGCCACACTGTCCCCGGATGGCGGAGATATGACACTTGAGGGGGGACGCGTCCGTCTTACGTTTCCCACAGGCGCGATTACCCGCACCATGACGGTCCGCGGCCGGCTACTTCAACGTCCATCGGATGCACCGGGCAACATGATCAGAGCTTTCGAGTTCGAAGTGGCACATGCTGCCGGCAACGCGCAGCATGGGTTTGATCGGCCGCTCACGCTCAGCATTCATGACCCCGAGCATCTCACCGGCAGTGAACGCATAGTGCTGCAGTCCGATGAGACCGGCGATTGGGAAGCCTTACCGACCAGTTGGGACGAGTCAAGCAAGACGCTCTCGGCCAATGTCCCGCACCTTTCTCTATTGGGCCTGACATCGGATCACATGGCGCTGTCGCTGCCCTCAATCAGCGGCATCCAGACGGATCTGTTTACCGGTTCGGCCTCGGTCGAATACCCGCTACCCGTTCCGCCTGGCGCCGGAGGTCTGGCGCCAAGTGTTTCGCTACAGTTCAACAGCCGTAGTCGGGCTGAGGACCCGGGCAACAGCTCGATCATGGGTAACGGGTGGCGGCTGTCGCAGGACAATTACGGAGCATGGACACCATGGCTCATGGGCACGCCAGGCCGTGCGTGGCGCGTCAACGGTGTAAGCTACAACGAAGGTAACGGCTCGCTTCAGCAGGCGCCGGATTGGAGGCTGATTGATAGGGGCGAGTATGTCGATATCTATAGTCCTGACGGAACAAAGTACCGGTTTGCCCAAGCGCTTCACGACTTTTGGTGCAACAGTACTGAGGGCAGCCCCAAGAACTGGCGTGCCGTTACCTGGGCACTGAAGACCGTAACCGATAGCATGGGCAACACGATCAATTACGAGTACGATAATCCGTTGCCCGTGACCCACGGCGATGAGCTCAACAACGTTAACCTCAGCGATGGCCTCGGCCGCGACTTCGATACTTGGGCGACGTGCGCGAAAGGCACAACGCGCTACTTGAGTCAGATCAACCTGCAACGCATCGTCTACAACGGCGGCCGGACGATTGTCGAGTTTGAGTATGCCAAGAATGGTAGCAGCACGAACTATCGGAAGGACGGTCCCTTTACGATTGACGACGCCGACAGCAATGGCGAGAACTATAAGTACTGGGCGTTCTTCAGCACGCGGCTCTTGAAGGCAATCAGGGTCAAGCAGGACGATAAGTACATCGCAGGCTACGATATCGGCTACGACGAACGCGTCAGTTACGACCAAGCTGGCCGCTGGTACCCGAGCGCTTCGCGGTATCAGGTCAAGGGCATTCAGCAGATGAAGATCGATGAAAACACGGGTCTTTTCCTGACGGATCCTGTGTACCATGACGCCTGGCGGCTCGGTCTGCCGATCATGCAATTCTACAACTTCTACTGTCATGATGCGGGGAAAGACCCTACGGATGGCAACTGCGGCTCGAAGGACTGGGACCACCTCTATACGGTTGACAACATGTACGGCGCCCGAGTCAGCTTTGCCTATGCAGGCGGCGCTAACAACGGGACAGTGACAACTCGCACTGTTACTGATCAGGTACTGGGCCGCGCCGATACCTGGTCCTATGCTTACGGCAGTGCAATTTGGCACAAGGTAAAGATCGACGGCGAGTCGGTCCAGGTCGGTTACGCGAGTGTAACGGAAACGCAGCCCGCCGGTCTGTCGAGCCCGGGAACGACGAGCAGTATCTATCACGAATTCCTTAATGACGACGAGACCAGCGCGGCTTCTCTGGCCCTGACAGTAGGGAAGCTGGGCAAGGAGAGTCTGCAGCGGGCAGTCGTTAACGGCGTCACGCAACAAGAAATCGTGCGCACGTGGACTGACAGCACAACCGGGGTCCTCAACGGCGCGGGAATAACCTACCTGACCAAAGAAGAAGAGCGCACCTACGACGCGTCTGGTTTGAACCCGCAGCTGCGCATCACTCGCATCTATTACGACACGGATCATCAGAGCACTAACACGCGCGTCGGCGCACAGTTCGGTCTGGCCACCCGGATACTGGAATACAGCGGAGCGGAAACAGCCGCCAACCTCTATCGCACGACTGAGCGCCGGTACTATGGCCGCGAGGAGGTTGGAGCAGCGGACCCTGCCAACGACCGCTATATCGTCAACAAGCTGGCCCAGGAGATCCTGTGGGATAACCGGAACCAAGGCAACGTGTGCCAGCGGCAAACGCGCTACATTTATGATACGGCCCGCGATGCCGGCAGCCCAAGCCTGTATACGCTACCCC
>JAAZAN010000325.1 GCA_012514315.1 Chloroflexota bacterium
GACGGCGCCCGCTTCTGTTCAGTCATCGATCACATAGGCCAGGTCTGATCAGACCGTGCTCATTGCCACAGCCTTACTATAAGGTAGCCACATCAGAATTAGATAAGATTGAGATCAACGATTCATTAGAGTCATGTCTCTATGCAGCTCATTTGCCCGCCAGTACCGGTCATGCTAGACTGCGCGCATGCATAGGAGGTCTTGTTCCGACAGAAAGCGCATCAGCCGGCGAGCATTTCTGAAACGCACCGCATCTGGGAGCGCCGCCGTGCTGCTTCCAGGGCTAGCATGGCAGTCACCTCCGTCGGACGCCCCAGTTGCTCATCACCGTACAATAGCGATGGCGCCGGGCGAGGATCCTGGGACAGATCTCCCCTATCACGTGCACCTGCCGGTTGTCACTCGGCAACCTGCCGCGCGCGGGCCCTCAAAGCTTGGTCTTCACACGATACTACCGAACAACGCAGTAGGCTTCGTTCAGGGTGTCCACGAAGCAGGCGCCTGCGTGGCTATCGTTAAGGCATTCAACGACCTGGGATACCTTCGTGCAGTGAAGGAGAGCTCGCCCGATACCGTTACCGTGGGGCGCCGTGGAGTGTCCTTCGTAGATCCTGAGGGGGACCCGGCCAAGGCCGCTGCGCGGGTGATGAGGCAGCATATGCCAGGTTGGGAATACGAGAGGGATGTTGTGGATTACTGGGAGGTGCTGAACGAGAACGATCCTCCTACAGTCGAGGGACATGTCTGGCTGGCCCGCTTCTACATCGAGGCTATGGCCATTGCCGAGAACAACGACTATCGACTCGCCATCTTCTCCTATAGCGTTGGAGTTCCATCGTGGGCGGAATGGGCCGCGATTGTCGAGACCGGAGTCTTCGCGCGCGCTCAGCAAGGTGGTCACATCCTCGCACTACATGAATACAACTGGCCTACTATGGACTATCGCTGGGGTGAGCAGATGCCTGGCCAACCGGTGTATGATGACCGTGGCGTCTTGACTGGTCGCTATCGCTATCTGTATGGCGATTTTCTTATCCCCCGTGGCGAAGTGGTCCCACTGGCAATTACCGAATGCGGCCTGGATCCTGTACTGTGGACGTCCGGCCAGCCGACGAACCATTGGCGCGAGCGCTTCGTGGAAGAGATGATCTGGTATGATACCAGGCTACGCGAGGATGATTACGTCCTGGGTGCAGCGATGTTCACTGTCGGAGGAGCCTGGGGCTGGCAATCCTACGATTATGAAGAGTTACTGCCAGATTTCCACAACTATATCGTCTCGCTCAAGAACGAGTTGCCTGCTCACCGAGGCGACTGACGCGGGTGCACTTAAACGTGCCCTTTCGACGCGCGCCAGATTGCCAGGCTGAGTAGATACGTCACCCCAGATACCAGGATGATCGTGGCGCCGGAGGTCAGATTCAGGGTGTAGGACAATCCAAGTCCCACAATAGTGAACACCATCCCCAGCCCGCAGGCGACGATCATCATCCTCTTCATATCGTCAACGAA
>JAAZAN010000326.1 GCA_012514315.1 Chloroflexota bacterium
CGATACCGTCAGCGCCCCCCGACAGAGGTCGATCAGCCGGTATGACATGTCGAGCGTCGCCCGTTCATCGTCGCTCAGCGGCCCGTCCAGCCCCTCCCCGTCCGCCGAGACCTCCACACGCACGTTCACACTTGATCGCCTTTGACACACAACCTATAATGACAGCCAGAGAACACCTGGGGGTTCAAATGAGAGCTAGCGCATACCTGTTCGCCGATGAGTCGGGCGGCAACGAAGCAGATCCTCGCATCTCGGTCGGCCTGATCGCCGGCCTTATGGTGGCGGTCGGCGTGGTCATCTTCTTCATCAGCGAGGGCCAGGCAGAACCCGCCATCCGCTTGCCGCTCCAGACGCTCGTGCTCGCTCTATTTGGAATGTCCGTTGCCGTGTGGATCACCCACAGTCTCAGCCCCAACCTGGCGCGTTGGCTGGCAGCCGTCGCTTTGATCGCCTCGGTATACGTTGCCAGCCGGTGGCTGCCCGTGCAGGGCGCCCTCGCCCTGCTCATCGCCCCGACCGTGGGCGCCACTCTGATTGTTGGCCCTACTAATGCCGTCATTCTGGCTATCGTGGGTAGCGCGATTCTGATGCTGGCAACTCGTACCCCAGCCGTTCGCATCGATCTTGGCGCCGCAATCGTGACTCTCATCGGCACATGGTCGTCTCTGATAACAATCTATGTGTCACGTCACCCGGTTGCTCAGTTGGCAGAATGGGCCTGGGGCTACTATGATCGGGCGCAGCGCCTGCTCGAGGAAGCACGCAACCACCAGATGGAACTGGAGCAGGCACTCCGCGACCTGATGTCGGCCAATCACCAACTCGCTCTCAGTAACGAGCGCATCGCGACGCTGCGCCTGATCGCGGAGGAGGCGCAAAAGGCCAAGGCATCCTTCGTGGCGAGGGTCAGCCACGAGTTCAGGACGCCGCTCAATATGATCATCGGGCTCGTCGATCTTCTCACTGAGACACCGAAGGTATACGGTCAGGAACTCCCCGCGCCCTTGTTTGAGGATCTGGAGATCGTTCAGCGCAACTGCAGGCACCTGTCCAGCATGATCAACGATGTGCTGGACCTCAGCCAGGCCGAGGCGGGACGGCTAGTGCTGCATCGAGAGCTCGTGGATCTGCCACGCATCGTGGAGGACGCTGTGATGGTGGTCCGTCCACTGATCGACAAGAAGCGGCTGACCCTTGAGCAGGATATTCAGCCGGGACTCCCCCAGGTCTACTGTGACAAGACGCGAATCCGACAGGTGGTGCTGAACCTGATCAGCAATGCAGCCCGTTTCACCGAGCGAGGGGGGATCGTTGTGAGGATGGCTGGGGATGGGCGCCACGTGACTGTCGCTGTGGCCGATACGGGGCCTGGCATCGCCACACAAGACCTGGAGAGCATCTTCGAGCCTTTCTCACACGCGAGCAACAGGATCTGGCCGGACAAGGGGGGTAGTGGGATCGGACTGAGCGTGAGCAAGCAGTTCATCAATCTCCACGGAGGCCGCATCTGGGTGAACAGCATACCGGGCGCGGGCAGCGAGTTCGTTTTTGATCTTCCGGTATCTCCACCTCCAGCCCATCCTTCCAGGCCTGGTCACCAGATCAGCCAGGAGTGGATGTGGATTGAGCGGGAGTCCCGGTCGCAGCCGCCCCAGACGGCGCCCGAACACCGGGTGGTGGTGTGTGACGAGACGTCTGGCCTTCACGACATGCTGTCCCGAGTTGCGTCGGATGAGATTGCAATAACGAACGTTCGCGGGTTATCCGAGACAGTCTCGGAAGCAGCACACGTGCCAGCCCACGTTGTGATCGTCAACTCGCCTTCGCAGGACAGGCTACACGATCTTCTGGAGCAAGCGAGAACTCAGTTGCGTCATACCCCGATCGTCGGGTGTACCGTCGCTGCCCCAGTCACCTCAGCGCAGAGCGCAGGGGCGCGCGATCATCTCACCAAGCCAGTCACTCGCGCGCGCCTTCAGAGCGCGATCGAGAGCGTCGGCCCGCATGTCAGAAGAATCCTTCTTGCCGACGATGATCCAGACGTACTCCAACTGATCACCCGCATGATCGCCGCCTGTGACCCGGAGATCGAGGTCGCCACAGCATCGTCAGGGCCGGCGACGCTCGCCCAGTTGGCGAGGGTGCGCCCGGACCTCGTGCTCCTGGACATCGTCATGCCGGATCTTGACGGTTGGCAGGTCCTACGCCTGAAACACGAGGACGAGACGATTCGGGACATCCCCGTCATACTGCTCTCCGCTCAGGACCTAGCTTCGCAACCGCCAACAAGCGACGCTCTCACGGTAACCATCGATCGAGGGCTATCCGTCAGCGAGCTTCTGAGTTGCTCGCTGAAGCTATCCGAGCTGCTGCTCCACCCGCAGCAAGCGCTTGATCCAGTGCCTCGATGAAGCTAGCGCGTCGTACCGGCTTGGGGAGATACACGGCCGCACCCAAGGACAGGGCTAGTTCCTCTTCCCTCACTATGGAGCAGAGAACAACGGGGATCCCTCGGGTTTCTGGACGCTGACGAAGGTGAATCAGGAGTTCCCACCCGTCGATGCCCGGCAGCATCACGTCCAGCACGACGATGTCCGGCGCCGTCTGGCCAATCATCTGCAGGATGTCCTGTCCGAGATCTGCGTGCACAATCTGATACCTTGTGTTGACCGTATAGCGCTGGAAGAAATGGACGAGATCCTCGTTGTCATCGATCACCATCACGACGATCTCGTCGCGGACCGGGAACTCCAGGCGGAACTCGAGCATATCTCCCCGCTCTTCCATATCGGCGGATCCGCCCTCTGCGCTCAGGATCTCGCGAATCAGACTAGGATTCGGAACCGACTTCCTGCGTACCGGGCAACCCGCCAGAACGATGACGGCGCACTCATCCAGCGTTTCCACACACACTGTGATCCGACCGGATGACATGCGCTCGACGAGTATGCCAATCGCGCTGATCAGAGCCTGACGCAACGCCGAGCAGCGCACGCACGCCACAACCTCCGGAACGCAAGCACCCATCTCCAGAAGCACCCCGTGGCGTGCGGCCAGATCCTGGCTGAGGTCCAGCACCCCCGCCACCATCGACGTCACGTCAGTCAGGACCACCGGGCTACTGTGCTGTAGGGAGGCGATCTCCTGCCTGACCTGAGAGACGTACTCGTCAGGCTGCCCATCTTCGCTGGGCCGGCCCGGGCTCGGTGCCTCGTCCGGCGCCGCATCCTCCATCCGCGCATCCGAGGGCGGCTGGCGACGTCCCCACAAGCGTTGGGCCAGAATGTGCACCGCCTCGCGCTGTTCCCGCCGCAGGTGGCGGGGAGTGATCCCCAGCTGTGCGGCGGCCGTCTCCTGCGTCAGAGACTGCACATAGCGAAGGGAGAGCAG
>JAAZAN010000327.1 GCA_012514315.1 Chloroflexota bacterium
GTGCGCTACAAGCAGACGGTCATCGGCGTCGCCTGGGCCATCATCCGTCCGTTCCTGACCATGGTCGTCTTCTCGGTCATCTTCGGCGGTCTGGCCAACCTGCCCAGCGATGGCGACGCGCCCTATCCCCTCCTGGTCTTCTCGGCCATGCTGCCCTGGTCGCTCTTCTCCACCTCGCTGGGCGAGGCGTCCAACAGCCTGATCGGAAACGCCAACCTGATCAGCAAGGTCTACTTCCCGCGTCTGATCGTCCCGACCGCCACCGTGGTGACGGCGTTCGTCGACTTCCTGATTAGCTTCGTCATCCTGATTGGGATGATGATCTTCTACCGGTACGCTCCGGGCTGGCAGATGCTGGTCTTGCCGTTGTTCATTCTGTTGGCGCTGCTGGCGAGCCTGGGGCCGGGGTTGTGGATCACGGCGCTCAACGTGAAGTATCGGGACTTTCGGTACGTGATCCCGTTCGTCGTGCAGTTCGGGCTGTATGTCTCGCCCGTAGGGTTCAGCAGCAGCGTCATTCCGGAGCGCTGGCGCTTGCTCTACAGCCTCAACCCCATCGTGAGCGTCATCGACGGCTTCCGGTGGTGCATCCTGGGCGGGGATAGTCTCATCTATGGACCGGGCTTCGCGCTGAGCCTGGTGGTGGTCGCCTTCTTCCTCTGGCTGGGGGTCAGCCGGTTTCGGAGGATGGAGCGCACCTTTGCGGATATGATCTGAGATGTCGGACATCGTCATCAAAGCCGAGAACCTGGGCAAGAAGTACACCATCGGACATCAGGCCGGCAATGGCCGGTACGTGGCGCTGCGCGACGTGGTGATGCAGAACGCCCGCAGCTTCTGGCGAGTCACCAAGGACCTGGTGCGGGGCAAGCCCATCGTCCTGGGCGACGACCTGGAGGAGGTGTGGGCGCTCAGGGACGTGAGCTTTGAGATTCGGCGCGGAGAGGCGGTTGGGATCATCGGGCGCAATGGGGCGGGGAAGAGCACGTTGCTGAAGGTGTTGAGCCGCATCACCGAACCCAGCGCCGGGCGCGTCACGATCAAGGGGCGTGTGGCGAGCCTGCTGGAGGTGGGCACGGGGTTCCACCCCGAACTGACGGGACGGGAGAACATCTATCTCAACGGCGCGATCCTGGGGATGACGCGGGCGGAGATCCGGCGTAAGCTCGACGAGATCGTGGACTTCTCGGGGGTCGAGAAGTTCCTGGACACGCCGGTGAAGCGTTATTCGAGTGGGATGTACGTGCGGCTGGCGTTCGCGGTGGCGGCGCACCTGGAGCCGGAGATTCTGCTGGTGGACGAGGTGCTGGCGGTAGGGGATGCGGAGTTCCAGAAGAAGTGCCTGGGGAAGATGGGGGAGGTGGTGGGCGAGGGGCGGACGGTGTTGTTTGTGAGCCACCAGATGCATGCGATCTCAACACTGTGCCGCGAAGCAATCTGGCTGGATGGTGGTGCTGTCAGAGCCTTTCTTCCGTCAAGTGATGCGGTAGAGAGTTACCTGTCGCATGGTGCGACAGAAGAACCTGTCGTAGTACACAGGATTGATGAACGCAAGCCTGTGCAGGGCTTCTACCTCAAGTTGCTCAATAGCAG
Source organism: Chloroflexota bacterium (assembly GCA_012514315.1). Classification (GTDB taxonomy): domain Bacteria; phylum Chloroflexota; class Anaerolineae; order B4-G1; family B4-G1; genus JAAZAN01. The sequence continues at coordinate 1,594 of JAAZAN010000327.1, forward strand.
AGGGGATCTGAGTAGCCGATTTCCCTTTGATGAGGGCGTGACGATAGAGTTCAGCTACACAGTACGGCGTCCTACACACGCTCTCTACCTTGTGTGTTTCGTTCACGCTAGTGATGGAACCTCTGTGCTATTCTCAGACAGCCGTGATCATCCGGATTCACGGGTCTCATTCTCGGTAGGTACACACTGCCTTAGCTTGTCCATCCCGGGGCAGTTGCTGGCGCCAGGACGGTACTTTGCCAGCGTGGTGATCTCACATCAGCCTGTAGGACGTGTGGATCCCGAACGAAACCAACAATGCCCCTTTGAGATCGTACAGATCGCTGGACACAGGTCAACGCGCAAGGGATTTGTTGCGCTTCCCTTACCATGGACTGAGACTGGCGGGGAACACCCTGGGAATTGAGGTTGTGAGGAACTTGGAAGGTGGTATGCAGGCTTTGTCCAGCACTGGTGTTGATGACGTCGAGTCAGCAGATAGCAATCTTCCGTTCTTCTTCCATATCGGCTGGATGCGAACTGGTTCGACATATCTACAGGACCTGATGGGTTGCCATTCAGAAGTGCATCTAGTCTGTAAGAGCAGATTCTTCTCGCACGATCCATCTTTCCATCGCGGCAGGGATGCTTTCTACAGGGATGTGATCGGGGATCCTGCCAGCAATGCGCGCTGCATTGTGGACAGCGACGAGAACTACGCCATGGGACGATTCAAGCGAGAACTCATCAGGTCTGAGAACGCCAACTTCAACTTCAAGGCAGAGCTACAGGTCATCTATCACGATATCGATGAGATGGTCAGACGGATGTCGTTGACCGTGCCGCACGCGAGGATTATCGGGGTTGTCAGAAAGCAGGATGATTGGTTGTCCTCGGTGTACAAGCACGATGTTCTCCACTTTGGGCTATACACTTCCTTTGCGCGCTTCATCAGAAGTGAGCTGGGGCAAGCCTATCTGAAGGCTGCAGACTATGCCCGCGTGTTTGAGCGTTATGTGGGTGCTTTTGGCCCTGACCGTGTGCAGTTCCTGCTGTACGAGGATCTACAGAGGTGTCCCGACTGGTTCTTTGAGCAGATCTCGGGCTTCCTTGGAGTGGAGTTGACCTCCAAGACAGATCAGTCGCTCCGTAGGAACGTCAGTGCCTCCTATGTGGCGATCGCGTTGTTGCGGAGAGCGAATAGATTGAGTGAGACGGCTCTACACCGTCCTGAGCGTACGGCGTACGTCTTGCTTCGCTCCTGGTGTATGCGTATCGCCAGGAGAGTGGACCGAATCCCGAAGCTATCAGGCTCCATCAACGTATCCTCTTCGACAGAGAGGCAGGAGATTCTTGACAGGTATCGTATCGCTAACAGAAGCCTTGGCAAGCTCCTGAACAGAGAACGTGACATGGCAGACTATGGGTATTTCTAGGGTACCACAAGGCTCGCCGCACAGGGGAGACTGACGTGACTAAGGAGAAGCGAGTCCCTGGGTACTTTGGCTGCATGGTCTGCCAAGACCGCAGCCAAGGTAGCTGTCGGATGGGCGGAAGGTATCTCTGATGATGCTATATCAGATCGTTGAACAGAGTGCGCGCGCAGCACTGTCGCTGCAGGCCGACGGACGTCTACCTGCTGGCCACAATGGTCCTTATCAGGATCTAGAAACGCCTGTGCGAAATACGTCTCACTGGCTCATCACATTCGTCAAGGCATTTGAGATCACAGGAGACCAACGCTTTGCCCAGGCTGCGCATCGTGCCGTGAGCTACCTGTGCAGCAACGATGCTCGTCCTTGCGGGGCTACCTTCTGGCATCGCAAGAATCCCGAAAAAGACTCCTGCAATGGTCTGATCGGTCAGGCCTGGACAATCGAAGCCCTTGCCGCAGCCGCGAAGGCGCTACATTGCGACGAATGTCAGAGAGTAGCGGAGAGCGTCTTCATGCTACATCCTTTCGATGCAGATCTGGGTCTATGGCGGCGAGTCAGTGTGGACGGGTCGTACCTCTCGTTGGATGGAACCCTCAACCATCAGATCTGGTTTGCTGCGGCCGGAGCACTTCTACTGCCATCGCAAGATCCCCGGGTAGGGGAGCGAGTCGATCGATTTGTTCAGCGTCTGGTAGCGAACCTGAAGATGTATCCTTCCGGCCTGATACGACACCCGTTGGTTGGGGCACGTCCAGTCCAACGTTATGTTGTCGAGATAGCACGGCAGGTGGTGCGGTTGCCGTGGGGTGCAGGTAGAGAGGCGATTGGTCGCGAGCTGTACCGAAAGGCCATCGGCTATCACGCCTTCAATCTGTATGCCTTGGCGCTCCTGCACCGGAGTGTTCCCGACGATCCGTTCTGGCAGTCTGTGCAGATGAAGCGAGCGCTCCGCTTTGTCGGCACCGAAGAGTACGCACAGGATCTTCAGAACAACAGATATGGCTATCCGTACAATCCGCCCGGCTTCGAAGTGCCCTTTGCGTTGGAGGTGTTCGAGTATGGCACGTGCGCGGAGCAAGAGCGATGGGCGTCTCAGCAGATATTACTGTGTTATGACTCCGCGTCACGTATGATGTGCCTGAACACCGAAGACCCGCTAACGCACGCTGCGCGGCTCTACGAAGCGACACGCCTTCCAGATCTGTCGATTTCTGCTAAGTTGAGGGGATGATATGCCGCCTTTCGTGTCTGTGATTGTGCCGGTGTACAATGACATGCAGGGCGTGCGTATCTTGACGCAAGCGCTCCTTGCGCAGGACTATCCTGATTCTGCGTTTGAGGTCATCCTTGTCGACAATAATTCTACCGATGGTACACTCGATGTTCTTCGGGATATCCGGCAGGAGCATCCTGAGCGTATTCGAGTGGCCATAGAGGACTCGGTGCGCAGCTCATACGCGGCCCGAAACAAGGGTATTGAGGTTGCCCGTGGCGAAATCCTGGCGTTCACTGATGCGGATTGTATCCCCAAGCAGGACTGGCTGTCCGCAGGAGTCAGGGCCTTTGATGCATCAGGCGCGCGTTGTGGGGGTGGGGCTATCACTTTTGTTCTTCGAAGTTATCGGCCTAATCTGTACGAGTACTATGACGCAGCAACCAGGTTGGACCAGATGCGCTATGTGGAACAGGTGGGTTTTGCGGCCACCGCGAATTTTCTTGCCTATCGA
>JAAZAN010000047.1 GCA_012514315.1 Chloroflexota bacterium
CAGCCGCCCTCGAAGTTGAACACGCCAGTGTCACTCCAACCATGCTCGTCGTCGCCTATGAGGCTCCTTTCAGGATCCGCCGACAGCGTGGTCTTTCCCGTACCCGACAGGCCGAAGAACAAGGCGGTATCGCCGTTTGCGCCCACATTCGCGGAGCAGTGCATCGGCAGCACACCCTCGTTGGGCATGAGGTAGTTCATCATCGTGAACACCGACTTCTTGATCTCTCCAGCGTAGTGAGTTCCGCCGATCAGCACAATGCGTTTCGTGAAGTTGAGCACCACGAAAGCCTCCGACCGGGTTCCGTCAAGAGCAGGATCAGCCTTGAAACCGGGGGCCGCAATCACAGTACAGCTAGGCACATGGCTCTCGAGTTCCTCAGCCGTAGGTCGGATGAAGAGCTGCCGGGCGAAGAGGTTCTGCCAGGCGAATTCGTTCACAATGCGTACTGAAAGCTGATGTGACTTGTCAGCTCCTACAAAACCATTGAACACGAACAAGTCCTTGTGCTGGAGGTATGCCAACATGCGCGCGTAGAGGTTTGAGAACTGCTCCTCAGTGAACCGCTTGTTGACCTTGCCCCAGGCGATGATGTCGTGAACCTGAGCATCGTCCACCACGAACTTGTCTTCTGGAGACCGACCTGTGTACTTGCCTGTGACCACCGTCACGGCGCCTGGCGAGGCGAATCTGCCTTCTCCCCTGCACACGGCCTGTTCGGCCAGCCTTGCGGCGGGCAGGTCGCGGAAGACGCGCCCAGCATTGGTGAGACCGGGTATCACGAGTTCATCACCTACTGTAGCCAATCGAATCACCTCAATAAGCGGCAGTACGCCACAATTAGACACTACTCACACTATCAGGTCGGTGATTAGGCGTCAAGAAAACGCCCGGTGCCTCTGGAGAGGAGCCGGGACGTCTGCAGCCTTCGCCAATTCACGCTGCCATGGCGGTTCGAGCCATCAGAACACCTTTCGTGAGTCGAGATACTCCTGCACGTGGTTGAGGGTCTCACCGAAGCGCTGGAAATGCACGACTTCGCGCTCCCTGAGCCAGCACAGAACCCTGGTCACCTCTGGATCATCTGATAGTTGAATGAGGTACTCATAGGTAGACCTGGCCTTCTGCTCTGCGGCCATATTCTCGTGCAGGTCGGTGATGGGATCCCCCTTAGACTGAATGTACGATGCCGTCCACGGCACTCCGTCGCCGTTTACGAAGTAGAGGGCCTTGTCGTGGTCTGCGTAGTAACCGTCCATTCCGGCAGCCTTGATCTGCTCGATGGAGGCGCCCTGAGTGAGACCATACACCAGAGCCGCCACGATCTCCATGTGTGCCAGCTCCTCAGTGCCGATGTCAGTGAGGGTGGCTATGGAGCGCCCGGTGGGCATGGTATAGCGTTGGGTCAAGTAGCGGAGCGAGGCGGCAAGTTCGCCGTCGGGGCCGCCGTACTGTGTGATCACTGACTTCGCCAGCTTCGGGTTTGGACCACTCACTCGCACCGGGAACTGAAGCTTCTTGTCATACACCCACATGCTAGTAAACCCTCCCCGCGCCAATCTGCCACGGCCACGGCTCCTCGACCCATCTGAAGGAGTCACAACCTCCGGAACTCAACCCGAAGTTCAACATGGGGCCGTACAGCTGCTCGTAGATGGCTTTCGTCTGAAGAAGCACCGATGATATCTGGTTGTAGTCAGTCAGTGCCCTCAAGTCGCAAGGGTGGGTGTCAAGGTAGAGGTTGAGATCGACGGCTGAGAAACTCAAAGCCTGTATGCGCTCGAGCAATTGCTCTCTCTGATGATCACAGTTCACTCTGAGGGCACCCCCTGTGGGCAGATGCCGGTCTGGTGCCAGCAGCCTGGATATGGGCTTACCAGCTCCGGAAAGATGGTGCCATGCATCAGCCCCTCAATGGGATTGAAGCGCGTGGTATACTCTTGAGGACACACGAATGCCCTCGCCAGATGGCCTGTTCCAAGCGGATTTGCGGGACGATCGTTCACTTGGTCGATCCCTCCGTCAGTGGACTTACGCTG
>JAAZAN010000328.1 GCA_012514315.1 Chloroflexota bacterium
CCGTTCGCCCACCTGAATCAGTTCGTACAGAGAGGTATCCCATCCGGTGATTGCCCTCACCATCTGAACCACTCTATCCTTCGTGAAACAACTACCCACAAACATACAGAAGCCCAGTGAGTTATGCAGTGTTTGCCACGAGATCAGAACCTTACCCAGACGCATCTTCGCCGGACTCAGATCATTAAAGGGCAGCGGCTCCAGGATACCGAAACCCTGCAAGTCCTCGATGCCATCCTCGGTCTGATAGTCCACGTCGTGGAAGTTGTGCATATGGTCTGCACCGGTGGGAGAGAGCGCATATCCTACGCCGAGGCCATACTTGATACGCGGCTCGTGCATCGGCAGCTCCTGCTTCTTGGCGTGGATCACGTAGGCATCTGTGCCACGCCCGATGGTCCCAGCGGCTCGATACGCTCCCTCGGCCAGCAGGTCTCCGAAGCCCTCGCGCTGGCCCATGAGTTCGACAGCCTTGACCATCGCAGCAGCATCGCCAAAGCGCAGGTCAAGCCCGCCCGTATCCTCTGTCGTCAGCAGGCCGCGATCAAAGCATTCCATAGCCCAGCCAATCGTCATCCCACAGGATATCGTGTCCAGCCCATAGGCGTTACACAACTCATTGGCTTTGCAGATCGCGGCGAGGTCATCGACCCCACAGATCGATCCGAGGGCGCCGAGCGTCTCATACTCTGGCCCACCATAGACTGGATCAACCTGATAGTCGCCTTCGGTGATCTCAACCACCCGCTTGCAGCCGATCGGGCAGGCATAGCACGTATCACGGTCCTTAAGAACCGTGTCCCGCATCGTCTTGCCGGTAATCGCCTCCCACCCGTCGAACGTGCCCCGCTGGAAGTTCAGAGTCGGAAGACCACCATCCAGATGCTGGGTCACAGCATTGGCGGTGCCAAGGTCCTTCAGCGACGCTCCCCATGTCGAGGGGTAATGCCTGACGAACCAGCGAGCGACATCCTGCAGGGATTGCTGGTCGGCGATCTCCTTCTTGCCCGTACCGCGGACGGCCACGGCCTTGAGGTTCTTAGACCCCATCACAGCGCCCAACCCTGTACGCCCGGCGGCACGGTTGATGTCGTGCATGACGCCCGCGATGCGCGATAGGCGCTCACCGGCCGGTCCAATCTGGGCAACCCTGACGCGTTTATCCTCGAGCTCTTCTCGCAACGCCGCCTCGACATCGGCCGTGAGCTTGCCCCAGAGATGCGCAGCCGACCGAAGCTCGGCCTGACCATCTTTGACCCACAGATAGACAGGTTCAGCCGATTTCCCCGAGAAGATGATCGCGTCGAATCCAGCATGGGCCAGCTCAGCGCCCCACCATCCTCCAACGTCGGCCTCACCGAACCCGCCAGTCAGCGGGGATTTCGCTCCGACGGCGCTACGCCCGGCGCCCGCCACTGGTGTGCCGGTGACGACGCCAGTGGCGAATATCAGCATGTTCTCTGGCCCGAGAGGGTCGACCCCTGTCGGGAGCTCCTTGAGCAGGAAATGGGCGATGAGTCCCCACCCGCCCATATAGGTGCGGTAGAATCGCTCGTCCAGCTCTTCTACAGCTAGCTCACCCGTTGTCAAATTGACTCGCAGGATCTTTCCAGCATATCCGTTTGGCATGGGTACGTTAACCTCCCTAGGTTGATGAATGCGACACAATGACCAGGCGATAGTCGCCACGGTTCAGGACCAACGCTAGCACAATGTCCCGAGCCCACAGGCTCATTCCACGCTCTACAATACGAAGGGCCTGGCACAAACGCCAGATCTCTAACTAACCCTCGTCGGACTGGGCCACCACAACAGTGATCTGGTCAGACCCCATTGTCCTCACCTGTCCCTCAGGACCCAGCGCGACAGCTGACTGGTAGGGTACACCCAGTCCCATACAGTCTGGATGTGCGGCAAGCAGATGCCGGAGGCGGGATGCAGACTCGGCGCCGGAGAATCTCGGCTCAATCACCAGGTTCTCAAGCAAACCCAGGCCATGCTCAGCCTGATCGCCCCCACTGACCCAAGCCCCCAGAGCCATTGCCGCAGCCCCGACCGCATAGATCGACGCACCAATCTCAAAGGCCTGTCCAATCGCCTCAAGCGCCGGGCTGCCACGCAGAACTCGAACCAACCGAACGATGTCAGGACCATCTGCGATGTAGATGAGTCCAGCCTGAGCCAGCAGGCCACAGTTCTCCAGATTCCGGGCTCCTGCCTCATCGAAGACCGGCACGATATAGCCTTCGGGGGCGCCAAGATCGACCAGATAGTCAACCAGAGCTTCACCACTCGCCGTGGAGGCCCCAGCCGTCAGCAATACAGCGACTGGACGACCGACCATCGCCCAACCCAGCGCAGCGGCGTCAATATCTCCGGCCTCGCCAGCCTCCCATCGCCCGCCTCCGGAGAGGACAAGCCAGCCACCACCCGACTGCCACTGAAGAGGCCCTGCCTCAGTCATCGATCCGACTCGTCAGAGAACACGTAACGTCCCAAAGCATTCGTCAGGATCGCCACACCCAATACGAGAGCGCTTTCGTCGATATCGAAGCTGGGATTGTGATGGGGTCGATCCAGACCACGCGATGCGTCCGATGCACCGAGAAAGATGTAGCAGCCAGGAATCTCACGAGTGAAGAAGGCCGCGTCCTCGCTTCCCATCGTCCTCACATCGGCGGACAGACAATCGGAACCCAGCATGGTCTCCACAACGTCGCGAACAACCTCTGTCACCCCAGGATCATTGGAAAGCGCCGGCGTGAGTGGCACAATCTCCAAATCGACGTGTGTTCCGCACGCTTCCCCAACCCCCTCAACGATCTGCCTGAGCCTCTCCAGCACAGTGACCCGCACCGCGGGATCGAAGGTTCGGACGGTACCACTCATCTCAACCCGAGAGGGAATGATGTTAAACGCATCCCCTCCGTGTAGCGTTCCAACGGTCACAACGGCCGTGTCCAGAGGGCTCACGTTGCGGCTCACGATGGTCTGCAACGCGGTCACGATCTGAGCAGCCGCCACCACCGGATCGACAGTCTGGTTAGGCAGAGCGCCGTGGCCACCCTTGCCGTGCACCATGCAGCTCCACCGTTCGGCGGCGGCCATGACGGGACCCGGGGAGACCGCGACGCGCCCGGTTGGAAGATCGCTCCAGACGTGCACAGACAGAAAGATGCTGGGACGCGGGTTCTCGAGCACGCCTTCGTTGACCATGACCTCGGCGCCATTCAGGCCTTCCTCACCAGGCTGGAAAACGATCTTGACGGCGCCGTTGAGATTGGCGCGCCACTCTGCCACGAGTTTGGCCACACCGAGTCCTATCGCCATGTGCGCATCGTGCCCACACGCGTGCATCACCCCGGCATTCTGGGACCGGTATGGTACAGCGTTCTCCTCAACAATCGGCAGCGCATCCATATCAAAGCGCAGCATGACAATGGGACCCGGACTCCCGCCCCGCATGAGCCCCACGACACCCGTCTGTGCAATCCCAGTCTGAACCTCGTAGCCCCAGGCCTGCAGGCACTCGGCAATCCGTCCGGAAGAGCGATACTCCTGAAACCCCAGCTCCGGATAGGTATGGAAATCCCGGCGCCACTCAATCAACTGGCTCTGGAGCGCGTGTGCCTCACTCAAGAAATCGATCGCCATAGTTACTTCGCCCTTCCACTCACCGAACGACGTTCAGGCCGTCAGTTCCAGAAACAGCGTCATGAACAAGCCCCCGGCGATGCCAGGGGCTTTCAGACTTACTCGCCCAACCCGGCGATCAGAATGCATCATTTGCGCAGCAGGCGATCGCGCCGACAGCGTATCAGACCAACTCGACGTCGTCTGCGTCCACCTCCACCCGCCGGTCCTCTACCTGCACAACAACCAGGTTCCTCAGCGGTTGAAGGTCGATCACCTTGCCCTCGCCGAATGGTGTACGCACCCGCTTCTTGCGGCGGGGCATCTCTTTAACAGCGTCTTCGTACTGCTTGGCTTCGTAGTCAAGACAGCAGCGCAGCCGACCACACATGCCGGTGATCTCGGATGGGTTAAGAGAGACCCCCTGAGTCTTGGCCATCTTGATCGAAATGGGCGCAAACTGCTCCAGGAAGCGCGAGCAGCAACACGGTTCGCCACATGCACCATAGCCTTCCAGGTGCTTGGCATGGTCGCGGGGCCCGATACGACGCAGATCCACATTACCCGGGAACCGGCGACGAATCTGTGCCGCAAACCCATCGAGGTTCAGCCGCTTCTCCTCGCTGGCATACAAGAGTGTGAGACGACTGCGGTCCAGGGTGTACTCCGCCGAGACAACCTTCATCTTCAGGTGCATCTTGGCTACGAGTCCACGAGCATGGGCAAGCACTTCGGCCTCTTGATCCTCAAGCATCTGGCGCAGAGCCAAGTCCCGTCCTGTCGCCAGCCTCTCAACGGGCTTGAGTCCGTCGGCCGTCTCGCCCTCCATCAGGTCACGCAGACTGACCACAGTCCCTACCTGCTGACCACGGGCTGTATCAACGAGCACCAGATCGCCCGGCTTCAGGCCTAGCTGCTCGTCGGCATCGAAATCATACACTTTTCCGGTGGGTTGAAAACGAATACTTGCGATCACTGATCCATCACGACTATGCTGACTGTATAATAATCATTCTACACTGCTTTTGACAAACGGGCAACTCTCACAATCCAGATAGCTCGCGCCCAGGCGCATTCAGATAAATATGATGGATATTTGCCAAACTATGGCTGGCATGCTACAATTGATTGGAGAAGGCATATTGGGAAGGCTGGTACACGGATGCAATCAACTCGTGAGCGGATTCTGAATATCATCAAAGAACGCTACGAGGCCACTGTTGACGAGCTCAGCGAGGAACTTGGCCTGACAGCGGTCACCGTGCGGCACCATCTCGACATCCTGCGTGGGCAGGGTTTGGTTGCAGAACCCGTCGTGCGTCGTCGGAAGTCGCCAGGCCGCCCTCAGTACGCCTACACGCTGACTGAGACAGCCAGTGCGCATTTCCCCAAGAAGTACGATGATCTCGCGAACAAGCTCCTGGCTGAGATCGAGTCACGGGTGCCCGTCGAGGAGATGACGGCGATCATGGAAAGTATCGGCCGGCAAATTGCGGATGAAGCCAGGATGCCAGAGCCGGACTCTTTCGAGGCACGCCTGGAACTGGTGGTCGCCTATCTCAACACTGAGGGATACCTGGCTCAGTGGGAGTCCACAGCCGACGCTCACTATACCATCCACATCGCGAACTGTCCTTTTGAACGGGTCTCCCAGGAGTACCCCGAGGTATGCACTATTGACCACACCCTTCTCACTTGCCTGATAGGGAGACCGATAGAACGCATTCAACACGCCGTGTCCAACGGACACCATCAGTGCACCTACATCATCAAGGCACGTTGACCTAGCGTATCAACCCACCCGGAATGAGTATGGCATTCAAGACCACATTAGTCTACCCTGGGATCGCTGGCCGTGGTTTTCGGTCGCTGAAGCAAGGCATGGATGCAGGCTGGATATCGCACGGGCTTGCGTCACTCAGTGCAGCGGCAAAAGCGCGAGGATTTGAGGTCGACCTGATCGATCTGCGCGCTCTGGAGAGTTGGGATCATTTCCGGACTGTGCTGGCGGACAGAGACCCCGATGTCGTTGGCGTCACGATGATGAGCGTCGACTATAACCCGGCCAGTCAGGCAATCGCGATCGTTAAGGAGCTGAATCCTGACATCGTGACGGTGATTGGCGGGCCACACGTCACCATCGCATTAGAAGACACGATGAACCTCGCTAACGCGGATTATCTGGTCACGCGCGAGGGCGAGGTGACTTTCCCTAAGCTGCTCGAGGCAATTCGGGATGGCTCTCCCCCATCCGACCGGATTCTCCGCGGCGAGACACCCGACCTGGACCGCATTCCTTTCAGCGACCGGGATCTGTTCCTGAACGAGTGGCGGAAATGGGGCTATGACATTGACTCTCCGGAGGTCCCCTTTGTCGCAGAGCTACCCGCTCCATTCGCAACGATCATCGCCGGCAGAGGGTGCCTGTATCACTGCACGTTTTGTAAGCCCGGCGAGGACTATCTATTCGGCCGGCGTACCCGGCGGCGCAGTGTCGACAGCGTCATTGATGAACTCCGCATGCTGGTAGATCGCTATCACATCGCATCATTCATGTTCCACGATGACTGCCTCACCGAGGATCGCCGCTGGGTGACTGCGTTCACAGAAGCCTATATCCAGGCGGGCTTCAACATGCCGTTCTTCTGCCAAAGTCGGGCGGATATCATCGTCCAACACGAGGATATGGTCCAACGCATGGTAAGAGCTGGGTTGCGCGGCTATTTCATCGGCTTCGAGAGCGGTAGCGACCGAATGTTGGAGTTCATCCGCAAGGGCACAACGGTGGAGCAGAACCTGGAGGCCGCACGCATCTGCCGCCGATACGGGATATCGATCTGGGCGAACTACATGATGGGACTCCCGACCGAGGAGAAGGCGGATATTCTCGCCACGATCAGGATGATGAAGCAGATCGATCCCGACTACTACAGCCCGGCCTTCTTCACGCCCCATCCTGGAACCGACCTCTACGATTACGTGGTCGAACACGGCCTGAGCCGTATCACAGATTACGACTCGTATCGTCGCAACCCGAATGAACCGAAGATCAGGCATCAGGATTACGAGTTCCTGCAGTGGGCCATGCTTGAGAGTCAGAGACGAACTCCAGTCAACGCCTTCAAGCGCTGGGCTGCCAGGCAATGGTCGAGGGCACGCCGTATCACGCCCGCCAAAGTGATGCGCCGTTTGGGATTGGCCCGCTCCGGCGCAGAAAGCGCTTGAGCCCAAAATCGGTTCGGTACCCAGCATGGTCATCCGCGTTGACAACCTCGTCAAACGCTACGGCGACTTTTTGGCTGTCGATCACCTGTCGTTCGAGGTCCACAGGGGAGAGATATTCGGGCTGCTGGGGCCCAATGGCGCCGGTAAGACGACCGTCATCCGCATTATCATGGATATCCTTCAGCCGGATGAGGGAAACGCCACAGTGCTGGGGCTACCCGTAGGTCAAGCCAGTGACCGGGTCGGCTACCTACCAGAAGAGCGTGGTCTGTACCGAAACTTGAAGCTGCTCGATACGCTCGTCTACCTGGCCGAGCTCAAGGGGGTCGACCGTCAGACCAGCAGGACACGCGCGCTGCAACTCCTGGAGGAAATGGGGCTGCAAGACTGGGCCGACCGCAAGGTGCGCGATCTCAGCCGCGGCATGCATCAACGGCTGCAGTACACCGCGAGTATCATACACAATCCCGAGATCGTCTTCCTCGACGAACCGTTCCAGGGACAGGATCCCATCAACGTGGAACGGATGAAGGGCGTCATTGCCCGCCTTCGCGAGGATGGCAAGACGATCGTGCTGAGCACTCATCAGATGAACCTGGTCGAGGCCCTATGCGATCGCATCCTGCTTATCAGTCAGGGAAGGACAGTCCTGTATGGCGCGCTCTCCGAGATCAAGGAGGAGTTCGCGTCCAATACGGTACGAATCCGCGTGGCCGACCTGCCATCGGATCTCCCTGGCGTGATCAAGGTTGTGCCGGATAGTGGCGCCTTCAGCCTGACACTGGCGGAGGGTTCTGGCCCACAGGAGATCCTACGTGCACTGGTCGATCGCGGAGTCGAAGTCCGCGCATTTGAGGTCGCACCAGTTCCTCTGGAGGACATCTTTGTGACAGTAGTCGATACAGAGAGGGACTCGAAGGAATGAACTGGCGCAAGGTCTGGAGCGTCGCGCGCCACGACTACGTCACCCATGTGAAACGCGCGGGATTCTTGATCATGACGGCCGCCGTGCCCGCAATGGGAGCGCTCGTGCTCATCATCGGCGCCTTCTTCGCCGGTGAAGCCCAGAAGCTAGGCGCATCGTTCGTGCAGCAGTTCGAGTCGGCCGACAGGATAACGGGCATCGTTGACACGTCGGGCTACTTCTCGACAATCCTGCCGGAGTATTCCGATCGGTTCATCCTCTACGACAGCCAGACTGATGGTGAGACGGCACTGCAACAAGAGGATATCGCGCAACTACTGATCATCGGAGCGGACTACATCGAGACGGGACGAGTCGAGGCCGTGACTATCGGCAACAGCTTCGGGGCTGCAACGATCAGCGATTCGTCAGAGATCCGCGCGTTTCTCATCGACCATCTTTTGAGCGAGCGAGTTCCAGCGAATCTGAGGGAACGGGCGGCGGCCCCACTCAAAGTAGAACCACGTGCGATTTCATCAGGCGGTAGGACACAGGGTGAAGGTCCCTGGGGACTCGTGTTCAACTTCGTGGTACCCTACGTCCTGTCCATATTCCTGATTATGACGATATTTACCTCATCAGGCTATCTGCTCCAGAGCGTTGCGGAAGAAAAAGAGAATCGGGTGGTGGAAATCATCATCTCATCCGTACGCCCGACGGAGCTGATGGCCGGTAAGGTAATCGGCCTGGGCGCGCTTGGGCTCACCCAAGTCCTCATCTGGCTCCTGAGTGCCGCTGGGTTCGGGAGCGGCGCCATCATTCTGCTGGCCGCGACCGCTGGAAGTGCGCTCCCCGTACACATACTAATCCTGGGAGTTGTGTACTACCTCCTGGGATACACACTCTACGCCATTCTGATGGCAGGAATCGGAGCGCTGGGCACAACGATGCGGGAGAGTCAACAACTAGCGGGGATCTTCTCGTTCTTCGCAGCCATACCGTACATGCTAAGTGGGTTCCTGTTTGCCAACCCCAATGCGACGCTGCCCCGCATACTGAGCTTCTTCCCACTGACGGCGCCCACTATGATGATGCTGAGGTTACCACTGGCCGAGGCGCCGTGGATCGACGTGGCTGGAAGCATCGCCGGGATGGTGATCGCGATCCCGATTGCGCTGTGGGCGGGGAGCAAGTTGTTCCGCTTCGGACTGCTGATCTACGGCAAGCGTCCCACAATGCGGGAAGTCTGGAACATCCTGCGACGAGGCACGTGATGGGGTTCGACCCGACAACCCGCCGCACCAACGTTAGTAGACGCTGCCCCTGAGCTAAGGCAGCCCGCAGGCACGAAGCTCTACCGGAAACGGAACCGTGGGCGTCTCATCGCCTGCTCTAGAGGTTGTTGCCGCCCCACGCCTGAAGCGCTAGATCACCATAAACGCCCCAAGGAATATCGCCATACCAACGACAGATCCGGCGACGACCTGGGCCAGCGTGTGGCGCTGGAGTCTGAGGCGTGACCACGCAATCAGTGGCACCCCAACGATGAGCGGCAGGGGAGTCCCGATTAACGACCACACGAGAGTCGCCGCACCAGCCGCTGCGGCGCAGTGGACGCTGATCTTCCAGCGCAGGGTGATCACGAAGATAATCAGCGTCTCGACAAGCAGCGCGCCCCCGAGGACAATCAAGGGTCGGGGCGCCGCACCGATGAGCAAGAGCAGCCATGCGCCAATCCCACAGGCGCTGGTGAACAGC
>JAAZAN010000329.1 GCA_012514315.1 Chloroflexota bacterium
AGTCGGAATCGTAGAGATGTCCGAGCGCCTCGCGCAAGAGTCTCAGGAATTCGTCGTGCGTCACCATGTCCGTGCGCTGTCCTCGCTGTGTCCGTGCCCCGTCCGCCCATTGTCCCATACGGAGCGGCGGTCTGTGCTATTATACATGAGACGATATGCAGTGGCAACGGTGTGACGTCGCATTGCCCAGATCAGTATGGCGCGCGGTTGCCCGCCGCGTGACGGGGCGGACGGGCGTCCGGGTGGCACAGCGAGAGAGGCGGCGATCATGAGAGGAGGGATAGAGCGAAGCGGAGAGGGTGGCCCGGTTGCGTGAAATGAAGGGTAGTAGGATCATATACAGTCTAACACTCAAGGGGGTATGGAATGGCTGAGCTGTTGAGTCGACGCGATTTTCTTCGTGTGAGTGCATTGGCTGCGGGAGGCGCCGCTCTGGCAGCCTGCGCGCCGCAGACCCCAGCGCCTGCCGCTGCGCCCACGACACCAGTCCAGGTCGAGGAAGGAGAGGAACCGGTCGAGGAGCTTCCAGAGGCTACTGCGGCGCCTGCTGCCGAAGAGGGCGTCACGATTCAGTATTGGGTCGGGTGGGGCAACTACCCTGTGGCCTGGGAGAAGATCGTGCTGCTCGAAGAGTACGAGCAACTACTGGGCAACAACACGGTCGAGCTCAAGGCTGGCATGGGGGCGGATGCGCTGCTCACCGCCGTGGCCGGCGGAGAGCCGCCCGATGTGGTTTCCCATCCTTCTGGACAGTATCTGGAGTTCATGGCGCGCGGGGTGCTCCTGCCCGTTGATGACCTGGTAGCCAGCAGCACGATGATCAAGGCTGAGAACTACGTTGAAGGCTACTGGAACAACGGGTTCTGGGAGGGGGTGCAGTATTGCCTGCCCGCCAACGCGGGCTTTGCCGGCTATGGGATGGTCTACAACACCCGGCTGGTCGAGGAAGCCGGGCTAGATCCAGACAACCCGCCGCTGACCTGGGATGAGTGCCTCCAATGGCATGAAGTGCTCACCGAGTTCGACAGCGCCGGGAACCTGCTCCGGATCGGCCTCGATCCCTACGATGCGATGGGTGGATCTCTGGCATATGACAACGGATTCTTCCCTCCTATTTCCTGGGGATGGGATTGGTTCAATGCAGAAGCCGAAACGTTCGACCTGAACAACGAGAAGATGGCTGAAGCTTTTGATGTCATGGGCGAGTTTTACAGAATCGCTGGCCCCGACAACATGGCTGGAATGCGCCAGGTGGAAGGCCAGGGCATGTGGGGCGGGTCCTACTATTCGGAAGTGCAGGTCATGTCAATCGATGGCTACTGGGCGTGTGGCTGGACCGCAGCCGCGAAGCCGGAGGTCTCTGAGGTGACGCGCGTGAGCTGGGCGCCGGTGCCGGAGAGCCGGAGAGGTGTGAAGGTCCAGGGTTACGGCGGGCACTATATCCTCCTACTCAAAGAGGCGCCCAACGCCGAAGCTGGATTCAAGATTGCCGAACTGGTGAATACGCATCCTGCGTGTGACGCGCTCTTCCTCGAATGGGGATGTCTGCCGTTCATGCAGTCCTACCTGGACACAGTCGATCCGGATACCTTCCCTGGTCTGGACTTCTACTTTGCCTCGATGCAGGAACATACCGAGTGGCACAGCCCGGCCCAGTGTCTGATCACGGCTTACGTCGGAACGCAGTTCACCGAGCTGCGTGAGAAGGTCTACCGTGATGAGATGACCGGCGCGGAAGCGGCCGAGGAGTTCCAGCGCCGCTGCGAAGAGGAGTGGAGGGCCGCTGGGTTCGCCTAAACCACATCCCGATGCATGTGAGGAGTGGGTTGAACAGGTGAACTCCTGTTCAACCCGCTCGCCACGTCAGCGAACGATAGTATTGTGTTGCAGGTGCTTGCCTGTGGAGGTGACTGCGTATGTCCGTATCATCCATCGAGCGGCCGAGGCGGCGTAAGGGAAGCGTCGCCAGACGGAAAAGCCTGTTTCTGGGACTTCTATTCGTCTCCCCTTGGCTGCTGGGCTTCCTTCTATTGACGGTCTACCCGCTGATATCGTCCTTCTACTACAGCTTCACGCGCTATGATCTTCTGAAGCCCCCCAACTTCCTGGGACTGGCGAACTACGTCGAGCTGTTCACCACCGATCCTCACTTTGGCACGGTCGCCTACAACACACTGTACTATGTCGGCCTGAGCGCTCCCTTGGGCGTTGCCAGCGCGTTCCTGATGGCCAGCCTGCTCAATACCGAGATTCCGGGTCGTTCCGTGTTTCGGGCTATCTTCTTCTTTCCCGCGCTGGTGCCCGCCGTGGTCACTGCGATGGTCTGGGCGTTCCTGCTCAATGTACAATACGGGGCGATCAACTCGACTCTGCAGGGTCTCGGACTCCCGGTGATCCCATTCCTATCCAGGCCTGAGTTGGCCAAACCTTCTCTGATTATGATTCACCTGTGGGCCCAGGGCAACGCGATCGTCATTTTTCTGGCCAGCCTGCAGGACGTGCCGCGCTCACTCTATGAAGCGGCTACGGTTGACGGGGCGGGCGGCTGGCACAAGTTCTGGCATATCACGATACCCATGTGTACGCCGGTGATCCTGTTCAACCTGATCATGGGCTTCATCGGAGGATTTCAGAACTTCACCCTGCCCTGGCTCTTGACCGGTGGAGGCCCCAATCAGGCCACGGAGTTCTACACGCTGTATCTCTACCGCAATGCGTTCTCGTACTTTCGGATGGGCAAGGCCTCAGCACTGGCTTGGATCCTGTTCGTCATTATTGTTGCCTTCACCATCACGTTGTTCAAGACCTCGGCACGCTGGGTCTACTACGCAGGCGGCGACCACTGATGAGAGGATCGAGGAGGACGGACAAGATGGAAGCACAGATGCAGGTGTCGCAGACCGTTTCCGCGCGGGCGCCCACAACGCGACGGCTTTCACACAAGCGCAGCTACCCGCAAGTCATCAGCCTTGTTCTGCGCTATCTGCTACTGGTCGTCCTGGCGATGAGCTTTGTGTTGCCCTTCTACTGGATGGCCACCTCTGCACTCAAGGATGACTCGCAGGTGTACACGGTTCCGCCAGTGTGGATGCCAAATCCCGCGCACTGGAACAACTTCCCAGACGTGTGGCTGCAGTATGACTTTAGCCGTTACATGATGAATACTGTGGTGCGCTATGTGATCCCCTCGATGCTGGGTGTGACGTTGGCGTCGGCTGTGGTGGCGTATGGATTTTCAAGACTCCGTTGGCCTGGGCGCGATGCACTGTTTTTCCTCTGTCTGGCGACGATGATGGTGCCGTTTCAGGTAACGATGGTGCCACTATTCGTGGTTTTCAAGCAGCTTGGGTGGCTCAACAGCTACCGTCCCCTGGTCATCCCTGCTTTCTTTGGAGGCCCCTATTACATCTTCATGTTGCGCCAATTCTTCCTGAGCATCCCGGAGGAGCTCTCTGATGCAGCGCGAATTGACGGGGCCAATGAGTTCGGTATTCTGTTCCGCATCATTCTCCCACTGGCGCGGCCGGCGCTGACCGTTGTCGCGCTGTTTCAGGTGATGGGGGCGTGGAACGACTACTTGGGGCCGCTGATCTACATCAACAAGGAGTCTCTCTACCCGCTCGCTCTGGCGATCAACCGACTGCGGACGTCTCTCACCGGAGCGTTCAAGTCGCCGCTGGCCTATCCATATCTGATGGCCGTCAGCACGGTGGCGACGTTGCCGATCCTGGTTGGGTTCTTCTTCGTCCAGCGCACTTTCATCGAGGGAATCTCACTGACGGGGATTAAGGGGTAGTGCGATTGCGTGGTTGAATCCTGATCCGAAACCCCTACAAAACGAATGACCGCGACTACTGACTGTCGACATGGAGGCATATGATGTATTACGGAGCTGACTACTATCCGGAACACTGGCCCGCGGAACGATGGCCGGTTGACGCCGCGATGATGCAGGATGCTGGCATCAATCTGGTTCGCATGGCCGAG
>JAAZAN010000048.1 GCA_012514315.1 Chloroflexota bacterium
GTCCTCTCGCCAGAGCCAGCAAGATGCGTCCAAAGAAGGAGGGCCGGTAATCATAGGGCCCAACCACCGCTGTGGGGGCTACCACGACGGCATCCAGGCCAGCGTCGATGGCATCCCAGACAATCCTCTCGCCGCGGGCTTTCGACCGATCGTACGTCGCGTACTGCGGGCCGTCAGCAAGCTGGCACGTCTCATCCACCAGAGAGTCCCGTCCCGGATCCACCACCGCGTGGATGGAACTGAAGTGCACGAGACGTCTCACTCTGCGATCCATGCAGGCACGAATCACATTGGCTGTTCCCTGGTAGTTGACCGCCTCGGTACGCTGGTCTCCCCGTCTCGTTATGGCGATGCTGCCGGCAAGATGATAGACCGTGTCTACTCCCGAGAAGCATCCGAGGAGCGACTTCAGGTCGCACACGTCGCCATACACCATCTCAACGTCGAGACCTTCAAGGGCTGTTGTGCTCTTGTGCACCAATGCGCGAACTGAGGTGCCGCGCTGTGAAAGCGCCCGTACGAGATTGGCGCCGATATGCCCCGTCGCCCCGGTGACCGCGATTGTCATCGCACCTTCTCGGCTCGCAGGCCAGCACCAGGCAGCCTCAGCTTGGATGCTCAAGCCATCACCCCCCGAGGGAGGCCTACACTCGCTCGAGTTTAAAGAATACTGGCCGAAACCCGTCAGTGCAGCACTGTACTGCTACTCCAGGTTGCCGCACGAAAGGATAGTCTCCGCCGAACCTGAGGTGGGTGATATCGCGATGGATGTCCGCGAAGGCCCAGGGACAGAATCCGTCTGGACACGAGCCATCCTCGGGGACCATCCACGAGTCTCCGGTCTTGCAGCGCGGGCACGACTCCTCGAATGTCGCGTCAGCGGGCGGGTTCTCTCCGAACACATCCCTGGTGCTGAGCGTTTTGACTACCGTGATCCTTACCTTGCTTCTCAACTGAGCAACCTCCTTCCAGCGCGCCGGGTTGCGAACTCGGGGCAGAGTATACGTGGCTGCTTTTCTCACAACAAACCGCACGAGTGGATCATCGACGTGCTCTCAACACCTCACATGTCGACAGTGCTGTCCCGAACGAGATTGCAGGCGGCGTCCATGCACCAGAAGACCGCCCGCACAGCACAAGCGCCGGCGTGCGCCATCTCGCCGTCGAGGCCTGCACACGGTTCTGAACCCGCGGGGAGCCCGTGCGCACACAAACACTGCTGGTTGCACCGGAACGCCGATGAGATCCACGCCAGTGGGGCTTGATACACCCGGGGTAGCCGTCACCACCGGTCACTGCCAGGGAGAGCTGTGAAGATCAGCGACAGGGAGCCAGAGGAGCCTCAGCCACACTGCGCCCACGCTCACCGGAGCGAAGAGCGAAGGACAGCGCGGCTGATCGGTCTAGGCACACAGGGCCCGTCTTACAGCGCGAGTCCACTCCGAATAGAGTCGCTCACGCTGGTCCTGGGGCATGGAGGGTGCGAACACCCGCTCGATGGCCACCGTCCCTTCAAGCTCGGACACATCATGCCAGAAGCCGACTCCGAGGCCCGCAAGGTACGCCGCGCCCCGCACCGTAGTCTCGATATCGCGCGGTCGAACGACACTCGCGTTCAGCAGGTCCGCCTGAAACTGGCAGACGAAGTCGTTCGCGCTGGCTCCACCATCGATTCGCAGCTCGGTGAGCGGAAAACCCGCAACTTCGACCATGGCGTCAATGACATCCCTCGTTCGAAAACACACCGACTCGAGCGCCGCCCGCACAACATGCTGCTTCTTCGTCCCGCGCGTTATCCCCGTAATCATGCCTCTCGCCCCGGAATCCCAGTACGGTGCGCCCAGTCCAGCCAGCGCCGGGACGAAATACACGCCACCGTTGTCGTCCACCTGTTCCGCCATTTGCTGCGAGACATCCGCTGAATCGAGCAGGTTGAGCGCGTCGCGTAGCCACTGAATAACCGCCCCCGCCGCGAATATGGCACCCTCAAGGACGTACACCGGTCTGCCTGAGGTCCCGCATCCGAGCGTCGTAATCAGATGGGGATTCCCCTTGGGCCGTCGCTCCCCCGCATTCATCAGTACGAAGGCCCCGGTTCCGTACGTATTCTTGGCAGTGCCCGGCGCGAAGCACCCCTGGCCGAACAGCGCTGACTGCTGATCTCCTGCGACGCCGGCGATGGGAATTCCCGAGAGGATGCGCGATCCGCCTGCGCTCACGGCGAGTGTTTCCATGGAACCGCTGACGCGAGGTAGTGCCGATGGCGGAAGGCCGAACAAAGATACCAGGTCATCACTCCAGCAAAGACGGTCGATATCAAACAACATCGTCCGGGCGGCGTTGGTGTAGTCAGTGGCATGTGCCGAGCCCGCGGACAGCTTCCAGATCAACCATGAGTCGATGGTGCCGAGCCTCAGTGTCCCCCTGATTGCCGCCTGTTCCACCGCAGGAACGTTCTGCAGCAGCCACTCGAACTTCGTTGCGGAGAAGTACGGATCGACCGGCAGACCGGTCGTGCTCCTGATCGCCCTGGCAACTCTTTCATCCGCGTTCAGCTGCGCACATCTTTCGGCGGTACGTCGGCACTGCCAGACAATGGCATTGTGCAGGGGCTCTGAGGTATCCGCATCCCATGCGACGACGGTCTCGCGCTGGTTAGAGATTCCAATTGAGGCTATCGTTGGCCGTGGTGCGTGCCCAAGAACATCACGCACACATCCCACCACACAATCCCAGATATCCACAGGGTCATGTTCAACCCAGCCGGGGTGCGGAAAGCGCTGCGCAAACTCGCGATAGGAGTATGACTGAATCGTACCGTCTCTGCGATACAGTACGGCACGGCTCCCTGTTGTTCCCTGGTCGATTGCCAGAATGCATTCCACTGTGGTGCTACACCGCCGCAATACCACTGCTCGGCCCGCAGGATTCTACCATCGTGAGGTCCGCCCGACCAGTACTCCTCACGCGGTTTGTGGTGCACCGACGATGAGCCAAAACCGGCCGGACACACATGCATGGACATTGACGTAGTACGTATCGGCGTGTACTATCACTCGCACTGCCCAGTGGCGGACTCGGCGTCACCGGGCAAATTGCTCTAGGAGGTGAACCCGTGAAAAGCAGAAAAGTGTCACTGCTCATCGTCGCAGCGGTCATTGCCACTCTGCTTGCAGTCGGCTGTGCGCCGGCTCCAGCCCCCACCACCCCAACGACTCCCACAACGCCGGGCGCGACAACAACTCCGTCGCAGCCCGCGGGTGAGACGTTCAAGTGGAACCTACAGATGTTCTACCCCACTGCCGATCCAGCGTCGGGCGCGATGATCGATGTGGCAGAGAAGATCAAGATCTCCACCGGCGGACGCCTTGATATCGAGTGCTTCCCGGTCGGCGCCATCGTTCCCGCACAGACCGAGATCGACTCGCTCAACGAAGGCGTATTCCAGGCGACATTCGTGTCTCACGGTTGGCACACACATCTGTACAAAGCAGCGTTCCTGTTCGCACAGAGGGCCGGTGGTCTGACCCCCATCCAAGCCATGACGTGGCTCCGCCTTGGTGGCGGCATGGAACTGGCCGATGAACTGTACTCCACGCTCACTGACGTGAAGTACCTTGCCACCATGCTCATCCACCCGCCCGAGGTATGGTGTCATTCCAACCGTCAGCTTAAGTCTCTCGCGGACTTCCAGGGTCTGAAGATCCGGAGTCCCGGCGACAGCGGTGCCATCCTCTCCCGCATGGGCGCTTCTTCGGTCAGTCTTCCTGGCGCTGAGATCTACGAATCGGCACAGCGCGGCGTCATCGACGCCACCGAATACATTACACAGGCGACCAACTGGGACATGGGCTTCCAGGAGGTGTTCAAGTACGTCTACATGTCCCCAACAAGAGCCCCATCGGATAGCATCGGCTTGTTTGCCAACAAGACGGCCTGGAACAAGTTGCCCGCGGACGTCCAGGCTATCGTGATGGCCGAGGTACATGCCGAGACGCTCAGATGGTATGCGTGGTCGCTCCAGGCCGATAACGTGGCCCTTCAGAAATTCAAGGACTA
>JAAZAN010000330.1 GCA_012514315.1 Chloroflexota bacterium
ATCCCCGTCATCGTCATCTCGGCGACCGATCCCCAGCGTGAGCCGCGCGTGTTGGACGCTGTGACGATTACCCGGCGAGGCGGCCTCCACTATCAGGAATTCGCCGAGGTGCTCGAGGCCGTCATCTGCGCCCTGCAACCGCGTACAGGTGCTGGAGCACCCCCAGGAATTGCTCGCGAGTAGCCGGCTTGGGCAAAAAGCCGTTCGCGCCGAGGGACAGGGCCAGGTCGCGCTGGGGCAACACGCTGCAGACGACGACCGGCAGCGTCTTGCCGAGCCGATGCTCGCGCAGCCTACCGAGGAGTTCCCAACCATCCACCTCGGGCAGCATGATGTCGAGCACGATCAGATCGGGCTGTAGTCGCTCGATCTCGGCGAGGACGTCGTGTGGGTTGCGCAGCGGGACGAGGTGGAAGGGGCTGTCGCGCAGGTAGCGCTGCCAGAGGTCGAGGGTGTCCTGGTTGTCCTCGATGGCCAGGACGCGGACACGGTCGGCCAGGGGGAGGGTGAGTGCAAGCACTGCGGGTCTGTCCGGACCCGAAGCCTCGACCTTGCCCCTGAACGCAAGTGCCATGCGTCGAGTGATCGATAGCGTGTGTTGATCCCACGTGATTGGTTGTGGGGCGTGGTGTGGTGCTGGCTGGGGTGTCAGCGTGAGGGCAACCACGCTACCTTGTGGACACACTCCCACATACACAGTTCCGCTATCGACGGCACGTATGGTCATGGCGAGCAGGTTTAGGATGGCCTGCTTCAGTATGGGTTGGCTGACAGCGACCAGGTATGGCTCCTCGAGAAATATCTGAACCTGGACGTGGCGCTGGGCGGCCAGCGCCCTAGCCAATAGGGTGCATTCCTCCAGGACGACGCCGAGTTCGCAGGAGCGCTCGTCGATTGAGCTGGCGAGGTGTTCAAGCTCAGTATCGATGTCTCCATAGGATGCTGCTGAATCCACAGCGACGGTCTCGTTCGTCTCGCCCTCAAGAGCGCCTGCTAACCCGTGACGTTGACGTAGCCTGTCCGCCAAGTACTCGATGGCGGCGTCCTGTTCGCGTCGAAGATGGCGCGCCCCGATCCCAAGCTGGGCGGCCACCTCCTGCTGGGTGAAACGCTGGATGTAGCGGTGGAACAACACCTGGTAGTAGCGGTGGTTCTTGCTGGTCGCTGGGGCGCCAGGTCCTTCAGAGAGTGACTGTATCTCGGACTCGAGTAACATACGGAGTGCCTCGGCCGGGTTCGGGCGCTCACGAAGCTGCAAAAAGTCCACCAGGGGATTACGGCGCAACTCTACGGAATCATAGAGGCGGTTGAGTGCGCGGCGGAGGGCGATTTGGAGGGAGGGGCTGGCAGCCATGTCCTGTTTACAGCCTTCTGTGACCCTACCGATGTCCTAAATCCCGTAGTGGTTGTGTGAGGCATTCGATACGATGAGCGCAGATGCCCCTATTGGTCTGCGATGGGAACACAATTATACCCAACGCGTGATAGAAGGGCAAAGGGAGACGCCGGTAGTCGTGACCAGG
>JAAZAN010000331.1 GCA_012514315.1 Chloroflexota bacterium
CATCCGCCTGGGACCGAGCCTGCCGGCCTTCGTCACACCCCCGGTGCTGCAGATACTTGTCGATGGCTTCGGCATCGCGCCGATCAGCACGCCGGAGGAAGACCTGGCCGCCTGCCTGAGCTGAGGGCTGCACGCTGGTTCCATGCCGCATCCCCAGAACCCCGCGCGATCCCGTGCGGGGTTCTCCGTTGCGCCCACTGAGCCTAACGGAAAAATTAGATAACAGCGCGTGTATCGGCAAGCCCGAACAACCGGTGCCAGGCACCGGCTGTTCGGGCTGAGTGAACAAATTGTGTCAGGCCCTGGTCGGCCCGGCCAGGGATACGCTGCCAGTCATCCCCCCGCCAGGACACCTGACCGAAACGAATAGCCCAGAATCCCAGAATTCCAGGATCTCAGAATTTCACCATCGGTACTCGCCCTATGTCGCACTTTTGGCAAGAAAAAGCCATGTATTAGACACGCAAAGCGTGAGACGCGTGAGACGGTGAGATACTGAGATTTGAGGCAAGCCAACAGGCTCAGGGGATCGTCCGATTCCGGCTTGTCTCAACCGTGCTCCACAGTCGACCCACTGCGTCATCAGTGAACAAAGCAGACATTCAGGCGTCTGTTTACCGAATACAATGATCGCCGGAAGGATGAACGAATGAAACTGACAGTGCCGACAGCAGGTCTTCTGATGGTTGCCTTGTTTGCCGCCGTATCCATCGGGATTGTGTACGCGCAGTGTGGTACCTCGCCTGCGACCACACCCGAGGCCACTGCAGAAGAGGCCAATACCGAGAAGCCCGATCCGGTCGTCGCCATCACAGACGCAACGTTCTCGAAGCAGGTGCTCGAGGCCGATGAATACGTGATCGTAGATTTCTGGGCACCTTGGTGCCCCCCGTGTGTAGCGCTCAAGCCGGTATACCACAAGGTCGGAGCCGACTACGCAACTGCGGAGAAGCCGATCAAGTTCACTTCCGTGAACGTGGATGAGAGTCGGGCAACGCCCACCAAGTACGGCATCCGCGGCATTCCGACGCTGATGGTCTTCAAGGATGGCAAGCTGGTCGAGACACGCGTCGGCGGCATGTCAGAGACGAAGCTGAGAGAGTGGATCGGCAAGTACGTGAAGTAGCTTTGCCCCAGAGTATACGGAGGCCCGACCCGTGACCACCCATCCCGTCAGAAAGGGATGGGTGGCTTGCCGTCTGCGGGACGGAAACGGGTCGGGGGATCAGGCCCTCGCGCACGGGTGCTAGACAAATCGGGCGCGTTTGAGTGCACTGGTGAGCAACTGGGTGCCATCTCGTGCACGCGGTGAAGCATGAACACCAGTCTCCGGAGGGGTACCGATGCAACGAGCCGCCACAACGATGCTGATTGTCGCGCTCACACTGGGTTTGATCGCCGCGACCGGCGCCCAGGGGCGGAACACCCCCGAGCAGGTCATCGGCGCCGTCAACGAACTGCTCAGGGCGGAGATGACCGGGCGCGAGGGGATGGATGAGGCCGTGCTCCGGCAGTTGATCGTTCTGTCCCCAGATGGCGCGCCTGACGGGCAGATCAAGATCACCGCCATGCTCCTCTACGTGGTCAGCCTGTTCGCCGAGCCCGGCGTACAGGCGGTCGACATCGCCGGCGATGATGCCACCGTCACCTACGATCCGAAGCCATTCCACTACGTACTCAAGCGCCAGGACGGCGCATGGAAGCTTGATGTGACTGCTACCTACAACGCGATGCCCGCTCCGCTCCGGGAGATGCTCGACGAGATGATTCCAGATGAAGGCGAGGCGCGTCAACAACAGTGTCTGTCCAGCCTTAAGCAACTGATGCTGGGTATGCTGATGTACGCCCAGGACCACGACAACGTGTTGCCTGACGCGGCCACCTGGATGGA
>JAAZAN010000049.1 GCA_012514315.1 Chloroflexota bacterium
GCCTCCCGTGTGTCGTCCTGGCCGAGATCCCTGCGCTGAATGGGCCGCTCGGTTTGGTCATCGATGCATTCTGTGTGAGAAATGAACATCCCACTCAAGACGTACTGGACCCTGCTTGCGCGCCACATTCAGCCTCAGATGGCACGTTTCTGGCTGTTGACCGTGCTGCTGCTGAGCAGCATCGGACTCCAGGTCGTGAACCCTCAGATCGTGCGCCAATTCATTGACGCGGCACAGGCCGGTGCGGCCATCGATTCGTTACTCGCATCAGCGCTCCTATTCCTGGGCGTCGCGCTGATCCAACAGATCGTGACAGTGAGTGCAACCTATGTGGGCGAGAACGTCGCCTGGACAGCCACAAACCAGTTGCGGGCCGAGCTGGCCGACCACTGCCTGCATCTGGACATGACGTTTCACAATAACACGAGCCCGGGTCAGTTGATCGAACGCATCGATGGGGATGTGGCGGAACTCTCGAACTTCTTCTCGCAACTTGTCATTCGGGTTGTGGGCAACATCATCCTCCTCGTTGGCGTTCTGGCCGTGCTCGCAGTGGAGGACTGGCGTCTCGGCATCGCCTTCACCGTATTCGCCATCGTCGCTTTGCTCCTGCTGAACCAGGTGAGAAGCCTGGCCGTACCGTACCAAAAGCAGCTTCGTGCTGCGGTGGCCGATCTTTTCGGGTTTTTGGAGGAGCGACTGACCGGCACCGAGGATATCCGTTCCTCCGGCGCCGTCGATTTCGTACTGCGGGAGCTGTATCAGTTCAGCTATGTGATCCTGGGGCATTGGCGCAACGTTCAGACGCGGTTCCTCATACTGCGATTGACAGGCGGTCTCCTGTTGACGCTGGCTAACGTGATCGCCATCGTGAGTGGGTACACGCTGTTCAGGAGCGGCCTGATCACGTTGGGCACCGTGTACCTCATTATCCAGTATACCAACGTAATGGGACGCCCGATCCGCGAACTGACCCAACAGACCGAGAATCTGCAGAACATCGGCGCGGCGACCGAACGGTTGGCCGAACTGCGGAGCAATACAAGTTCCATCGAAGACGGCCCTGGGGCGCGATTACCGGATGGACCTCTGGCACTGGACTTCGAACACGTATCGTTCTCCTATGTCGAGGGCGAGCCGGTGCTGAAGGACATCAGGCTCAACCTGACGCCAGGGACAACGCTGGGCATATTGGGGCGCACCGGCAGCGGCAAGACCACTCTGGCGAGGCTGGTTCTCCGCCTGTACGATCCCAGCGAGGGGTATGTATCGCTGGGTGGAATCGACATTCGCCAGCTCACTCTCAGCGCGTTGCGCCAGCGAGTGGCGATCGTGACCCAGGATGTCCAGCTCTTCGAGGCCAGCGTGCGTGACAACCTGACGTTCTTCGATCGGAGCATTCCGGACGATCGGATTCGCGCCGTGATCGACGAACTGGAGCTGGCGGATTGGTATCGGACGCTGCCGCACGGCCTGGACACCGAGCTGGAAACAGGCGGGCGCGGGCTCTCAGCAGGTGAAGGCCAACTTCTGGCCTTCACCCGGGTCTTTCTGCGGGATCCCGGTCTGGTTATCCTCGATGAGGCGTCATCGCGGCTGGATCCTGCAACCGAAGCTCGAATCGAGCGGGCTATCGATAAACTGCTGCACAATCGGACGGCGATCATCATCGCGCATCGGCTGAGCACGGTGCATCGGGCCCACGAGATCGCTATTCTGGACCGTGGCATGCTCATCGAACACGGCCACCGAGAAGGTCTGGCGAGCGATCCAACTTCGCGATTCCATCATCTACTGCAGACCGGTCTCGAGGAGGTACTGGCATGAGCCTCCACGCCCGCGCCTCCCGTGATGCCAACGGGATGGAATCGGCCGAAGACGTCACATCCCGGCTGCCCACGTGGCGCGTCATCCTCGATGTGATCCGCTACCGGCGTTGGCTGTGGCTAGCCAACTTGATTGCTATGTTGGCCCTGACGGCGTTCTGGATGACACCCGCGCTGTTGATCCAACAGTTCTTCAATCTACTGAGTGACGAGGCTCCAGTCGGGCTGAGCCTGTGGAGCATTGTCGCACTACTGATTGCATCGCAACTGGGCCAGGTGTTGAGTATATATGGTTTGATCAAGACCAACGTTCCTTTCTTCGTTCATACGATGACGTTGTTGCGGAAGAACCTGCTGAGACACATACTTCGCAGGCCCGGCGCCAAGGCACTGCCCGACTCACCAGGGGAAGCCGTGAGCCGTTTCCGTGGCGATGTGTTCGAGATCTCGCTCTTCGCACTATGGCTCAACGACATTATCGGGATGATCGTGTTTGGAGGTGTTGCGGTCATCCTGATGATGCGGACCAACTCGCGTATTACAGTGCTGGCGCTGATTCCCTTCATCTTCGTTGGTATTATGGCGAATGCGGCAACGTCGCGCATCGAGCGGTACCGACGAGCCAGCCGCAAAGCGACTGGCATCGTCACCGGATTCATCGCCGAGTTCTTCGGTGCAGTGCAGGCCATCAAAGTCGCCACGGCCGAAAGAGGTGTGATTGCACGCTTCAACGAACTGAACGACAATCGACGCAGGCTCACACTCAGGGATCGCCTGTTCCACGAGATCCTCCATTCCCTGTTCCGCAATGCCGTCAATCTGGGGACGGGCGTGGTCCTGATCCTCGCCGGTCAGTCTATGGGCGAGGGCGCCTTCTCCGTCGGTGACTTCGCGCTGTTCATCTTTCTGCTGGAGGGTATCAGCGAGTTGACCACATTCGGCGGACTTCTGGTCGCCCGGTACAAGCAGATTGGTGTCTCAGTGGAGCGCATGGGACGCCTGATGGAGGGGGCTCCACCTGAGGCACTGACCGAGCCAAGCCCGATCTATATGGATGGGCGGTTCCCCGACGTGATCTATCCAGCGAAATCCGAGGCTGACCGTCTGGATCATCTGGAGATCATCGACCTGTCCTACCACTATCCCGGCTCCTCACACGGCGTCGAACACATCAACCTGTGCCTGACGCGCGGTTCGCTGACAGTCGTCACGGGACGTGTGGGGGCTGGCAAGACCACGCTGCTCAGGGTGCTACTGGGGCTCCTGCCGGCTGAATCAGGGCAGATCCTGTGGAACGGTCACCTGGTCACTGAGCCTTCAGAGTTCTTCGTACCACCTCGGTGCGCGTACACCGCCCAAGTTCCGCGACTCTTCAGCAGTTCACTGCGGGATAACCTGCTTATGGGATTGGAGCGCGACGACGCCGCGATCGAGAGGGCCACCCGCCTGGCCGTAATGGAGTACGACCTGGCCGACTTCGAGCAAGGGCTCGGCACTATGGTGGGCCCCAAGGGTGTCAAGCTCTCGGGTGGGCAGATACAGCGCACGGCCGCCGCGCGCATGTTCGTCCGAGAGCCGGAGCTGCTGGTGTTTGACGATCTCTCCAGTGCGCTGGATGTTGAAACAGAACGCATCCTATGGGAGCGGCTCTTCGAGAAGCAGGAAACCACCTGTCTCGTAGTGTCACACCGCAAGGCCGCGCTGCGTCGCGCTGACCAGATCCTGGTTATGAAGGACGGGCAGATTTTATCCCGGGGTACATTGGACGAACTACTGGCGACGTCGGACGAGATGCGGCGCCTGTGGCAAGGGGAGTTGTAGTCATGCCGACGTGTGCTGTGGAAGCGTGCGTCTTGTCCCCGTACTGGACGGAACCCGGTTAGGGTATCGTCAGGCGCCAGCCAGGACAACGAACGGGGCGGACAACTCTATTCAAAGGACCAACCACCTGATGTCAAACCCGCCGTATCGCTGGAATGCCACCGACTATGCGAGGAATTCCTCAGCTCAGTTCTCGTGGGCCCAGGAGCTCATCGCGAAGCTCCATCTGCGTGGCAATGAATCAGTACTGGACATCGGCTGCGGGGATGGGAAGATCACGGCGATGCTGGCAAGACGGGCGCCACACGGCCGCGTGGTCGGCATCGACAGCTCCGCTGGTATGGTCGCACTGGCATCACGTGACTACTGTGGAGAGAGGTGCCGCAACCTGCGTTTTGAGATGCTGGATGCTCGAGCTATGCGATTTGACAACGAGTTCGATGTGGTGTTCTCCAATGCCACGCTGCACTGGGTGCGCGATCACGTGGCTGTACTCCGAGGGATCGAACAAGGACTTCGTCCCGACGGGCGGATTCTACTCCAAATGGGAGGCAGGGGGAACGCAGCAGACGTCATAGCTGTGATGGACACTGTCAGGGCCAGTCCCAACTGGCAAGGTTACTTCTCTGGGTTCGAGTTCCCCTATGCTTTCTATGGTCCAGAGGACTACGTGGTGTGGCTAGCACACGTGGGGCTTGAGATGGTGCGAGTGGAACTGATGCCAAAAGACATGACCCATAGAGACCGTGAGGCTTTCGCAGGCTGGCTCAGTACGACGTGGCACCCTTACATCGATCGCGTACCCGAAGAGCAGCGGGGACGCTTCCTGTCGGCAGTTGTTGACGAGTACCTCGCACGCCACCCCATCGACACTGATGGAGCCACTCACGTAGAGATGGTGCGACTGGAGGTGGAGGCTCAGAAGAGAGGCCAGTCCACGGAGGATGTTACGCAGCAGGACCAGATAGAAGGCTGGTAGGAGAGGATTCCTGTATGGATGTGAGTCCGAAACGATTCATCGGCGAACTTATCACCGTAGAGTTCGACAAGACTGCACTGATCGAAAAGAAGCAGGGACGACCCGACCGATTCACGTGGCGCGACGAAACGTACGAAGTGGTTGAGCTGCTGAGTGAGTGGCATGACTACGGACGTCGAGGTCGCATGGCTACTAATATGCGCCCATCGCATGCGGCCACTGCCACCCGCCGCGGGTCGTGGGGCGTGGGGCGAGACTACTACCGCGTACGGACTTCTGACGAACGAATTTTCGACATCTACTACGACCGGGCCCCCAAAGGTACTGACCAGCGGAAGGGCAACTGGTTCCTTTACCGCGAGATGACTGTCTAATAGGCAGCGAGCCTATTGGGCGGCGCCTGCCTGGCGTCCGCTTTCCTGTCGCACGTTTCTCCGAATTTCCTCACTGGCCCCTAAATTCTCCAATATATAATATAGATATAATACTAAGCACGTAAAATTGTAGATAATACGAGGTGCAGATAGCGACTGGAGAACGCCATCACCAGAGGACGGTGCCGGATAGACCCCACCGCCTCCAGTATGTCGTCGGCCACTTAGGAGAACATGATGAAAGCTTCGGGGGTGAAAACCACTACCGTTCAGCGTATCACGTTAATGGGTCTCGGCATAGCGATTCTGGCTCTGCTTGGGCTGAGCATTCTGGGACGTCCGAAGGAAAGGAGAAGTCATATGACAACGTTCAACATTGGGCCAGTGCCCGCGATAGATGCTGCCACTCCCAGCCGCCTGGAGAGGGCAACCTTTGCGCTGGGCTGATTCTGGGGCGTGGACTCCCGGTTCGGGAGCATACCCGGAGTCATCCGCACTCGCGTGGGCTATGCTGGAGGGACGAAGGAGAGCCCAACCTACTATGATCTGGGGGATCATAGCGAATCGATCGAGATCGAGTACGATCCGACTCAGGTCTCCTATGAAGAGCTACTCGCAGTCTTCTGGGACACCCACAACCCAACACAGCCGGCCTACTCACGGCAGTATATGTCGGCAATCTTCTTCCACGACGAAAGCCAGAAGGAACTCGCCATCGCATCGAAGGAGAGCGAGGCGAACCGGCTGCAAGCCACGATCCACACCCTGATCGCACCGGCCGGTCATTTCACACAGGCAGAGGACTATCATCAGAAATACCTGCTGCGCCAGAGGGGGGATCTTCTAGTCGAGTATCAGTCTGTGTATCCCGATGTCGACGACTTCATCCGTTCGACTGCAGTGGCCAGGGTTAACGGCTACCTGGGGGGATACGGAACAGTCGCTCAGCTCGAAGCGGAGCTGGAGAGCCTGGGGCTCTCGGCCGAAGGGCAACAAACACTCGTCAGCCTAGTGCGCAGATCAGGGAGGTAGCCCGGACAGAGGATCAAGCGGTGAAAGCCCACACGCTCACCGTCAGAGAGCAATGAGGTTCGCGCCGACCCCAAGAACCAGTCGAAGATACAGGATCACCGCGAATGCGAGAACCAGCATGCCCAGAAGAATGTAGTCAACGGGACGACAGGCGATGTCCCGGTAGACGGTACGCCGGACGCCCTCGGCGCCGAGTGCACGGGATTCGAGCGCACGGGCCAGCTTGTCGGAGGTGCGCAGCGCGCTGATCATCATGGCCACGAGAATGGGAATGTACTTCTTGAGACGCGTGGGAAGTCGACCCTGCGCCAGGTTCAGAGCGCGCGCCTGCTGGGCTTCCGAGACCGTGCTGAAGAGACCGTAGAACATCGGAATGTACCGCAGGCTGATCGCTAGCACAAGCCCGGCATTGTACGGCAGGCCCAGCTTCACCAGGCTGCGCACGATCTTCGTCTGATCGGTGGTAAAAACCCACGAGAATACGATGAAGGCGATGCAATCGAGGCGAAGGGCAAGCGCCACGCCTCGAAGCAGCGCCATCCAGGTCAGCCTGAGAAATCCGATCTCCAGCAGTACAGCACCTTCGGGATGAAAGAGCGTGATCAGAAGAGGGATGAGGATATTGAGCGGTATCATCCGCCTCCACACCCAGACCACGCGATCACCCGGCACCTGGGCGATGAAGATGACCAGGTGGGCGACCAGCAGGCCCAGAAGAATCACGAACACATTCTGGAACAAGAGAATCGTTACGATGCCCAGAATGACGTAGATGAGCTTCACACGAGGATCGATCCCGTGGACCCAAGACGCCCGTTCAACGTAGAGGTCCGTGTTACTGATCACGGCCGTTCCCCTGTCCCGCTCCGTGACGACCTGAGTCGTTGATAGGCGTCGAAACACTCCTGCACCGTCAGTACATCCGCGGGCATACCCAGCACCTGCATCTGGCGTGCGAGGTCCGATATCTGCGGTGGTTCGATCTGGGACTGTAGCAGAAGATCAACCTGACCAAACACGGCGCGTGTATCGTCATAAAGCAGGACACGGCCATCGTGAAGGACCAGGGTCAGCTCAGCGAATTCTGCAGCGATCTTGACGTCGTGCGTCACCAGAAGGATCGTGTGCCCCTGGCGATGCATGTCTTGCACCAGATGCATCACGTCGAGCGTCAGTCGTCGATCCAGGCCCACCGTGGGTTCATCCAGAATGAACACGCGCGGGCGCATAGTGTATATGGACGCAATGCTGATCTTCCGTCGCAGACCGAATCCGAGCACAGCGGGCGGCGCCTCAGCATATTGCGACAGCCCGAAATAGGCCATCGCCGCCTCAGTGCGCTGGCGCACCTCATCAGCCGGTAACCCGAGATTGGACGGTCCAAACGCAATCTCCTCACGCACAGTGGGGCAGAAGATCTGATAGTCGGGGTTCTGGAAGACATAGCCAACCTGGCGCGCCAACAGCCCCACTGGCAACGAACGAGTGTCCTGGCCGAACACGCTCACACGTCCACGCACCGACCTCAACAGACCATTGAAGTGCTTGACCAGCGTTGTTTTGCCGGATCCGTTCTGTCCCAGAATCGCGACAAAGGCGCCATCAGGGATCTCCAGATCAATGCCGCACAGAGCCACGATATCGTCGGCATAGTTGTACCAGAGATCCTCCACGACCACGCACGCCGAGGATGGCTTGCCCAGACTCAACGATCACACCCTCCGCCTGTGAGTTCACGGGCCAGCGCACTGCACGCCTCCTCGACGTTGAGGAAACGGTAGGCCGTGCCCCAAGCGCGATTATGTAGATCAGCCAGCTCACTGACCTGGGGAACAGCCAGTCCCATATCATTCAGAGTCTCGCCATTGGCAAAGACATCCCGCGGTGCGCCATCCAACTCCACGACGCCATCGTAAAGAACGATCACGCGATCGGAGAACTCCGCGATCTTCTCCGCCTCCTGTTCCACCAACACGATAGTGACGTCCCGTCTGCGCCTGAGTTCGCGCACCACTGCGAAAACCTCGGCCTTTCCAACAGGATCGAGGCCCGAGGTCGGTTCGTCAAGGACCAGGACGCGCGGATGCATTGCCAGTATCGACGCGA
>JAAZAN010000332.1 GCA_012514315.1 Chloroflexota bacterium
ATACAGCTCCGGGTTGATGCCCGCCAGGGCGGCCAGGTAGATGATGGCTCCCCAGCCCACCGACTTCCAGATCGCACTTGCCACCACCAACGGATAGAAGGACCGGGAATTCCCCAAAACCTGTATAGGCGGAATCCCGAGGCGTCCCAACCATAAATTGACGAACCCGAGCTGGGTGGAGAACGTGTAGATGAGCAAGCCCCCGATGACGACCCATGAGATGAAATGCGGGAAGTAGCTGACGGTTTGTATGACGCGCTTGAAGGTAGCGTGACGGACCTCGTTCAGCAGCAGCGCAAGCACGATGGGCGCAGGGAACACGATCAGAAGGTTGAGCCCACTGATGAGCAGAGTGTTGCGCATAATACGCACGAAATACGGGGAGTTGAAGAAGAAAATGAAGTTCTCAAGCCCGATCCACCGGCTGCCGAAGAGTCCTTTCCAGAGCTGGAATTCCTGGAAGGCGATCGTGACGCCCCACATCGGTACGTAATGGAAGACAATGAAATACAGTAGTCCAGGCAGAATCATCAGGTACCGATGACGGCGCAGCCACATCCGAGTCAACGTCCTGTGCTGATGTCGCCCGTGTACTTTGGCGGTCCCATCACTCTCTGGCTTTCGCGTTGTTCCAGAACGCCGTAACTGCCCTAGCTCATACATCTCTGGTCCTAACAAGCTGTGATCCTTGGCTCATTTCTTTCTCGTTCGTCTGCAAGTGCGGCTGGGCGATAGGGCCCGGCCTTGACGCTGCAGGCTAAGCGATTGCTGGTGGGCATAAGGCCCAAGCGCGAGTTCGACACCAGTTGGGTGCTTGGAGTCCTGGGCCACCGCCTGCGACGAAATCGCGCTACCTAAGTTGCCCGTCGCAAACGTCGGATGGACACACGAGTGGATTTGCCGACACTGGTTGATGACATTGCCCCCGATGAACATCAATATTATAATTAGTTTCGCTCCAGCAGCGGGGATGATTCGGACATAATGGAGACGTATACCGGACATGCTCCGGACATGTGTATGAGTAGCGACGATAGCCCAATGACCGCGTTCCTGGACGAACTCCAGGACGCGCTGCAGCACCTGTATGACCCGGCGACTCTCCGCGAGAGCCCGCTGCTGGCATTGTTTGGGCTGGAATCGAGCCACGATCCCATCGGGGCGCTCCGGCAACAGCTCTTGAGTGCGATCCGGGCGCTCAAGCCGGCTGACCGCGTCCCTCTACATGCCGAGTCCTGGCGAATCTACCACGTCCTGACCTATCGATATGTCGAACAGATGCCCCAGCAGGAGGTCGCGCTCGACCTGAGTCTGAGCGTGCGCCACCTGCGCAGGCAGGAACGAGAGGCGATCAGCGTGCTAGGCGACACGCTGCTGGCCAGTGGGGGGATCGACCTGGCGGCGCTCCCTTCCGATGCACCCAAACCTGAAGATCGTAAGAGCGAGTTGGAGAGCTGGGACGCCCGACCCGGACGTGCGGCACACTCAGCCCCGCCCCTTACCTCTGATCACGAACTGGCTTGGCTGCGCCAGTCGGTGCCGAGCGAGACGATGGATGTCGCAGCTTTGGTGGAGACGGCGTTGGAAACGGCGCGTCCGCTGGCCGAC
>JAAZAN010000333.1 GCA_012514315.1 Chloroflexota bacterium
ACACTGCCAACCTCTGGGCCACGACCAATAATCCCGGATACGCTGTTCCTGAGTACGATGAGGCATGTCGTGCAGCCATGAATTCTATGTACGGCACGCCCGAGCAAATCGCGCTCCATGCCGAGGCGCAGCGGATCTTCTCGCGTGATCTCCCCGCGATACCACTCTATTTCGTCCCGGAGTTCGTTGCGATCCGCCCAGAAGTCAAGGGTGTCCAACTGGACCCGACACAATACCTCGAGCTGTGGAACATCGAGGCATTCGATATTGATCCGACCCAGTGAGTCGATATGTCGCCAGGCAATGTATCAGATCCCTCCAACTGTCAAGAGACTCTCCACCTGGAAGGCAGAGTCGTCAGGGCCGGACGTGCAGCAGGACAAGCCCTGGTCTCGCCAGAGCCCATCGGCTTTCTTGGGGGAGTCGACCCAGATACTGGCAAAGTGATCGAGATAGACCACCCTATCGCCGGTGAAAGCACCTGCGGACGAGTGCTCGTCTTTCCCACAGGCAAAGGTAGCACAGTCGGGTCTTATACACTCTACCAGCTTGCCCGCAACGGCGCAGGACCAGTGGCGATCATAAACGCCGAGGCTGACCCCGTCGTTGCCGTAGGTGCAATCATCAGTGATATTCCGATGGTGGATCGAGTGGATATCTCCCGTATCCGGTCGGGTGACTGGGTAGAGATCTGCGATAACCAGATCGTCGTGACACACCGGCCCTGATTTCCGTGTGGACGCCAAGACGTCCACACAGAAGCAACACTTCGGACTCACTCGATCGAGTATGACAGACGGCCCTCAAATCAGGCGGAAGGGGTGGGATTCGAACCCACGGTGGTCACAAGGACCACAACGGTTTTCGAGACCGCCCCGATCGTCCACTCCGGCACCCTTCCTCTCAATCATCGCGCAGTCTGGTGAAGAACTGCTGCAGGAAAGCCTGGGACTCCTCGGCCATTAAGCCACGGCTGACCAAGACCTGGTGGTTGAATCTGGGATCCCTCAGGAGTTCCACCATCGACCCTGCTGCACCTGCTTTGGGATCATCCGCGCCATACACCAAACGGGACAACCTTCCGGACAGCATCGCACCCGCACACATTGGGCATGGCTCCAGCGTACAGTAGAGTGTCACTCCAGTGAGCCGCCACGTACCCAGAGCCTGCGCTGCCTCACGTAGTACAAGAATTTCGGCGTGAGCGGTAGGGTCAGTGTCAATCTCCCGGCGATTGTGTCCAGCGCCGATCACTACACCACCGCAAACAGCTACGGCGCCGACCGGCACATCCCCATGCTCCAAAGCCAGCTCAGCCTGAGCCAGTGCCAGGCGCATCCAGGCTGCATCATCCACACGCGCATTATAGCACAGGGTGCTCGGTCAGGCAATCCGAGCCACTGTGCGAAAAGATCGTCGCGCACCTGGACGCTCTGCCACCCCCCACGAAACCTGGGTAACTGTTCACAATTCCATCGGGATGTAGTAAACTGAGAGCCATGATGCTTGAGGGGTCTCCTAGGCTGGCCGA
>JAAZAN010000334.1 GCA_012514315.1 Chloroflexota bacterium
ACGACAAGATGGTACACTCAGTAGCCCTCCCACTGGAGGAGTTCAGAGTTCACCTTTGAACTGGAAATCCGGCCATAGGAGTTCACTTTTCAACTTTTCCTAACACTCAATCAGAAAGCCTCTACACGGAACAAGCGCGATAGATCAGTCAGTCTGTCTGATGTGACAAGAGAGTCATCAACACAGCTATGTCTACATTGGCGCCGCTGGTGATAACTACGACCCGGGCGCCTAGACCAGAAATCCTCCCGTGCATTAACGCGGCGATGCCCACCGCGCCTCCGCCCTCAAGAACCTGCCCGTGCATGGTGAGGCTCAGTATCATCGCTTGCGCGATCTCCTCCTCAGAGACAAGGACGACTTCATCCACCAGCTCCCGCACCAATCCGAACGTGTACTGGTTGTCCAGACCGATACCACCAGCCAGGGCATCAGCAAGCGTGTCTTCCTCTTCTATCTCAACAGGATGGCCTGCCT
The DNA here is from genome assembly GCA_012514315.1 of Chloroflexota bacterium. Taxonomy (GTDB): domain Bacteria; phylum Chloroflexota; class Anaerolineae; order B4-G1; family B4-G1; genus JAAZAN01. The sequence continues at coordinate 478 of JAAZAN010000334.1, forward strand.
GCAGACTCCTGTACATCACCGGTCCACGCGCCATCGAGACGCCGATCACACGAATCGCTGGATCAAACGACTTCACTGCCAGGGCAACTCCTGAGGCCAAGCCACCGCCAGACAATGGGACAACCACCGCATCAACTTCTGACAGGTCCTCAATGATCTCGATTCCGATAGTCCCTTGGCCTGCGATCACCAATGGATCGTCGAACGGATGGACTCGGGTCAGCCCCAGTCTGCGCTCAGCTTCGTAGGACCATCGTTCGGTCGCATCATAGCTAGAACCACGTACGACGACACGAGAGCCGAGCTCACGAATGGCTTGCACCTTGTTCTGGGGAACATTCTCCGAGAGGTAAACAGTTGCCGGAATGCCCAAACGCTTCGCGACAAACGATACAGCTCGTCCGTGATTGCCACTCGACACGGTGACCAGGCCACGCCGCCTCTCCTCCTCGGGGATATGGGCCAGCTTGTTTGCTGCACCACGGATCTTGAAGGAACCCGTCGGCTGAAGATTCTCGGGCTTCAGAAAGGTCTCCGCCCCACAGCCTGTGGACAAGCAGGGCGAGTAGATGAGTGGTGTCCGGATCGCGAACTGGGCCACCGCTTCCCTGGCTTCATATATGTTGCGTAGTGTGAGCCGATGGTATCCCACACCCCACCCTTCGAGGATTCTGCAAGTGACAAACGGACAATAGCAAAGGCCGGCGCAGGGCCGGCCTATCGATGGTGGGCGATACAGGACTTGAACCTGTGACCTCCACGATGTCAACGTGGCGCTCTAGCCAGCTGAGCTAACCGCCCGATCTGCACACATTATACCACCCCCGCTCGATTTTGCAAGCCTGTTGCTGCTGTGCTAGAATGTGAGAGATGGATATCAACACACAAAGCTGGGGAGTTATCGGACATGACTGGGCAGTGGGCTTTCTGCAGCGAGCCATCGCGGAAGGCAACCTGTCCCATGCCTATCTTATCACCGGAGCTCCTGGAGTAGGCAGATCCACGCTGGCCTACTCACTGGCATCCGCACTGTTATGTGTAGCGGAGACAGCGCGTCCGTGCCGCAGTTGCCGCGCCTGCCACCGGGTCACTCACAACAGTCACCCAGACCTGCACACCATCGGGTCAAGCGAAGCCCATGAGAGCCTAAAGGTTGAACAGATCCGCGACTTGCAACGCCAGATTTCGCTTACACCCACCGAGAGCTCCCATCGTGTCGCCATCCTGCAGCACTTCGATGAGGCCACGGTCGGCGCTCAGAATGCCCTGCTCAAGACTCTGGAAGAACCACCATCATACGCTGTTCTGATCTTGTTGGCCATTGATGCCGACAATCTGCTACCCACGATTGTCTCTCGATGTCAACACATCCCGCTGCGGCCGCTTGGAGTGAATCGGATACGGACTGCCTTGATGACACGGTGGCATGCCGATGCCGATCGTGCTGAGTTATTGGCCCATCTGTCTGCAGGACGGTTAGGGTGGGCAGTCGGCGCATTAGACGACGAATCCAGGATCACGCGCCGTAAGGATTACCTGGACAACATGGAGAGTCTGCTCAGATCGCCGATTAGCGTCCGTTTTCAGCGCGCGGCCGAGATGGCTGGCGAGGTCACACGAGTGCACGAGATGATCGAGGCTTGGATCGGCTGGTGGCGGGACGTGCTATTCGTAGCTGCCGCAGCAGACGCCCCACTCGTCAATGTTGATCGGATCGGTCTGTTGCGGGACTATGCAGTCCGGTACGGCGTACAACGTAGTGTCGAAGTACTCCACGCCTTGCGTCGGACGGAGGATCGCATCGGGAACAACGCAAATCTGCGTCTGGCAATCGAAGTGCTAATGTTCGATCTCCCTCACTGAGGAAAGAGTTCACATACTAGATTGCGCGCCGGTGAAGGGCTAAGCAGCATTCGATTACAGTAGCGGTACAAGCTCATCACGTGCCGCCGACACCCAGGACTCACGATCCGTAGAACACAAGCAACCTCCGACATCAGCAGCAGACACTGTCGGAGGTTGCTCCAGTCTACGCGACAGGGCGTTCTACGCCGCAGAGGCCGGCGTACCACGCTTCTCGACTCGCAGTCTCACTGCGGTCCTTTCCTGCTCATCGATCTCGATCTCAATGAATGTCGGCACACACACAATGTCGATTCCATCTTCCTCGAGATACCCACGGGCAATAGTAATCGCCTTAATGGCCTGATTGACTGCCCCCGCCCCGATAGCCTGCACATCGACCTGACCTTTTTCCCGCATAACACCGGCAATGGCCCCTGCTACTGCGGTTGACCGAGAGGTGGCCGCGACTCTGATAACATCCATTGCGTACCTCCTTGCGCTATGTGAAACGTTGACAGCCGGTCATGATGCCACCAGCGGTGGATCACTCAGTGTACTAGATTGATAATACACCAAAAGCTATCGTAACGCAACCCCAATTGAGATCCTACAGGGCAATCGCATCTAAACTCGAATTGCACCATATGTGACACTTCGAGGAGTCAATTGGCGGGCATTTGTGTTCCAGGCATAGGTTCTGACACGGCGGAGCGCGGTTTTCTGCCTCCAACTGCTGC
>JAAZAN010000335.1 GCA_012514315.1 Chloroflexota bacterium
AGCTGATGGTGGGCGGTGGCGTCACCAACGACACCGTGAAAGAATACATCGGCGCAGATTTCCAGACGGTGGATGCCTCCAAGGGGATAGAGTACTGCCTCTCCGTCACGGGAGGAAGCTGACATGCGCCGTGAGACGATGAGCAGTGAAGAAAGGATCGCGGCCGCGTTGCGCCTGGAGAAGCCGGACCGCGCCCCTATCGTGCCACACACGCCTCCAGAGCCGATTGCCGGATTGGGCGGCGTCACCGTCGGCGAGTATCTCCGCAATCCTGAGACCGCCGTCGATGCATTTTTACGAGTAGTAGACGGTTGTGGCGGATGGGACGCCTACACCGGTGGGCCGATGGATATCCTGAGTTGGCAGACAGGAGAGGTCTATCCGATGCGAGCGCGCGTGCCTGGAATCGATCTGCCAGATGAGTACGTGGTGCAGGTGCTCGAAGAACCGCTCCTCCAGCTCGACGACTATGACACAATCGCGCAGATCGGCTGGCAGACGTTTTTCGAGTCAGAGTTCCGCTGGCGGCTCACATCGACTTCCCTGGAGGAAGTACGCCGAAGTCAGTCGGCTATTCGTCCGGCTGCAACCAGGCTCGCGACGGAACTCGCCCGGCGCGACATGCGACCCTGGAAGTGGTCTCCCTCGCCGTGGCATCCGTTCTTCACGCTGTCGTGTGCCCGCTCCCTGGAAGGACTAACCGAAGACCTCTTTTTTCACCCGGACTTGGTTGAGCGGGCAATTCAACGCATGACGGACGATCTGATTCCCGCCATGATTGAGGGTAGCAAACGCGCCGGACTTCAGCGTACCTTCTTTATCGAGGAGCGCGCGTCGGCCTACTACTACCGACTGCCGGTCTTCGAGCGGTTCTGGATGCCCTACACCGAGAAGATCGTGGATGCAATGTGGAACGAAGGCATCACTACGATCTTCCACCTGGACACGTGCTGGGACAAGAACCTGCCGTATTTTCGGCGCCTGCCCAAGGGGTCCTACATTGTTTCGCTCGATGGCATGACCGATATCTTCCGCGCGAAGGAAATCCTCCGAGGGCACGGGGCGATCACTGGCGATGTGCCTGCGGCCATGCTCAGCCTCGCCAAGCCGGACGCAATCGAAGCGTACGTCCGGCGCCTGATCGATGTTGTCGGAGACGATGGGGGTTACGTCCTCGGTGTCGCGTGCTGTGTACCTGTCGATGCAAAGCCCGAGAACTGGCAGGCGTTGATCCACACCGGCAAGACGTACGAGCTATCAAAGGCTTGAAGACGTGATGGGGTGGAGCCATGACTTGTCTCCATTTTCCCTCGCTCAGCGAAAAGGCACGGGGAGTCGATGTCTGCGACACTAGGACCAGTACTTCAAGTTGAGGACTTATGGACGAGCTTCCGCACGTTCGAAGGTCGAGTCCGTTCGGTTAATGGGGTCAGCCTCTCGTTAAGGCGCGGCGAGACGCTCGCGCTTGTCGGTGAATCCGCTTGCGGCAAGAGCGTCACCGCATTGTCGATCATGGGTTTGATCTCCTCGCCCGGCCAAATCGAAAAAGGGCGAGTGCTGCTAGAAGGCCACGATCTGCGCACTATGAGCGAGACAGAGCTGCAGAGCTTGCGCGGCGTGCGCATCGCCATGATCTTCCAGAACGCCACCGCCGCATTGGATCCCATGTTCACCATCGGCGAGCAGATGGTGGAGACCTATCGCTTTCACGCCCATGCGAGCAGCACAGAGGCGACTACGAGGGCGGTGAGCCTGCTCGGCCACGTCCAGGTGTCCCGTCCGGCGGATGTCATGAAACAGTATCCGCACGAGATCAGCATCGGCACGGCCCAGCGCGTGATGATCGCGATGGCGCTGTTGTGCAATCCGTCAGTGCTGATCGCAGACGAGCCGACCACTAACCTTGACTCGATCAGCCAGAGCGAGATGCTTGCTTTGCTGGACGACATTCGGCGCGAGACGGGTCTGTCGGTCATCCTCATCACCCACGATTTCGGCGTAGTTGCGCGGGTGGCAGATCAAGTCGCCGTAATGTATGCCGGCAAAATTGTGGAACAGGCGTCGCTGGGCGATATCCTCAAGGCGCCCCGTCATCCATACACGGCAGCTCTCATGGCATCGGTGCCGCGTTCGGGCAGCCGTGGATCCCGTCTGTTCCAGATCAGCGGGCAGCCACCCGATGCGGTTCGACTTCCGGCAGGGTGCGCTTTCGCTCCCCGCTGTCCCCGTGTAATGGACGTCTGCTCTGGCGAACCGCCAATCCGCCATTTCCAGAGTGACCGTTACATCCGTTGCTTCCTCGAGGAGGGAGTCCAGTGAACCACGAGCCGATCGTTGAGGCAAAAGACCTCGTAAAGGACTACCCTAAGAAAGAGGGCTTCCTGATCGAGCGCCGGGTTGGCTGGAATCGCGTCGTCGACGGTGTGTCTTTTACCTTGCTACCGGGAGAGACCCTTAGCCTCGTCGGAGAGTCGGGCTGTGGCAAAACGGTCGTCGCCCGCATGGTGATGACTCTGGTAAAGCCGACTGCGGGGACAATCCTCTTTCGCGGTGATGACGTGTTCCGATGCAGCCCGCAGACGCTGCGCGAGTATCGACGCACCGTTCACCTTGTCTACCAGAACCCGCTCCTTTCGCTCAACCCGCGACGCACCGTGGGGGAGAGCATAGCACTGCCCATACGCAACTTCGGTCTGTATAACACCGCGAAGGAGCGGGCAATGCGCGTGGCGGAGGTGCTTGAGACTGTGGGGCTGAACGGCATGTACGCTAACCGATATCCTCACGAGTTCAGCGGCGGGCAGATCCAACGCGTCGGCATCGCGCGCGGGTTGGCTTCCGGCGCCCAGGTCTTCGTGCTCGATGAACCCGTCTCCGCACTGGACGTGTCCATCCAGGCGCAGATACTCAACCTGCTGCGCGACCTCAAAGAGAGCCTCGGCTTGACAATGCTTTTCATAGGCAACAACTTGAATGTGATCCAACATGTGGCGGACCGAATCGTGGTTCTATGCCATGGACGGATGATCGAAGTCGGTCCGACGAGCAGCGTGTTTGCCCATCCACTACACCCCCACACGCGGCGCTTGTTGGACGCTATCCTGTCCGTCGACCGAGCACATCGTGCCAGCACGGGCCCTGTTGCACGAGGAGGCGAAGTTGCGATGGGTAGGGAACCGGCCATTGGGTGCAGCTACGCAGAGGATTGCCCTCAAGCTTGCGGTGAATGTCGCAGTGCCGTACCGCAGCTCAGGACGATCGAAGCGGAACACTCGGTGGCGTGTCACCAAATCGAACCCTTGACTCATTCGACAAAGGAGTGCGCAGATGAATAAGCGAATGTCCCGACGTACCTTCCTGAGGTATGTTGCAGTGGGCGCGGGCTCGACCGCCGCCACATCACTATTGGCCGCATGCGGCGCCAATGTTACGCAGGCGCCGGCCGCCACGCAGCCGGCAGCGAGTGCCGCTGCGACCGCTATCCCGACCGTTGCCAGCGCTTGTATCAAGAATCCAGGCCCGGCTGGGCTCTGCCAGGGCAAAGGTGGCTCTTTGGTGATCGCCATGTCCGGCGATGCGTCACCGCTTGATCCAGCTATCGGCTCCGGAGCGGTGACGAGCCAGTATCTGAAGGGACTGTACGAAGGTCTTTGGGAACGTGACCAGTCGGTCTACAACGCCAATGCGGCACCACCCGTTTCGGGCGTGCTGGCCGAGTCCTGGCAGTGGACCCCCGATGCGATGGAGTTGAGCGTGAAGCTGCGCTCCGGCGTTAAGTTCCACGACGGGACCCCATGGAATGCCCAGGCGGCGCAGTTCAACTTCTACCGGATCATGAAGCCGGACTTCCAGTACTACTATCCGGCGGGCGCGGCCTTGATGGGCTATTTCTACAGGTCCATCGATGACGTCGAGGTCGTGGACGACGGCAACATCAAGATCAAGTTCAACAAGCCATTCGCCGATTTCATAGAGATGACGTGTGAACCATGTGGCTTCGGCATGGTGACGATGGTATCGCCCGACGCAGTCAAGAAGTACGGCAACGAAGGAGTTGGCGAGCATCCGGTTGGCACCGGTCCGTTCACTTTCGTCGAGCGCACCCGTGGCGAGCGCGCAGTGTTCGCCCCCAACGCTGACTACTGGGATTCACGCGATCTCTACCGGCCCCATCTTGATCGGCTCACCTATAGGGTGATCGGAGAACCGGGGGCGATGACTGCGGCTCTGCTGGCCGGCGAAGTGGATATGGTCTTTCTGTATCCGCCCTACGAGGATGTGCCGATGCTGCAATCGAAACAGTTCGTCCTTGCGAACGGGGCGTATCCCAACTTCTGGTATCTGTCGTTCAATATGAACCATCCGATCATGAAGGACGTTCGAGTGCGGCAGGCGCTCAACATCCTGACGAACCGAAAGCAGTTCGTGAAGGACGTCTATAACAGCTTCGGGAAGCCATGGTACCAGATGGCCGGGCCGTCATCGGCTGCAGCCTTTCCCGACATAGATCCGTACCCCTACGACGAGGAGAAGGGGAAAGCCCTGCTTCAGGAAGTCGGTATTACGCCATCGACGCCGATCGAGCTCACGTATCAGTGCACCTCTGCAGCTCTCGCTCAGAGCATGGCACAGTGGCTGCAGCAGTCCTGGCACACGTTCGGCGTGGAGTTAAAGCTGGACGTCATCGAGGCGCAGACATACTTCTCCACTTGGGGCAAGACAATGCCCGATGATGTCGCCATGAACTACATGGGCTGGGGGATGAACTCAGACTGGTGGTTGAGTCGGTGCTATGAGGACTTGAACGTTGGGCATGTTGCCGATCCAGACATCAGTGAGTGGTTAAAGAGCGCGAGTTCAGCGCTTGATGTGAGCGAGCGTGTGGGTCTGTATCAGAAGGTCAACACTCGCGGAGTCGAGATGGCCTACCACTTGCCTGTCATCGCCACTCTGGGCGACGTGTTGTACCACCCGCGCGTGAAGGGCTACTATCACATCGCTGACTATAACAGGGACATGCGTAGGGTCTGGATCGAGGGGTAAGCGCGTAGGGCGGCGCTCCGATCGCCGTGCTCCCCGGGCGGTTCTCTGTATTGGCCGCCCGGGGGTATCAGGAGGAGAGACATTGGGCAAGTTCATAGTGCGGCGCCTGCTGGCGACTCTGCTGATCCTGTGGGGTGTGAGCATCGTGGTGTTCGCGCTGATCAAGATCATCCCAGGAGACGCGGCCCAGATTCTGATGGGGCCCAGCCATGACCCTGAGCTGTATGCAACTCTCTCTCGTTCTTTGGGCTTCGACAAACCACTGTACGTGCAGTATGCGCTTTGGCTCAAGAACGCACTCCAACTCGACCTGGGAACCTCCATCCAGTACAAGGTCCCGGTCACGGAGCTGGTGGGACAGAAGGCCGCCAACAGCGCCATCCTCGCAGCATTCGCCATGGTCGTCGCGCTGATCATCGGTTTCACGCTCGGTCTGATCTCCGCCCTGAGCAGAGGAACGGCCATCGATGCCCTGGTGCGAGCACTCTCCCTTGTGGGCATCACGGCGCCCAACTACTGGCTCGGCTTGATGGTAATATACCTCTTCGCCGTGAAGCTGCATTGGCTACCGGCGGGCGGCATGTACGACGCGCGCGACCCCGGCGGTCTTCTGGATCTGCTACGGCACGTGATCCTGCCGGGCTTCATGGCGTGTTTTGCCACGTTGGCCGTCGTGGCGCGCATCACGCGCTCCTCGTTGCTCAACGTACTGGGTCAGCCCTACATCCTTGCGGCCCGCGCTCGCGGCCTTCCGCATAAGGCGATTCTCTTCCGCCACGGGCTGCGGAGCATCATGGTGCCGGTGTTCAGCGTGTGGGCGCTGCAAGTCGGATACGTCTTCGGTGGAGCTTTGTTCGTCGAGATTGTCTTCAGTTGGCCGGGGCTGGGATCGCTGATCTACAGCGCGATCGGCTCGCAAGATGTACCCGTGATGCAGGGAGTCTTGTTGCTCGTGGCGCTGGTCTTCACCACGGCATCGCTCTTCTCCGATGTGTTGCAGGCCACACTCGATCCGCGCATCCGGCGTCCGGCACAATAGCAGCGGAGGCCGGCGCACGCTTTTCCAGCCATGTTTGGAGGTCCAATGACAGTTGTGCGAGAGGGGACTGCCGCGAGCAGCGTGAACGCGACACAGACGCCGACAGTGGGGCAGGCTGAGAGCACCCAACAGCTCACTGCCTGGCAGCAGAGCTTCGCATCGTTCAGGCGCGATCGCGTTTCCATGGTCGCGCTGACCGTGATCGTGGTCGTGGTCCTGCTCGCGATACTTGCGCCGGTGATCTCACCATACGACCCATACGCGCGCACCGGGGAGCGCCTCGAACCGTTGGGTTCGCCCGGTCACATCATGGGCACGGATGCCCTGGGACGTGATCTGCTCACCCGGGTGTTGTGGGGTGGACGCGTGTCGCTCATGGCCGCACTCGTGCCCGTGCTCCTGGCGACCCTGATCGCTACGCTTATCGGCATCATTGCCGGATACTCCAAGGCAGTAGGCAACGTGCTGATGCGCGTGGTAGACGTGTTCTTCGCTATACCCAACGTGCTCCTGGCAGTGGCGATCGGCGCAGCGCTCGGACCCGGCCTGATGAACGTGATGATCGCCATCGGCATCTACCTGGTACCGTGGATTTCCCGCATCGTCTACGTGGAAGTCGTGAGCATTCGCAATTCCAGCTTTGTCGAGGCTGCCCGAGTCTGCGGGAGCAGCAGTTGGCAGATCATGGTCGAGGAGATCCTGCCGAACGCGATCTCACCCATCATCGTAGCCAGCAGCATCCAGATGGGCAGCATGATCACCGTCGCAGCCGGCATGAGCTTCCTCGGATTGGGCGTCCAGCCGCCGACATCCGATTGGGGCATCCTCGTGGCGACGGGCCGCGACGTCCTGGCGACGGCTCCGCAGGTGGCCGGCATCCCTGGTCTGCTCATCCTCATCGTCGCAGCGTCGTTCAACTTGCTCGGCGATGGCCTGCGCGACGCCCTGGACCCACGGCTGCACACCTCAAAGTCGCAGGTGTAGCGTCGCCACTGCATCCCAACCCACCCACTGAGACGAAGGTGTTGATAGACTCAGCGTGAGAGAGTGTAACCGCTTCCCGGCGAGTGCCGCTCAAAAACACCGAATGGCGGATGCCCCTCTCTCACGAAGTAGGAGAAAGGTCCGGGGGTGAGGGTGGTGGTTAACCCGCTTACCCGGATTTGCAGCACACTCTGCCGAGGGGCGGGCGGTGCCCCCAAGGTTGGGTCTTTAATCGGCCATGCCGATCGAAAACTGAACGAATATGCCCCGGCTCTTGGACGCGCTGGAGCGCTTCCAAGAGCGGCTACTGAGAGAGAAACCATGAGAATCGAACGCATCGATCTATACCAGTACCGGTTGCCTATGGTGCGACCGTTCGTCATCAGCTCAGGTCCGATGACCCAGGGCCATGGACTCTTCGTTGCCCTGCACTCGGAAGGCTTGGTGGGCTGGGGCGAGTGCCCCACCACACCGTCGCCGATGTACTGCCCCGAGACGACCGGGACAGCGTGGCACATCGCCAGCGAGTACCTGATCCCCTCCATGCTTGGCGCCGATATCGAGGAGACACAGGACCTGGAGCCGTACCTGGGACGAGTGCGCGGACACCACTTCTGCAAGGGGATGTTCGATATGGCGGCGTGGGATCTCGTTTCAAAGCGAGATGGCCTGTCCATGGCAAGGAAGCTGGCACAGCCCTATCCCGAGGGTGCAAAAGAACGAGTCGCGTGCGGCTGGGCGATCGGCATCCAGGGGATCGCCGAGACGATCGCGGCGATCGGGGCGGCGCGGGAGCGCGGCTTCCAGCGCATGAAACTCAAAATCCGACCGGGGCATGAGCTGGCGCTGGCCCGCGCTGCAAGATTGGCTTTCCCAGACATCCCTCTTATGCTCGACGCCAACTCCGCCTATGGTCTCGAAGACGCACCAATCTTCCAGGCGATGGATGAGCTGAGGCTGCTGATGATCGAGCAACCCCTAGACTGCGACGATATCTACGACCACAGTCGTCTGCATCCGCTCATCAAGACGCCGCTGTGCCTCGATGAGAGCATCCACTCGGTAGGCGACACGCGGCTCGCGCTGGCTCTCAAGGCTTGCGACATCATCAACATCAAGCCCGGACGGGTCGGCGGTTGGACGGAAGCCCGCCGCATCCACGACCTGTGTCGTGCTAACGGCATCCCTGTCTGGATCGGCGGGATGCTCGAATCGGGCTTGGGGATCGCTGCGAAGGTGGCGATCGCGTCGCTGCCGGGAGTCACATTGCCGGGCGACCTCGAAGTCTCATACATGCACTACACGCTAGAGGTCACTGAGCCGATAGCCATTAACCCCGAAGACAGCACGATCACCGTGCCGACCAAACCCGGGATTGGTGTCGAGATTGATCCGGCTGGCTTAGCCGCTGCGATCGCCCGTCACGAGTCCTTCGTGAGCACCAAACAGGTTGCGGTGCCGGAGATCTCACGATGAACGCGCCCATGACAGGTCGTGAGCGCGTCCTGAGCGCGTTGGCGCATCGCGAACCCGATCGCGTGCCTATCGACATCGGCGGCTGCTCCTTCACGACCATGATGGATGGGGTGTACGACGACATCATGCGCGTCACGGGTCTGAGGGCGCCCAAGCGCTACTTTTCTGGCAAGATGCACACCGTCCTGGTGGATGAGCCGGTCGCTTCGCGCTTGCACGTGGATACCGTCGCGCTCACCTTGGGGCAGCCAGACGGCTTTAGCGAGGTTGAAGCCCCCGATGGAAGCGTCGAGGACGAGTTCCAGGTCATCTGGATTCCGGCATCCGATGGGCGTCGATCCCCGTTAGGCAACCCATTGGCCAATACAACGACGTCGACGCTCAACGATTATCGTTGGCCCGATCCGCTCGATCTGGGGCGCTACCGTGGGCTGCGAGAGCGGGCACGGCAGTTGCACGAAGAGACCGATCGCGCGGTAGTTCTGACTCTTCCCATCGGTATCGTGCATCAGACTCAGTACCTGCGGGGTTATGAACAGTGGCTCATCGACACGGTTTTGGAGCCAGAGTTCTTCGACGCATTGATGGAGCTTGCCCTGGACTGGTGGCTCACCGTCGTGAAGACGGCATTGGAAGCGGTTGAGCCCTACA
>JAAZAN010000336.1 GCA_012514315.1 Chloroflexota bacterium
GATCGAGAAGGATAGCATAATTCAGGAGTATGCGCGTGGCCCTAATGACACTGGGTCGCCAGAGGTTCAGGTCGCGCTGCTGACCACCCGTATCAACCAGTTGACTGAGCATCTCAAGTCGCACAAACACGACGAGCACTCGCGCCGTGGGTTGCTGAAGATGGTGGGTCAGCGTAGACGTCATCTGACCTATCTTAGCCGCAAGGATCCCGAACGCTACAGGGAGATTATCCAGCGACTCGGGTTGCGCAGATAGACAACTTGAAGCACGGCCAAGGCAATTGAGCGAGTAGATGCGGAGGTTTGTGGTCCCATCTACTCGTTTGCCTTAATAAGTGCCATCACAGATACGATCGCCACGCCACGAGGGCGTGCATTTGAGCGGAAGGCGCTGGGTCCAGGAATTGGGGTGTGTAGCGCAGCATTGAGCTTGTACCAGTTGCGCGATACCCCCCAGTCCCTGACCTCCGCGCCGCATATACACGGAGGATAATGCAGTGAATACTAGTCGTCAATTTAGTGCCAAGCTGGGTGATGATATCATCACGATCGAGGCAGGGAAGCTTGCTCAGCAGGCCGGTGGTGCGGTAACCGCCCGATGCGGTGATACCGTCGTACTGGCCACGGCCACGATGTCGCCCGAAGTTCGCCCGGGCATTGATTTCTTCCCGTTGACTGTTGATTTTGAGGAGCGGCTGTATGCCGCCGGTCGGATTCCGGGATCGTTCTTTCGGCGTGAGGGAAGGCCGACTGAATCGGCGATTCTGACTTCGCGTCTGATAGATCGTCCGCTGAGGCCCCTCTTTCCATCCGATATGCGCAATGATGTGCAGATCATCGTTACGTCATTGTCGCAGGATGAAGAGCACCACGCCGATGTTCTCTCGATCATCGCCAGCTCGGCGGCATTGCTGATCTCTGACATACCGTTTGGGGGGCCAGTCAGCGCTGTTCGCGTTGGGTACATTGATGGGAACATCGTAATCAATCCGACCGTCTCTCAGATGGAGAGCAGCACGCTGGACCTGCGACTCGCGGGGACGGTTGATGCTCTGCTGATGGTGGAAGCTGGCGCTCAGGAGGTCGATGAGACAGTCATGGTTGAGGCCTTGCGCGCTGGGCATGAGGCCCTTCAGGATACGCTGCGCGTGCAGATCGAGATGCGGGAAGCGATGGGCAAGCCGAAGCAGGAATATCCATCGTTTGCTCTTCCTGAGGAACTGATGCTGGCGATTCGTGGGCGCGCGGCCGACCGTGTGTACGAGGCGATGTACAAGACTTCGTCGAAGGCCGAGCGTTACGAGCAGCTTCGTGCGCTTCAGGCGGAGATGGTCGAGCAACTGGCGGAAACCTGGGAGCAGCCTGTGATCGAAGAAGCGTTTGCAGAGATTGAGCGCGAGATTGTTCGATCTCATACCATCAATGAATCGGTGCGAGTTGACGGACGAGCGCTTGATACGATCCGACCACTGGCCGCCGAAGTGGGGCTGTTGCCAAGGACGCATGGATCGGGCCTTTTCACCCGTGGTGAGACCCAGGTGCTCTCCATTGTGACCCTGGGGACCCCTCGCGAGGAGCAGACACTCGACGATCTGTCGCCAGAGGACACCAAGCGGTATATGCATCACTACAACTTCCCGCCGTTCTCAACAGGAGAGACCCGACCGATGCGTGGTCCACGTCGTCGCGAGATCGGACACGGCGCCCTGGCAGAACGAGCGCTGGAACCGGTGATCCCGCCCGAGAAGGAGTTCCCATACACGATTCGGGTGGTCAGCGAGGTGATGAGCTCAAACGGATCAACCTCGATGGCGAGTGTATGTGGCAGTACCCTGGCGCTGATGGATGCCGGCGTGCCTGTCAAGGCGCCGGTTGCAGGTATTGCGATGGGACTGATGATGCAGAACGGGCGTTACCAGATCCTCACCGATATTCAGGGGCTGGAAGACCATCTTGGTGATATGGATTTCAAGGTGGCGGGTACCCATGAGGGCATTACCGCACTTCAGATGGATATCAAGGTATCGGGTATATCGTACCAGATAATGTCTGAAGCACTGGACCGGGCCAAGAAGGCCCGACTCCAGATACTGGATACCATGGAACAGGCCATCTCGACGCCACGGCCCGATCTCTCGGCTTTCGCACCCAGGATGACGATCACACATGTAGATCCCGACAAGCTGGGGGCCGTGATTGGGAGCGGGGGGAAGACTGTGCGCGCACTGCAGGAAGCGTGTGATGTGCGCATTGATATCCAGGATGACGGCACGATCTACATCGCTGCCACCAACGGGCCGTCGGCCGAGAAGGCCATGCGGATGATCGAGAGCCTGACCGAAGAGGCGGAGATCGGCCGGGTCTACACGGGCCGAGTGGTTCGGACGACCGACTTTGGTGCATTCGTCGAGATTCTGCCAGGCACCGATGGGCTGGTCCACATCTCGCAGTTGGCTGACTATCATGTCCAGAGCGTAGAGGACGTGGTCCACGTTGGCGACGAGATCATGGTTATGGTGACAGATATCAGCTCGGATGGCAAGATACGGCTGTCACGGCAGGCTGTCCTGGAAGGTTGGTCGCCGGAACAGGCGCGCGCTGCTGACAGGCCGGCTGGCAAACCAGGGGGCGGTCGCACCAATAGGGATCGCCGTTCATCCAATCGACGGTAGAACATCGCTCAGGATGCTGAGTTAGCTTGCGGGGCGCGGAGAGTAGGTGGTGTAGTCGAGATGGAGCTGGAAACACGGGAGCGTGAATCGGGCGATACGGGGTGGGTGGCCAAAGCGATCCGTGAAATCGGAGAGACCATCATCCCTGCCATCGTGATTGCGCTGATCATCAACCTGTTCCTGGCTCAGGCGACGCAGGTGCTGGGACAGAGTATGGAACCCACGCTCCACAGCGCACAACGGGTCGTGGTTGAGAAGGTTACATATCGGTTCATCCATGGACCTCGGCGAGGCGACATCGTGGTTATCAAAGTCGAGGGACAACCGGATATGCTGATCAAGCGAGTCGTAGGACTCCCCGGAGAGCGGATTGAGATCCGCGGGGGCGAAGTCTTCGTCGAAGGTGAACGCCTTGAGGAGACCTGGCCCGCCAGCCTGGGCGGGGGGGACTACGGTCCTGAGGTGATTCCGCCTCTGCACGTCTTTGTCCTGGGTGACAATCGAGGCGCGTCGAATGATTCGCGGAGTTTTGGCCCGGTGCCTATTGAAGATGTGGTCGGTCACGCGTGGTTCTCGTACTGGCCTCCCAAAGACATCGGGCCTGTAGAGTAGATTGCTGCAGCTGTGCTGCGGGTCGGGCTCAGGCCCGGCCCGCTTTTCTAGCTCGATGATGTTGCGCCAGGGGCGCCATATGGGGCAAGAGAGGAGAGCGATATGGGGCTAAGAAGTGCGAAGCGCAAGATGCTGGACGGTCAGCCCGCTATCGGTGCGCCTGTCAGTCTGGGCGCCCCGATAGCGGCCGAGCTGCTCTCTCGGATGGGGTTCGACTTCATCCTGGTGGACAACCAGCATGGGGCCTGGGATGATGCTTCCTCAATGTTGGCGTTCAGGAGCATCTGTCTTGGCACTGCCACCCCGATGGTCAGGGTGCAGTCAAACGATTACTATGCCATCGGTAGGATGCTGGATCGAGGCGCCTTGGGCATCGTGGTTCCTATGGTGAACACCGTGGATGATGCGAGGCGTGCAGCATTCGCCGTCCGCTATCCGCCTCAGGGTGGACGTTCGTGGGGACCTTTCGGCACAGGTTTCCTTGGAGACGACTATGGGGCGTGGGTCGACGAAGAGGTCTTTCTGGCTGTCCAGATCGAGACAATACAGGCTGCGGAGCATGCACAGGAGATCCTCTCAGTAGACGGTGTGGATGGCTGCTGGATTGGTCCGGCGGACCTCGCCCGTTCTATGGGTATTGATCTGACCACGGCAGATGGCAAGAAGGCACACGAGGCCGCCATTCAGGGTGTGCTCGATGTGTGTCGCTCGGTCGGTAAGGTACCTGGTATCGCTGCGGGCGACGGATTCCGACAGCGAATCGCTCAGGGCTTTCTCTTCGTGACCACTGCCAACGACAGCGGCTTCATAGCCGAGGCAGCAGACCGCGCCCTCAAGTCCGTGAGAACGTGAGGGCAGGTCATCGCATCTCGATGCGGAGGCATCGGGAGTCCCATATGCGCAGAGCAGTCGTGGTTTGTCTGGTACTTGGGATCATCGTTGTTCAGACCGTATCGTGCGCCCGCTCCCCTTCGGGGCTGACGACTGACCGATCCAACCAGACAGGCCAGTCATCCTCGGTGTCGTATGATCGAGAGCAGTTTGGCGACTTGGAGACGCTCGATCCGACCGGTGAGGTTGTCACCTACTGGCACTTTCAAACTGGCGCTCACGAACAGGTGTTGCTCGATCTTGTCGATCGGTTCAATCGGTCTAATCAGTGGGGCATCACGGTACTGGCCGAGTCGCAAGGGAGCAGCGCTGAGCTCCGGAGCAGAGTATTCTCTGGGATCGCGAGCGGAAGATTGCCCAGTATGGCAGCGGCACATCCGGCCGAGGCGTTGTCCTATGCATATCAGGACGCTGTAGTGCCGTTGACCCCGTATGTCTACAGTCGAAGGTGGGGTTATACTGACGTCGAATTGCGAGACTTCTACCCGGGGATTCTGATCAGCGGCTATGCACCGCAACTGGATGCCCGGTTTGGCTGGCCCTTTTATAGGTCAATGGACGTGCTCTACTACAATCAGGACTGGCTGGTAGAGCTGGGATACGACGGCCCGCCAGAAACGTGGGAACGTTTCACTGAGATGGCGTGTGCGGCGGCGCGCCAGAGATTCTCCAATGCGAAAGGCAGAGGAACCACCTTGGGGTATGAATATGCGTGGTCCTCAGAGCAGTTCATCGCTTCGCTGTTCAGTCATGGGGGCGATATGACCGATGGGATCGGGACCAGGTATGTGTTCGGTGGTCCTGAGGGCGTGGCCGCGCTCTCGTTGCAGAGGGAACTGACTGCGCAGGAGTGCGCTCATGCGGTGATCACTCCTGATCAGGATGAGGCCAACTTTGGCTCCGGGTGGACTCTATTCACCCTTGCACCGGTGCATTACGTGCCCCAGTATACTCAGCTTGTCGAGCGCGGGGCTGGGTTTGAGTGGAGCGTGCAGTTCCCGCCGTACGCGGGTTCCAGGCCCCGGATGAGAAGTCACGGTCCAGGTCACTCGATCTTCGCTAACACACCAAAGAATCAGCTGGCGGCGTGGCTGTTCATTCGGTGGATGAGCGAACCTGCTCAGCAGGCGGAATGGGTCACGGGCACCAGTTACTTGCCTGTTCGCGCGTCGACAACACGGCTTCTATCGGATTATCTGGCTGCGAACCCGGCCTATGGGAAAGCGCTCGGCTTCATGAGATATGACTATGGACTCGAGATCCCGATGGCGCGCTACGACGAATGCCGAACTGCTATTGAGCATATGTTGGCGGCCGTGGCCAATGGGGAAGATGTCGCGTCCAGCCTCGACCTGGCTGCAAGCCGGTGCAATGAGCATCTCCAGTGAGATGCTCAGGCCGCCCCAGCGGTATCATCCTACCTGCCGAATACACCGATCACGACCCAGGGCGTGATGTATACCTCAAGGACGGCGGCGAGCGCTAGCAGTGGCAGGACTATGGCGATGAATCCCTTGGCGAAATCGGCCAGCGCCGACAGCCATCCCTCACTCATTGATCTATCACGCGGGCGAGTCATTACGGCAGCGCCCAGACGAACAGCGAGCGCTGTGGCAACGACCGCCGCAGGTAGTTCGATCACTCCGTGAGGAAGCACGAAGGCGGCCAGGAATAGCAGGGGACTGTACCCCATATGGGCCGCCTGGGCTGCGAAGAACGCGACGATAGACAGGGGCGCCATCAGAAGTATGATGGCGATCACACCGAATGAGAACACACCCAGGACTGCTGCTATCAAGAGGGCGCGTACGTTGTTGGTCCAGATGCCCCACGTGGAGAATTCGGGCAGCCAGCCGCCGGACGAGACCTCGGAGAATGCCTCGATCGAGATTTGATCGAGATGTATCAGATTTGAGGGCAGAGGGTGACGGGCGGCGAACCCGTAGCCAACGAGGCCGGAGAGCAATAGCCCAACTGACACTGCTATGAGCGCCAGCCTTGCACGATGCAGAATCGCGGGGAGCTCGTATCGGTATAAGCCAACCAGGCTGGCCAGCCACCGCCTGGTTATGGCGCTGCTCTCAGTCAAGGGCGGCCACGGCGCCCAGCGGAGATAGCCTGTGAAGGTTCTCCAGATCGAAGCTACATTCAGCTCATCAATCTCCTGACCTAGCAGCTCCTCTCGGTTGAAGGTTTGGATCCCCATTCGTATCAGTACGATATCCACGATGATCAGGAACAGTACGATGAGCCAAAGTACATGGTAGTTGGCCCAGAACATAATGATGGCTTCCCCCTGAATCAGCAGAGCCATAGGTATGATGATGAAACTGGCCAGCAGGTTCGCCGCGCGCACACTGGTGGTCTGGCTCGAGACCACGACTGCTCCGGATACCATGACGAGACTCTCCACCAACGTGAGGATAAGCACAAGCGCCACCAGGATGGTCGGTGGGGCCCATCCCTTGAAGAGGTGAAGGCCCGCCAGGTAGACTAAAATACCTAGATACGAAGCAACGAGTGGCGGGATGGTAGCTGCCAGCATCTTGCCGATGTAGAGCTGCGCATCTGTCAGCGGCGTGGCTAAGAGAGGCTCCAAGCTCCTGCGCTCCTTCTCACCGACGAACGTCTCCAGTGCGATGACGAGTGAGAACGAGATGGGGAAGAAGCCAACGACCATCAGCAGAAAGGGGAGCAGCCGTTCGCCGACAATGGATGCCTCGTACTTAGCTACCCAATCCAGCGCCAGATCAGCCACGAAGCTCATCAAAGCTGGGAAGAAGATAGTCAGAACGAGGATTGGAGCAACAATCCGCCAGTCGCGGAGCGTGTCTCTGACCTCCCGTTCGACTACAACGGTGATCAGACGTATCGACTGACGGGACAGGAGGGTATCACGGTCTGCTGCCTGGATCATAGGTTACTCCCTCACTACCTGAAGATAGACATCCTCCAGGCTGCGATGCACCTCGCTCAACGTTGCCACGCGGATGCCGTGCTCGACCAGGCGGTTGAGCACAGCAGGGCTGGTGTCGGATACGGAGTGGGTCTCGTAACGGATATACGTATCACCTTGTTCCTGCACTGTGACGATATCGGAGATTAGTCCAACTACGCCATCGACTCGCTGAGCCAGACGCAATTCCATGAGCGGCGGTCCCAGAAGTCGTCGCTTGAGTTCGGCGGGTGTTCCCAAAGCGACGATGGTACCTCGCCGGATGATGGCGAGGCGATCGGCGAGCATCTCGGCTTCAGGCAGGTTGTGCGTGCAAAGCACGATCGTACGGCTTTGATCGCGCAGGCTGCGGATAGCATCCCGAACGAGTTTCGCGCTGTGCGGGTCCATGGCGGAGGTGGGCTCATCCAGCAGAAGCACGGATGGCTGGTGCAGCATGGCGCGGACCAGTGCCATCTTCTGCTGCATACCCTTGGAGTATGTACCAATACGCAAGTCCCAGGCGTCGGGCATCCCGAAATGATTCAGTAGTTCCTTTCCACAAGCTATCCGCTCGCCCACATCGAGGCCCATCAGGCGGCCGAAGAAGTCAAGGTACTCCCGTCCACGCATGCGGCGGTATAGGCCGGGATGCTCGGTCAACAGTCCCACGCGCCGTCGGACCTCGCTAGGCTGGTCAACTACATCGAAGCCAGCGATGGCGGCCCTTCCGGACGTTGGCTGCAGGATGGCAGCTAGCATTCGGACAGTGGTGGTCTTACCTGCACCATTGGGTCCTAGAAGAGCCAGCACTTCTCCTGATGCCACCGATAACGAGACATCGGATACCGCCGCAAAACCATCGAACCGCTTTGTTAGACCTTCGAGTTGAATCATTGTCGTATCGTCAGGTGTTGAGAACCTTGCTGTTAGGATATCACGGGCGATTTTATACCACTTCGTTGAGCTACAACACCCGGCCAGACGCCAGGTGTCACGCAGATAACTTGCGTGGCCTGTGAGTGCCGGTATAATGGCCGGCGTGAGTAATATGGTCGAGACCAGTAACAGGGCTTCAGTTCTTCTTGTTGGGGTGGTGTGTGCAGTTGTGGCCGTCGTTGCGGTTGGCCTGGGTCTGCTTCCCCAGGCTCAGGTACGTGCCGGAGAGCCGTTCCCGGACGCTGCAGCGGCGCTGGAATCGGCCGGAGTTCGATCCAGCTACCTTTACTGCCTCGATCGAGCTTCCGGCGACTATGTGTTCACTTTCACGTTGCCATTATCGAATGCTGGTGTACGGACGGTAGCCAGCGGAGGTGATGAGATCTGGTTTACCGAGTCGGACGTCGATCGGATCGGCCGTCTCGTGTACACTGCCACCACTGACTATGTCTACACTCCGTATACCCTGACTACCGGTAGTGAACCGCTCGAGTTGACACTGAGTGACGGACAAGTCTGGTTCACTGCACCGGGCGGCGACTACATCGGGCGGCTTGATCCGGCTACCAGTACCGTTGAGCAATATCAGGTCGTCGCAGGGAGTGCGCCGGCTGATCTCGATGTCGCCAGTGACGGCGCCGTTTGGTTCACGTTGCCGGGCGTCGACGCGATTGGGCGTCTCGTCATCACGTCGACAGTGGACTACGCCGTGACGACGTATACCACTGCGCTGCTCGACGGCGGCCGACCCTATGGTATCGCCGTCTCGGGGAGCGACGTTGTCTATGTTGCGCAGACTGCCAACGACCGTGTCAGCGTCTTTACTCCACCCAATGAGTGGGTCCACATTCAGGGGACCGGTCTCCTCGGCATTCCCGATGATCCTTACGATCTTGTCATCGACGGGCTTGGCCGCGTCTGGGGGACCGAGCGTGCCGGCAATCGAGTGAGCCGTTTCGACTTTGGCACCTATCCACTCATCAGCACGAACAACGTTCTGCCTGTCGGCAGCCTTCCCACGGCGATTGATGCCGATGGCGACAATCATGTCTGGTTCACCCAGTCGGGTGCAGGGCAGATCGGTCGACTTACGCCCAGTGTCCCACCAGAGCGCAACTACTTCCCGCTACCATGTCCAGGGCTTATTCCCACGGGGATCTCTGTGGATGGACAGGGCGCGGTGTGGGTCGTTGCATCGCAGCCCCGACGTATTTACGTCCCAACGGTCCTGAAGTCGCGGGAGTCGTGAGCGTATCGGTCAATGAACAGTACGATGATGGTGCGCTCTGGACGGCCCAACCTGTGATCAGTGAACGGTTTGACGACTGGGCTGCCAGGAATGTGCTTCGGTGTACCGGGGACGATGCATCCGTAGCGATACTCACACTAGGGGGCGGACATCGCGCCACTTCCTTCGCAGTCGTTCTCCTTGCAGTCTTCGTTGTACTCCTTGTTCCCACTGGTCACCAGATTCATACTGGCGCCCCGATAGTACAGGTTGCGAACAGCGCAAGCACAGTGGGGTCCGGCGCCGTCCATACATACACGCTCTATCTTCCACACGTTGCATCCTGGTATGATGATGCAGTCCCCAACTTTGGTATTCAGTTCTACGATCTCTCAGGGACTCTACTCGATCGATACTCAGAGGCCGGTATGCGTTGGGTCCGCGTCCCGATCTGGTGGAGCCGGATCGAACCTGTCGACACTACGCCCGAGCACTATGACTGGTCCTATTTCGATGCCCAGGTCGCGGCAGTGGCGGCCAGGGATATGCGTATGATCGTATCACTGGCAAGCCAGCCTGATTGGGCCGCGGCATACTCGATGGGACCAGTTACGGATACCGCTACCATCAAGGAGTTTGTCGGCGCCTTCGTCGAGCGGTATGATGGTGATGGATTCCAGGACGCGCCCGGCTCCCCTGAGATACTCCACTTTGAGTTATACAACGAACCGGACAACAGTAGCAGGATCGCGGCTGCACGCGCAACCGCGGGATATTGGGGACACAATGGTGTGGGCTATGCCGCACTAATGCGTGAGCTCTACCCGGTTATCAAAGCGGCCAATCCCACTACTCACCTCGTCTTCGGCGGTATTGCACTCGACTACTTCGAACCATATGGCCCCTTTGCCCCCGATTTCCTGGACACCGTTCTGGCCGCGTGCCAGGGTCACGACTGCTTCGACGTGATGAACTTCCACTACTACCCGTTTTACCGGAGAGGGTGGGAGGATTACGGGGCCGATATCATCGGAAAGGCCACCTATGTGCGACAACGTCTGGAGGCGCACGGGTTTGCCGACACCCCCGTCATTGTGACTGAGTTCAACTGGTCGAGTGGCGGACCGTGGGGTAGCGATGAGATGCAGAGCCGCTACGCTGTAACGGGCTATGTCCGCGCCGCTGCGGCCGATCTGATGGCAGCGGTGTGGTATATGCACTATGACGGCGTCGACGGAAACCTACCGGCTCTGCTGGACGTCAATAAGCAGCCCAAGCCAGGCTATTGGGCCTTTGCGAACATGGCCACGATGCTCACTGGTGCACGATATGAGCGGCCGTTGACCGCTGCCGAAACGGGTTCGTCCCAACTGGTGGGCTATCGCTTCATGCGGCGGGGCCTGCCTATCGATGTTGTCTGGACAGAGGACAGCACGCCGTACGATACAGACGATGATCCAGTGCTTCTCTATGCGGTCGGCATCCAGTCGCTGCGAGTTGTCGACAAGTTTGGGAACGTACAGTGGTTGCATGATGGCGACGATGGCGAAGTTGATGGCCACGTTACTGTCACGGTCGGTGGTAGCCCGCTATTCCTGGAGCTCTATCCATGAAGGGCGATCTTGGACCATGCGAGACTGGATCCGTCAGCAATCCTGATACCCGGTACTCGGGGGGTATCGGTACTGCAGGTCGTGCGCATCCAGCGTACCGTACTGCCCGCCGGGCCAGACGTGCGCGCCTGGCGCGGACCATCCTATTGACACTGATGCTGTTAGGTTCACTGAACCCCGTTTCGCTTGGCGGTGGCCACACCGCAGTAACGGGCTTCACGCTGCCACAGGCGCCTCTGCATACGCGAGACGGCGCTGGACCCGAAGGGGCATCTCTAGACGGGACGGCGGGGAATCGATCCCTGTCGAGAATTACCTATGCCAACTGTCGGTTTGGTGTAGGCCAGGTCTACTATTCGATCCTATCCTACGACGTGACCAGCCTCAACCTCGGCTGGTACCTCAACTGGGGCAGTCAGACGAATCCCCCTCGGCCCAATGGAATGGAGTACGCGCAAGTGCTGCGGGTCAGTGCCGTTGGCCACACGCCTTCGAGTTCCATCCTGGCCACTCGGGTCGCCGCGAATCCAGGTGCGTTGTGGATTATCGGTAACGAACCGGACTGCATTTATCAGGACAGTGTGACGCCGGAGCAGTATGCTCAGGTTTACCACGATGCGTATACCTTCATCAAGAGCCAGGATGCAACCGCACGCGTTGCTGCCGGGGGGATCGTCCAGCCTACACCTCTGCGCATCGCGTATCTCGATCGCGTCTTGCAGGCGTATGCTACACGCTATGGAGATGCGCTCCCTGCCGATGCCTGGAATATTCACTC
Organism: Chloroflexota bacterium; assembly: GCA_012514315.1. Lineage (GTDB taxonomy): Bacteria > Chloroflexota > Anaerolineae > B4-G1 > B4-G1 > JAAZAN01. The sequence goes on from JAAZAN010000336.1 coordinate 11,669, forward strand.
TTTCATACTGCGCGAGGCTTCGTGTGCTGTTGACCCTGACGACTGCTGGGGCGCCGAAATTCCGCCTGGCATGGATGTGACACACGGTGAGCTCTACAGCCTGGATGACACCGACCGGGTCGATATCTTCGAGGCCCGCATTGTGTCGTTCCGGGAGTGGATGCGGGATCGCGGTTACCGAAACACGCCGCTGATCATCAGTGAGTTCGGCACGCTACTCCCTTACTACAACCCCGAGTCCCTCTATTACGATGCTGACGGACGTGCATTCGACGCTGACCGAGCGGCCAGTTACCTTGCTACGACAATGGACTTCTTGCGCACGGCCACGGATTCTGCCACGGGCTATCCGCCCGATGCAAACCGTCTGGTTCAACGCTGGCTGTGGTACAGCCTTGACGATACAGGATATGGTGGAGCGCTGTTTGACCCATACACGCCAACACACCCGATGCTCGCACTCGGAGAGACGCTGGCGGATATCACCTCCGGTCTCACGCCTACCGTCGACCTGGTCGCGGTCGATGTGGGCCAGGTTGGGCCCGCGCCACTCTCTTTGGCAGGGACGGTGACGTTGACGCTACGGGCACGCGTATCGAATGCCGGCAATGTGCCGGTCGAACAACCTATCACGGTGCGCTTCCTCGACGGTACCGGGCAACGTGTTGGTCCCGATCAGGTCAGTACTGCAGTTCTGCAGGGCTGCGCGACTGTCCGAGAGATCACAACCACATGGCCTCATGTCGCACCCGGTAGTCATACGGTGCAGGTCATCGTTGACCCTGCGAATACTATTGTTGAGAGCCGCGGGGACAACAACGTAGCGACGGGAACGGTCTTGGTTGCACGCACGTGGATCCTGCTACCGCTGGTGACCAGGCGAGGTAAGTGATTTGCGGATTTGGCAGCCTATCTACCGGTCATTTCGAAGAGGCCTGGACCGGTCCGTATCGGCGGTAGCGCGTGTTTGCACGACATCCACCCATGGTTGGGCGCCAGCATTGTTCAGCGCTCTGACTGTAGGGATTGTGAGTCTCGCCATCTACGTCATGACGCTTGCCCCTGGGCTCACCTGGGCGCACGACAGTGTCGATGGCGGCGATCTGGCTACAGCCGTCGCGCTGCTGGGTGTCCCACATCCTCCAGGCTACCCCACCTATGTCCTGCTGGCCTACCCCTTTGCACTCCTGCCGGTGGGCGAGATCGCCACCGGCACTAACCTATTCTCTGCTGTGTGTGCTGCACTGGCTGCAGCGATCCTGGCGGGTTCATTGGCAAGGATGCTGCGGAGCCAGGCTGCCGCGATCGGGGCAGGGCTCTCTCTGGCCTCTACGAGATTGGTATGGTCGCAAGCTGTGGTTACAGAGGTGCATACCCTCAACTGCCTGTTCGCAACGACGATCCTGGCCCTGTTCATTGGGGTGTCGAGGGCCCAGCCCGGTTCCTCTCCGGCAGGTCTGACGGCCAGCATACAGGCTCTGGGCGTGGAGACCCGGGTGCCTTTCACAGGGAGGCAAGCCGGAGCATTTGTGCTGGGATGTGTCTGGGGATTGGGCCTGGGCAACCACCTCACGCTGGTGTTTCTCGCGCCAGTTGTGATACTGGTGCTCCATCGGTCGCGACAGCCGGTCCGGTGGACTGTGCTGGGGCTGATTCTGGGGCTATCGGTCTATGTCCTGCTGCCACTGAGAGCCGCCAGTGGCCTACCGGTTGGCTGGGGCGATGCGCGAACTCCGTCTGGATTGTGGTGGATCATCTCAGGTGGACCCTATCGACGTTTCGCCTTTGCATTGCCGGTCGCGCAGCTGCCGGCCAGGCTGGTATCCTGGGCACGGATCACGGTCGAGCAGTTCGGTATACCCGGCGCGATTGTTGCCGGACTGGGGCTACTTGGACTTCGAGGGACAGATCGACGTTTCTTCTGGGGCACGGTAGGCGCCGTCGCGCTGTGTGCAGTCTTCGCGTTGGGGTACGACACAACCGATTCACATCTCTACCTCATTCCAGCACTGGTGTGTGCAGCGACGTGGCTGGGGGTGGGAGCTGATTGGCTGATCGACGGTGCGCAGAAGCTCAAGCCACGAATGGGCTGGCTATTGGCCGCTGGAGCGGTTGCTATGCCTTTGATCGGAGCAGTGATGCGCTGGCCCGCTCAGGACCTCAGCCGGGAACGCAGCGCGGCTGCGTTCGCTGAGGCGACCCTGTGGGCCGCTCCCCAGCGGGCCGTACTGCTCAGCCGGGAAGACGGCCACACGTTTGCGCTCTGGTACTATCACTACGCACTGGGGCACAGGCCGGATGTCGCCATAGTCGACGTGGATCTGCTCAGCCATACATGGTATGTGGAACAGCTTCAGCCTCGATTGGACGTTACCGAGATACAGAAAGTGCGGCAGGGAAGTCCAGATGCACTGACTACTGCCGCAGCCCATCTATCCCGGAGCATCTGCCTCGTCTACGGTGAGTATCTGCAGTGTGTGGCTCCCTGATAGTCGGTGGGAGTGGATCTGCTGACAGTCTTGAGATGTATGAGCTGGTGGCCAGCAGGGGTGAATGGGAAGCGAACCGCAGGCGTTTCGAAGAGAGGCGCCCCCGGCGCGATTCGAACGCGCAACCTGCGGATTCGAAGTCCGACGCTCTGTCCAATTGAGCTACGGGGGCCTATTCCGCACAAAGCGGAGCCGGATGAAACGCCGGCTCCTTCTGCCAGGGGTGAGTGATGGGATTCGAACCCACAATCTCCTGGGCCACAACCAGGTGCCTTGACCATTAGGCCACACCCACCATGTGACGGTATTTTACCACAAAGCGCGAGAAGCGGCAAGCGGCCGCGACTCATCACTTTCCTGACACGGACTTAGGGCTTTCGCAGCGGATAGCGCAACCCAGCTAGACTGAAGTCGCAACCCAACGAAACAGAGCGGCGTGTCCTCTTGCGGAGGCACGCCGCTTTGACGATTAGGGAGAGATTCCCCACAATCAAGGA
>JAAZAN010000337.1 GCA_012514315.1 Chloroflexota bacterium
CCACTGCAAGCCGCTATACAGGAAGCCAAGAATTCCCAGAATCGAGCCAAGCGTGATTTTGGGCGGAACGCAGTGGCCGCAGCCCTGTTGCAGCGCTCTGGAGAGCCGCTGCATATGGGTATGAAATGGGAAGTGGCGGTTAATGGACAGACAGTGAGTCTTGCCCATGTTGTGCAGAACCTGACCAACGCGATGGTTCGCCGCAAGGTATCGCGCAGCCTACCATATGACCTCTACTCAATGATTTATGCGATGGCTGACTCGAATGTGTCTTTTGGCGCACGTAGGGACGAATTCAAGCGCATATTCAAGCGGCGCTGCCAGGATCATTTTGATGGCACAACCCTGGCCAACAGCATATTCGTTTTGGCCGAGTCCCTGGCGATGAATGAGCATGACGGAATTGACCCGGTACGCCTGGGTTGGGAAGAAATCGGAAATTGGCTGCGGTTAGCGCGCTTTTTGGCGGGAGAGGAGTGCGAACATGTGGCTGTTCCTTGAGGCACTCGATGCATGGATGTTCCGGGACGGCAAGCCATTTGACGCAGGCGAAGGCCACCTCGCCAGTTCGATATTTTCGCCCACGGCCCATACCATCCAGGGTTCGCTCCGCTCGTTGCTGCTCGATCAGTTGGGAGTCGATCCCAAGAAGTACTTGGATGGGCAAGCCTCTCAGGACGTATATGACCTGCTGGGCAAGCCAGGCGACCGAAATAACCCGTCAGGCAGCTTTTGGTTGCTCGGACCTTTTGTCGCTAAACGGTACGACAACCATCCTGATCCCGATCAGCATGTGCGCTACATTCCCTTGCCGCAGGATATTACGGCAGACAAAGATGCAGATCTCCGTTTTCGCACGACTCGGCTCAAAACACTGCATCCCATCGGTGAGCGGCTATGGATCGGTGGACGCCACCTGCGCATCCTTGACGTCGCGCCCAATGATGAGGCTCCCACTAACCTATGGATCAGTGAGAGCACTCTACAACAATACCTGGACGGTGACGAGTTGACTGTTGGTCATTGCATCCACGAACACGAGTTGTTCGAACGGGAATACCGGTCGGGCAACGCGATGGACTATACGGTTCGCCATGTGCGTGCTGACGAAGGCATGTTGTACTCAGGGGCATTCATTCGTCCGGTAGAGGACGTTGGCCTGCTAGTGTGGGTACCTGATTGCGTTGCCGATAAACTGCCCGATCAGGTGTGCTGGCGCATAGGCGGAGAAGGACGCTCAGCACGTCTGACCAAAATCACTGACGCTCGCTGGGTCTCACCACAAGATCCTCTCAGCTATGGTTGGAGAAGCAACGCGCGTTTGAAGGTCGTCTTCCTTACACCAACGTATTTCAACCAGGGCTGGCTGCCTGGAGACACGCGGTTTGTGAACGCACTTCAAACAGCAGCGCTGACCCACCCCACCTGCCTTGGGGGATGGGACCTGGCTCGTCACAGGCCCCGTCCTATTCGCCGTTATGTCCCTACCGGAAGCGTGTACTACCTGGAATTCCAAGATGATTGGCGTCCTGAAAGCCTATTGATTTGCGATTCACCGCTTGATGACAGTCGCACGTCTACCGAATTACCATTGGACCGGCTGGGGCTGGGCCATGTGGCCGTCGGCACCTGGTGACATAGGAGAGAATGTTCATGCTTAACGTAAAGACGCTTTTCCTCTATACCGAAAGCGCAACCCACGCGGGAACAGGCACAGGGCTGGGTGCAGTGGACCTGCCGATCCAGCGTGAGCAAACCACCGGCTACCCGATCATCCAGGGCAGCGGCGTGAAGGGGGCAATACGAAGCCAATCGCCTTCTACCGACGCAGAAAAAGCTAAGGACAAAAACGTGGTCTTTGGTCCTAAAAGTGACCCAAATTCGCCGCCGACCTTTGCGGGAGCAGCCGCATTTGGCGATGCGCGGGTTTTGTTGTTCCCGGTACGCGCGCTCAATGGGGTGTTCGTGTGGATTACGTGCAGAAGCGTGTTGGCCCGCTTTGTACGCGACTGTCACCCCCCCGATGTGCCGCCCTTGCCCCCTCTCTTGAGTGGTGACCAAGCGTTGGTGTCTAGCCAGGATA
>JAAZAN010000338.1 GCA_012514315.1 Chloroflexota bacterium
ATCCAGGAGGTCGATTTCGAACTGCCCTTCGGAGGAGCCGTGTTCCGGCACGTGCGCACCCATTCGAGCAGTCATGCATTTGACCGCGACGACTGCTGCGAGGAGACAAACCGATTCTGGGACTGGAACGGTGACCGGTGGATGATGAGCGAGAACCCGATCTTCCTGATCGATGCGGACTACTACTGGAACCAGGGTACACCCGAGAATCCCGAGCCCAAGAAATGCTACTTCATTGCCGATGCCCATCACTCCATTCCGTTCACCTATGACAAGACCGTCAGCAAGAACAAGCAGAAGCCCGTCTATATCGCCCCCTCATGGTTCGATGCAGTCCTGGACACTGAGGGCGGGACCGTCGATGGGGACGGCAACATGGACAAGCTGCCGACGAAGTTCTATCTCTGGCTCCATCATAGGAGCGTCAAATACACTATCCGCCCTTACTACGACGATGTGCCCGACTCGATGCGCGAACCCAGTTTGTCCGCCAGTGGGTTCTGCTATGGTGCCTGGCAATGTATGGCTCGCGGTGGTGTGCCACACTATGGGCTGGTTGAGAGAATTGAAGACCGGTATGGAAACGCGGCGATCTACGAATACTGCGAACCCTATCAATTCAATCAGGACTACCCACACACCCCTGCATGCGTTGAATGCTGCATGACCTGCAATCAGAAGGGACAGCTCAAGGCGGTTAAGCTTCGAACTGCGGAAGGCGCCGTCGCGTGGACGTTGTTGTACACCTACCGGGCGTTTGGGACGAGAGAGGAGTACTACGACCTCCAGGATCCAACAGGTTTTCTTCGTGGCGACAGTTTTCTCCACCCGCACACGCTGCACTCCATCCACGCGTACAAGGGCGACCTTTCCATACCCGGCGGCTGCCTGACTCTCGAATACGACCGGTTCTGCAAAGAGTCATCCATCACCAAGACCGAGGAGATGAACCATGAGGCCATCCCGCAGGGCTGGGTTCTGGAAGCCAAGTATATCTATGATGATCTTCCAATGCCGCGTTTCGATGACGTGACAGGAGAGTATCTCGGTGATTGCTGCCGCGTCAGGGAGTCGTACTTCAGTGTTAACCAAGGGCAGCCGGTTGGAGCCGACGAGGATCTGCATGGTTGGTGCTTCGGTGAAGGCGGCGTTTGTACTGGAGTCGGCGACCTTATCAGCATTCCGGATCGTCCGGATGGACAGGGTTGTCATTTGCTCAAAGTCCGCGTCACCCGCCGCCGACCCGAAGGCGACGGGAAGCATGTCGGCAAGTCGACCTACAGCATGTACCGCTACACGAATTCGGCCCTTACCGGAAACGATGCAGACGTCCCTGCTCTCAAGGCGATATACAACAACGATACGATCAGCGCGATCCTTCTCGGGCAGGGGGCCGGGCCAGAGTTTGAGAACACGGCGGTGAACGGATTGCTGGCCTTGAGTGACAACGACGAAGTATCGATCGTGGATCCTCACAGCGGTACCGTAAAGAAGAGACTGCTTGGAGAATTGGCTGATGTGCGACTCAAGCAGGAGGAATACAACACTCTCGGCGGGCACTGGAAGAGGTTCGTTGGCAGTCCTCTTGACCTCCAACTGAGATCAGAGTTCGGTGGTAATCCTCAAAAGACAGGTCTGCATGATGATGGGGTCTATGGTCTTGTGGACAACCGGAAGACCGTCCAAGGCCAGGGTCGGTTCTACTATTACCGTTACCAGATTTACCCCGATAGCTGGTACATCCAGTTGGGTGACCCTCCCTTCAACAACTTGGCTGTCAACCGATGGCCGGGCGTGGTTCACTATCCTTACCGCTGCATCACACACTTTGACGATACGTGCAACAGGGAATCTTTCCAGTTCCAGAACCTCTTGCAGCCCGATCCGAGCAGCGGGCAGTCGCCTGTCTTCTACGTCGCGATCGTCGATGAGGTTGGCGATGTGAACGACGAGAACCTGGAGTGGGTCGATAACGGCACCGATTCCCCGCAGTCCTACCGACTGAGGAGCCGACGAGTGGTCGAGATGACCGCGGCGGGGATCGTCGTCCGCGACCGGACTTGGAAGGGCGGCGAGCTTCAGAGTCAGGCCGGTTTCGCCGAGACCAGAAAGTACGACGACAAGGGCCGGCTCCTTGAACGCCGCACGACCGGTTGGGACGTGGCGAACGACCAGACGACTGAAGGTCTGATCTACGAGTTTGAGTACGGAGAGGATTCGGAGGATGAGGATGGCCAGGAGGTGCTCGGCGAACTCGAATCGGTGGGCATCAAACAGGGCGAGCAAGGCGCTCTGCACTATATCGAAGCCTACGAGCGCGGCGTTGCCGGCCGGCCGGAACTGCTCACCAAGCAGGTACGCTTCCGCCAGCCGGTCACCAGCCTGACGCAATACCCGTCCGGAGCGGCCGAGGAGACGATCACCGCGTACACCTTCTACCCGAAGGAAAACCCGATACTCGTGGATGATAGCGAGAAGGCGATCAAGACCAAACGAGTCTGGCAGTTGGGCGGTCCGCTGACCCAGGGCGAACCAAGCGCGTATTCCGTGGCGGCCGTCCAATACGACGAAAAGGGCAACGAGGAATGGGTCGGCAATGGCACGCTTGAGGACCCCGAGGATGTGGCGGCCGGGCCGTACTTCTCCGTTACCCACACGATCACCAATGAGATGGGACAAGTTACCAAGATCGTCGAGGATTACGACGGCCAGGATGCGCAATATC
>JAAZAN010000339.1 GCA_012514315.1 Chloroflexota bacterium
ATCTTGCTCAATGGCACCGCTCCCTCCTTACGTCCACAGGCGAGGTCGCTCACGTGCTCCTCACCCGGTACTACGGGGGTATTCTACCACGATTCGGCCTGTCGTGCAAGCTGCGCACATTCGATGGCTAACCGCGTCGCTGACAACCTGTACGTCGGATTATGCCGGGCAGCGCGCTGTGGAGGTTGTTATCCCTGATGATTCACGGTAGAATGATTGGCTTGCTGTCAATGGAGGACTGCTTGGAAGAGACGTTAGTTTCAGTACCGCCGCACTCAGAGACCGAAGTGACGCGCGCAGCGGGCATCATTGCCCTGGGCAGTATCGTGAGCCGCGTGCTGGGAGTAGCCCGAGAAACGGTCAAGTCCGGACTCTTCGGGGCCACAGGTTCGGTGGGTGCTCTGGAAGTAGCCATTCGTGTTCCTACCCTCTTGTTTGATCTCTTGGTTGGCGGCATGATCAACTCCGCACTTGTCCCTGTGTTCTCCGACTACGTCGCACCTGACCGTCGCGAGGGGCTATGGTGCCTGCTCAGTGTTCTGCTGAGTGTGGCCGTTGTCGGTCTCTCTGGGTGCATTCTCCTGGGAGAGATCTTCGCACCGCAGATTGTCTGGCTTATGGCAGGTGGGTTACCCCCGGATCTACAGGCCGAGGCAACTGCCCTGCTACGTGTGATGCTACCTGCCGTGCTCTTCCTGAACACTGCCGGCATCATCTCTGCTGCTCTATACGCCCTGAAGCGATTCACCCTCCCGGCCTTCACTGCCGCCATCTACAATGCGGCCATCGTGGTCATTGCGCTCCTGTTCCACAAACAGCTTGGCGTGGCCAGTATGGCCCTCGGACTGCTTGTGGGCGCCGTGCTCCAGTTAACTCTCCAGTTGCCCGGGTTGTGTGACGCACATGTGAGCTTCGTACTCGATAGCGCCGTCGACGCACTACGCAGGATCAGCAGGCTGTATGTTCCGATCGCGTTTGGACTGATCATCGATATGCTGGGAGTCGCTTTGAGCTACAACCTGGCGTCACGGACCGGGCCTCGCAGCATCCCCTGGATGCAGTACTCCGCAACCCTGATCCAGTTTCCGCTTGGCCTGGTCTCCATCGCCGTGTCAATCGCGATTCTGCCCATGCTTTCGCAGCACGCAACAGAAGGAAAGAGCGTCCCCTACAAAGCCACCCTAGCACACGGGCTGCGTCTGGTTCTGGCCTTGACCATCCCAGCCACGGTAGGCCTCTGGATTCTAGCTCAGCCAATCGTCGCACTTGTCTTCGAACACGGTCAGTTCACCGCCGCCGACACGCTGGCAACCGTCGACGCCTTGCGCTGTCACCTGGTTGGCCTCATCTTTGCGGCAGTAGATCAACCCTTGGTCTTCGCGTTCTACGCACGCAAGGATACATGGACGCCAGCACTGGTGGGCGTTGGAACAGTGGTCATGTACGTCGTGATCGCCCTGGTACCGACGCTGTTCATTCCACTGACACTGAATCACCTGGTTCTC
>JAAZAN010000340.1 GCA_012514315.1 Chloroflexota bacterium
AAGATCGGCTAGCCCATCTATTCAAGTAGCGTATTGAGGTTGAAGCATGCCAGAGATAGATCGTCAGAAAGCCCGTTTGCGACGGCATGAGCGTGTGAGAAAGCACGTCTCTGGGTCGTCAGAGCGGCCCAGATTGAGTGTCTTTCGCAGTTTGAATCATATCTATGCGCAGGTCATCGATGACACTCGCGGCTGTACCCTGGTGTCCGCCTCGACCGTTGATCCTGTTGTCGCAGCGCAGATCCGAGACCTACCGAAGACCGAGCAGGCTGGTGTTGTCGGCAAGGTGCTGGCTGAACGTGCGCTGGATCAGGGGGTCAGCAAAGTCGTCTTTGATCGCGGTGGTTACAAGTACCATGGCCGGGTGAAGGCACTGGCTGATGCCGCCCGTGAGGGTGGGCTGGAGTTTTAAGGCAACGTTTGAGGCAACGGAGGCAGAATGGCCAGTAGGGGCGAAAGAAATCGCAGGGGCTTCGAGGATAGGGAAGAGCTCGACGAGCGTGTTGTGGATATTACGCGAGTCGCGAAGGTTGTGAAGGGCGGTCGTCGTTTCGGATTCCGTGTGCTGGCAGTGGTCGGTGACAACGATGGCCGGGTGGGGATTGGCGTAGGAAAGGCGCGTGGTGTTCCCGATGCGATCCGCAAAGCAACTGAGCGGGCACGCCGTGATATGGTCTCTATCCCAATCGTCCAGTCTACCCTGCCACACGAGATTACAGGGCGCTGTGCAGGGGCTAAGGTGATGCTCAGGCCTGCAAGTCCGGGCACGGGCGTTATTGCTGGCAGTGGCGTGCGCGCTGTTCTGGAGGCGCTCGGTGTTCGTGATGTGCTGACCAAGTCACAGGGCAGTGCCAATGCGCTCAATGTAGTGCGTGCAACGATGGATGGGCTGTTGCAGTTGCGCAGTGTGGAGGAGATTGCTCGCGAGCGTGGCGTCCCTGCTGCGAACGTGATGCCCTTCTGGAGACGTGGGGCATGAACGCAAGGAACGACAGCAAGGTGTTGCGGATTACACTGACTAAGAGCATCATTGGCTATCCTGAACGACAGAAACGCACGGTCCGCGCATTGGGTCTGAGACGACTGAATCAGGTTGTGGAACACCAGGATACCAATGTGGTTCGGGGTATGTTGTCGAAGATAGGTCACTTGGTGACCGTCGAAGAGATCGAGTAGTTGTTACCCAGGGGGTGAAGGGTGGAGTTACACGAGTTAAAGCCCGCTGAAGGTGCGGTTAAGAAACGTAAGCGCGTTGGACGCGGTATTGCCGCGGGCCAGGGCAAGACCGCTGGCCGTGGTACTAAGGGACAGAACGCGAGAAGCGGCGGCGGAGTTCCACCCTACTTTGAAGGTGGGCAGTTGCCCTTGGTTCGTAAGCTCCCGTTTGTGCGTGGCGTGGGATTTCGTGATCCCTGGCGTGTCAAGTTTACTCCGGTTAATCTGAAGCGCCTGAATGGCTTCGCGCCTGGCACCGAGGTGAGTCCGACTATGCTCTATGAGGCGGGTATTATCGGTAGTGAGGATGAGTTGGTTGTGATATTGGGATCTGGCGATTTGGAGCACGCGCTCACGGTCAAAGCCCATCGGTTCTCTAAGAGCGCCCGACAGATGATCGAACAAGCTGGGGGAGCGGTGGAGGAAATACCTTGGGAGCGAGGCGGCTACCGTACTCGCTAGTACGGCGACTGGATGTCAGTTGTGAGGAGCATGTAGGATGATCCAGGCCCTTCGGAATGCAATGGCCTTGCCCGATCTGAGGCGCAAGCTGCTGTATACGCTCTTGATTCTGATCGTATACCGCCTGGCCTCGCATGTGCCGGTGCCTGGAGTAGATCAGGGCGCCTTGCGGCAGGTCCTGGCGAGTACAAGCGGGACGGGGCAGTTCCTGAATCTCCTCAACCTGCTGTCCGGTGGGGCCGTGGCGAACTTCTCGGTGATGGCCAACGGGGTCTATCCGTACATCACTGCGAATATCGTGTTTCAGTTGCTGACGCCGATCATCCCACAGTTGGAGCGTCTGTCTCAAGAGGGAGAAGCGGGCCGACGGAAGCTCAACCAGTGGCAGTACTTTGCGACGATCCCTCTTTCTATGCTGCAAGCATTTGGCCAGGCCAGGATTTTCAGCGCGGGCGGTCAAGCGATCCTGCCCAAGTTTGGTTTTGCAGTGGCCTCCAATGTGTTGCCAACCATCGCTGTTCTGTTCGCTATGACGGCCGGCACAATGTTCGCGATCTGGCTGGGTGAACTGATCACGGAACAGGGCATCGGCAATGGAATCTCACTCGTTATTTTCAGTGGAATTGTTGCAAATGTGCCCTCCAATCTGCAGAGGATCTGGGCGAGTGCACAGACGACGGGCGCTGGTGGAACAGGAATGGGCATCTTGGTGCTGGGGATTTTCCTGCTGATCACGGCGTTGACGATGTTCGTGATTGTGGTGGTGCAGGAGGGTGAACGCCGCATCACAGTACAGTATGGCAAGCGAGTCCGAGGATTCAAGATGTACGCGGGTGGGAGCAGT
>JAAZAN010000341.1 GCA_012514315.1 Chloroflexota bacterium
ATTGAGGCCCGTATGCGAGAGCTCATCGCCGAGCGGCAGGATTTCACATACCAGGAGATCTCTGAGGGGGAGGCCAGGCGCTTGTTTGCTGACCAGCCCTACAAACTGGAGTTGATTGACGACATCCTGACCGGTGGAACGGACGAGCACGGTGAATCAGTGAATCAGACGCCCAAGCTCTCGATCTACAGCAGTGGGTCGTTTGTCGATCTCTGCCGAGGTCCTCACGTCAAGAACACGCGTGAGATCAACCCGAAGGCGATCAAACTGCTCAACGTGGCTGGGGCATACTGGCGGGGTGATGAACGACGTCCGATGCTTCAACGCATATATGGGACCGCTTGGGAGACTCCAGGGCAACTGCGAGAGTACCTTGCCTGGCGCGAAGAGGTCGATCGACGCGACCACCGTAAGCTGATTAGGGAGCTGGACCTGGTCAGCTTCCACGAGGAGGGAGGGGCCGGGTTGGCCTACTGGCATCCCAAGGCAGGACGTATACGCGTCGAGATTGAGGACTACTGGCGCAAACTGCACCTGAAGGGTGGCTATGAGATTGTCTTCACGCCGCACATAGGTCGAGCTCACCTCTGGGAGACGTCGGGACATCTGGATTTCTACAAGGATGGGATGTACTCGCCAATGGATGTGGATGGGCAGGACTACTACATCAAGCCGATGAACTGTCCTTTTCATATCATGATCTACAAATCGACGAAGCACTCCTACAGAGAACTCCCATTGCGTTGGGCGGAGCTTGGCACCGTCTATAGGTATGAACGAAGCGGTACACTTCATGGCCTGCTGCGTGTGCGCGGATTCACTCAGGATGATGCGCATATCATCTGTACACCCGAGCAGATCGATGCTGAGATACTTCGCGTCCTAGACTTCAGCGTCAATCTGCTCCAAGGGTTTGGCTTTGAAGAGTTCAACTTTGAGCTCAGCGTGCGCGACCCCGCTACACCCGAGAAGTACTCGGGTGCTGACTCGATGTGGGTCCAAGCGGAGAACTCGCTGGTGAAGGCGCTGGAGACTCGCGGAATTCAGTATACCCGGATGGAAGGGGAAGCGGTCTTCTACGGTCCCAAGATCGACATCAAGATCAAGGATGCGCTGCGCCGATCGTGGCAATGCACTACAATCCAATTCGACTTCAACGAGCCGGAACGCTTCGACATGAGTTACGTGGGCGAGGACGGTCAGGAACACCGGCCGTATATGGTTCATCGTGCTCTTCTGGGAAGCCTGGAACGGTTCTTTGGAATCCTGGTCGAGCACTATGCGGGGGCATTCCCTGTATGGCTGAGCCCTATTCAGGCTGTGGTGATCCCTATTGCTGACCGCCACCTGTCATATGCTCGTTCCATCGCCGAACAGCTTCTGGAATCGGGGCTGCGGGTCAACGTCGATGACTCAAGTGATCGCATGCGGGCCAAGATCCGTAATGCGCAACTGGAGAAGATTCCCTACATGCTGATCCTGGGCGATAGAGAGATGGAGGCTGGTGAGGTCAACCTCCGTCTGCGGGATGAGACAGTGCCAGGCAGTATGCCGATAGCCGATTTCATCGCCCGGGCGAATCAGGCAATTCTGACCAAGAGCCCTCTGTGATTTGAGTAGTCTGCCCGAGGTCCGCGCAATTTGACACCTGTGTGCAATTGTGTTATCATTCGTGAAACGCATTGGTCAATTTGAATCAGTGATTAGCTGGAGGGAAGCCGCATTAGCAAGACGACATATCGCCTAAACCATCAGATTCGTGTGCCACAGGTTCGACTCATCGATGCGGATGGTAAGCACGTTGGGGTCGTACCGATAGCGGAGGCTATTGCTGCAGCCAATTCTGCTGAGTTGGATCTGGTGGAGGTGTCACCTTCTGCCGACCCGCCTGTTTGCCGAATTATGGATTACGGCAAGTTTCTGTATGAACAGGCGAAGCGAGATCGCGAAGCTCGTAAGGCGCAGAAGCAGATTGAGATCAAGGAAATCCGTCTGCGCCCTAAGACGACCGATCATCACCGGATGTTCAAAATGCGGGATGCCCGACGGTGGCTGGAAGACGGGATGAAGGTCAAAGTGCGTATTCGCTTCCGCGGACGCGAGCTGACCTACCCGGAAATCGCGCGAGAGCAGATGGAAGAGATCGCAAATGAGTTGGCCGATGTCGCAATTCTGGAACAGTCACCCAACATGGAAGGGCGCACAATGCTGATGGTCCTGGCGCCCAACAAGAAAAGCTAGGGATCAATGAGGTATCGCAATGCCAAAGATGAAGACACACAAGTCTACCTCTAAGCGTTTCCGTCGGACGCAAGGTGGTAAGGGGCTACTGATGCGGACCAAGCAGGGGAAGTCTCATCTGCGCCGCAACAAGAAGGCCCGTGCGAAGCGACTCTTCGACGAAATGCTGGTGGTGGAATCCAAGGGCGTGCAGGATCGCGTGCAGATTCTGGCGCCATATCTGAGAGAGAAGGGGAAGTAGGCCGTGAGAGTCAAGGGAGGAACCAGACGACGCTATCGTCATCGCAAGATTCTTCGCCAGACCAAGGGGTATTGGGGCACTCGCCACACCTTGTTTCGGCGAGCCAACGAGGCTTGGCTGAAGGCGCAATGGTACGCGTATCGAGATCGCCGTAACCGCAAACGGGACTTGCGGCGCCTGTGGATTACACGCATTAATGCGGCGGCTCGCACTCATGGGTTGAGCTACAGCCAGTTTGTCCACGGGCTGAGGACTGCCGGTGTGGAACTGGATCGCAAGATGCTGGCTGACCTGGCCGTGCGGGATGTGGCTGCATTTGCTGAGTTGGCCGAGGTAGCGCGCGCACCATTGAACTGACCGTAGCGAGGGTTTGGGACGTCTTGTAGTCAAGTCCGGTCAGGTTTTGTTCGGGAGTATGTTGACCGCCACGCCCAGTTTCTCCGAGCGTGGCGGTTGTTGTTGTAATGTATCTCCGTCAGATAGGATCCCTCAGAAGGCGCATCAACATCTGTCTGACTCCGTCTTCTGCGGCCTACATATCCATCAGCCGCAGGCTTAACCCTGAATGTCGTTCCCTGGTCCGACTGGTGCGTACCGCGATGGCTATGGCCCGCCGCGTGCCGACCAGTACGACTAGTTCCCTCGCGCGACTCACAGCCGTATAGAGCAGATTGCGCTGTAGCATCAGGTAGTGTTGACTGAGTACCGGCACAACCACGGCTGTGTACTCACCACCCTGGCTCTTATGAACTGAGATCGCGAAGGCATGTACCAGCTCATCCGTTTCGCTCCACTCGTAGACCACGCTGCGTCCATCCAGATTCACAGTGAGGGTCTGCCCGGCCAAATCAATCGCGCTCACCCTGCCGATATCGCCGTTGTACACGTCCCTGTCATAGTTGTTGCGTATCTGCATAACCTTGTCGCCAACACGGAAAACTCGGCCGGCCAATTGTCGCTCCGCCTTGCGTGGTTCGATAGGATTGAGAGCTTCTTGGAGCCGAGCATTCAGGTTGGCTACACCGCAGTCACCGCGGTACATAGGCGACAGCACCTGGATCTGGTCTACAGGATCAAGTCCAAATTTGTGCGGGATTCGTCTCTGGACAATTTCGACGAGCATCGATGCCGCTTCAATTGGATCCGTCTTAGAGAAGAAGAAGAAATCCGGATACTGGTTCAGCAGCGGCATCTCGCCGCGATTGATTCGATGCGCATTGACGATGATGCCGCTTTCGGCGGCCTGTCTGAATATCTGGGTGAGGCGGACGACCTTGACACGGTTGGAGTCGATGATGTCCTGCAAGACATTGCCTGCTCCGACAGAGGGTAGCTGGTCGATGTCACCGACGAATAGCACGTGAGCAGCAGGGTCAAGTGCCTTGAGTAGGTGATTGGCGAGCAGCAGATCAAGCATGGATGCCTCGTCGACAATCAGACAGTCGACGTTAAGCGGATTGCTTTCATTGCATCTGAATCCCTCCTGCGGTGAGTATTCTAGCAGTCGGTGAATTGTCTTGGCGGTTCGGTTGGTGGTCTCTGAGAGTCGCTTGGCTGCACGGCCTGTTGGCGCGCAGAGCGCATAGCGGCAGTGCATCGCCTCAAGGGCCGCGATCACAGTTCGCACTGTCACCGTCTTGCCGGTGCCAGGTCCTCCAGTCAACACGGTAACTTTGTGCGTCAGCGCGGCTTGCACAGCCTCGCTTTGTTCAGCCGAGAGCTGAATCGTTGATCTTAGCGCTAGTTGCGCCAGGAGGTTGTGCCAGTCTATACTGCGAAAAGGAAGGAGACGTGTTGCTGCTGTGTCAAGCAAGGCTTCCAGGCGCCGCGTAACCCCGATCTCTCCATAGTAGAATGGGGCCAGGTACACGGCATGTTCCTCGTGCAGAGCGGACTCACGAGTGGCGATGCCCTCGCTGACCTGACCTACCGGGTAAGTCAGTGTGTCACGTCGGACGATCTCAGCGGAATCCAGGGCCTCGATGCCCTCAGCAACTAGATCAGTTGAGACGCCCAGCAACTGAGAACTCTCCTGAATTAGCTTGTCTGTCGGCGCGTAGACGTGCCCATCATCGGCGAGTTGGCTCAGTGCATAGGCCACTCCCGCCTGTACGCGTGCTGCGCTGTCTTCTGGCAGTCCTAGGTCCCGTGCGATCTTGTCTGCTGTCCTGAAACCCACTCCCCAGATGTCTCGAGCCAGTCGGTAGGGGTCTTCCTGCACGACAGTCAAGGCGTCATCACCATACGTCTTGTAGATCTTGACCGCTAACCCAGTGCTCACACCGTGGCCTTGGAGAAATAGCATTACTTCTCGAATGTGCTTCTGCTCGTTCCACGCTTCTGCAATTGCGGCCGCACGCTTGGTCCCGACGCCCAGAGCTTCTCGCAAACGTTCGGGCGTCTCATCAAGGACCCGCAGGGTATCTCGACCAAACCGTTGGACGATGCGGCGAGCCGTGACCGGGCCTACACCCTTGACCAGACCGGAGCCTAGATAGCGTCTGATTCCCTCGGTGGTGGCCGGCAGAACCTGTTCGTAACGCTCTGCCTTGAACTGCGTTCCATACTGAGGGTGGTTAGTCCAGATGCCCTCCAGGCGTAAGCTCTCGCCTGGATTCACCTCTGGGAGGTTCCCTACGACGGTGAGAAGATCGGCCTTTCCTTCGACCTTGAGCCGGATGATCGAGTAACCCGACTCCTCATTGTAGTAGGTGACTCGTTCGACAGTGCCTTCGAGATGGCTAGTCCTTGTCATCCTCTCGTAACAACGCAGACAGGATCACCGTCACGATGCTCACTACCAACGAGCCCAATACGGCGGCCCAGAAGGAGTCGATATAGAACCCAACGCGAAACCAGCTCTGGGCGATAAGCGAAGCCAACCACAGGGTCAGGCCGTTCACGATGAGCAGAAATAATCCCAGTGTCAAGACGATGAGAGGACAAGTGAGAAGCTTGAGAATCGGCCGGACAATCGCGTTCACGAGACCAAGGATCAC
>JAAZAN010000342.1 GCA_012514315.1 Chloroflexota bacterium
AGCAGCGCCCGGGTCAATCCGTGAAGAGCCCGGTGGTGTCTCTGCTCAGTCGGCCGCTTCACCAGAAGTTGGCCCTCGTCACGCACGATTTCCATATCAGGATGAAACTCGCGGGATAGATCCCCGCGGGGTCCCATCACAGTCACAACGCTTCCCTTAATATCCACATTCACGCCATCAGGCAGCGGGATGGGCATTCGACCAATCCTTGACACGACTCGCCTCCCTCAGAACCTACCAAATGTAGCAGAGGACTTCGCCCCCCACGCCGAGACGGCGTGCTTGCTGACCCGTCAATACCCCTTTAGGTGTTGACAGAATCGCAATGCCCATACCACTCCTAACCCAGGGGATGTCCGACGCACGAGTGTACACACGGCGCCCCGGTTTGCTCACCCGCTGCAGACCCGTTATCACTGAGCGACGGTCCCTCCGCTCACCGACGTACTTGAGTCTTATCACCAGCTGCGGCTGCGGATGATCCTGGGTCAGATGATAATCCTGAATGAATCCCTCGACCTTCAATATCTTCGCAATCGCGACCTTGAGATTGGATGAAGGCATGCTGACCGTTGGATGTCCCAGAATCATCACATTACGGACACGAGTCAACATATCAGATATCGGATCAGACACGGTCATGTTATGAATCCTCGCTTCCGTTTCCTACCAGCTCGACTTTACCAGCCCGGGGATCTCGCCTCGCAGGGCCAGCTCTCGCATACAGATACGACACAGCTTGAAGCGTCGAATATATCCCCTTGGCCTACCACATCTTGTGCAGCGATTCCGCACCTGCACAGCGTACTTCCTCCGGGTTTCCCTAATCGGCAAACACTTTCTCGTCATACTTGCCTCTCCAATTATGATTCCAGGGGCCGATTACGGAACGGCATCCCCAGCAGCTCAAGTAGCCGCTTACCTTCTGCATCTGTCCTGGCACTGGTGACAATACAGACTTCCAGGCCGCGAATCTTGTCGATCTGATCGTACTTAATCTCTGGAAACACCAGCTGTTCCCGTAACCCTAAGGTGTAATTCCCATGGCCGTCCAGGTTCTCTGGGACGCCGCGGAAGTCGCGCTGACGGGCCAGCGCCACATTGCACAATCTATCCAGGAACGCCCACATACGTTCCCCACGCAATGTAACCTTCACGCCGATCCCACGCCCCTCGCGAAGCTTGAAGTTTGCGATTGACTTGCGCGCACGAGTCACGATAGGCCGTTGGCCCGTAACCGTCGCGATATCCTGCACCGCGTAGTCCAATGCTTTCGCATTATCCAGGGCTTCACCCACCCCTACATTGACAACGATCTTCCTCAGTCGAGGTACCTCCATCACATTCTGGTACTCAAACTCGTTGATGAGGGCAGGTTGGATTTCATTCAAGTAGTATTCATGCAAGCGCTGCATCAGTTTGCCTTCCTACGTCACACAGATCCCTAGTCAATGACCTCGTTGCACTTCTTACAGACACGCACTTTGCGTCCATCATCTTGCAGGATAAACCCCACGCGCGTCCGCTCGCTGCAACGTGGACAGACCAGCATCACGTTCGAGATATCAATCGGCGCCTCGAAACTAATCACACCGGGCTGAACCTGTGCACGACCCGCGCGGACCGCCCGTTGATGCTTCTTCACCACGTTAACACTGGCCACAACCACTCGGCCCTCTTTCCCCAAGACACGCTGCACAGTGTCCCGAACACCCCGGTCATTGCCGGAGATCACCTCTACTGTATCACCTTGCCTGATCTTATTGGCCACCTTACTGCCCCCCACCACGTCCTACAGTACCTCAGACGCGAGCGATACGATTCGCATGAAACCCTTCTCACGCAACTCGCGCGCTACAGGCCCGAATATCCGCGTGCCCTGAGGGTTCTGATTCGTGCCATCCAGTATCACTGCCGCATTGTCATCGAAGCGAATCGTCGAACCGTCCGGACGTCGATACTCCTTCGCAGTTCGAACAATCACTGCGCGGACAATCTGTCCCTTCTTAATCGCAGAAGACGGCGTAGCCTGCTTCACCGTCCCTACGACGATGTCGCCCACACTGCCATACCGACGTCTGGATCCTCCCGTCACCTGGATCACGAGGATCTCCCGCGCTCCAGTGTTATCCGCCACCCGCAAACGACTCTCCTGCTGGATCATCGCTTGTCCTCCATTGCCTCCGCGATTCTGTCGCTTCTGATGATCTCGTCAACCATCCATCGCTTCTCACGGCTCAACGGGCGCGACTCGACGATAGACACCACATCACCAACCCGGCAGGCATTCTGCTCATCGTGGGCCTTATATTTCTTTGAGCGGCGCAGCACCTTACCATACTGAGGATGACGCACCAGCCGGTCGACGCGCACCACAACCGTCTTGTCCATCTTGTCACTTACGACCTCACCCGTTAGCCGCTTTCGCTGTTCTATCGTCATCTCTCGCCTCCCTCGCCCAGAGCGGCACTCAACTCACGCTCACGAATGATCGTGTGCAGACGGGCGATATCCCGCCTCAAGGCGCGCAGACGGTTACTATCCTCCAGACGTCCAAGGGCCCACTCGCGCCGCAATGTGAACAGCTCTCGATAACCATCATCAAGACGCGACTTCAACTCGTCCGTCGTCCAGGTTCTCATCTCACGTGCCCGCATACTATCCTTCTCCAGCAACAACATCATCGCGTTTGACAAACTGGCATTTGATGGGCAGTTTGTGAGCCGCCAGGCGCATTGCCTCACGCGCCGATTCCTCGGGTATTCCGCCCAGCTCAAGAATCACGCGACCCGGCTTAACTACAGCCACCCAATGATCTACCGCGCCCTTGCCCTTGCCCATACGCGTCTCGGCCGGTTTCGCTGTTACTGGCTTATCGGGGAAGATACGAATCCAGTACTTTCCACGACGGCGCACGTACCGCACAATCGTACGGCGCGCCGCTTCGATCTGCCGCGCAGTAATCCAAGCCGGTTCCAGGGCCTGCAACCCAAAGTCGCCGAATGCAACCTCTGTCCCGCGAGTGGCTTTCCCTTTCATACGACCGCGCATCTGCTTGCGGTATTTCACCCGCTTTGGCATTAGCATAAGTCTTGCTCCCTATCCCGAAAGTCCAGGCCCCTTATCCGCCTATGCAGCGATGGGTTCCTTCTGCTGTTCTCTTGCCTCGGGCAGTATATCGCCCTTATAAATCCATACCTTCACCCCGATGCGACCGTACGCCGTACTGGCCTCATCCTGGGCGTAGTCAATGTCAGCGCGCAAAGTGTGCAGGGGCACTCGCCCCTCACGCTGCCACTCCAAACGAGCCATCTCCGCACCGTGGAGCCGCCCGCTACACATGACCTTCACTCCAAGCGCCCCAGACCGCATCGCAGACTGAATCGCCCGCTTCATAGCACGGCCATGGGAAATCCGCCGCTCCAATTGTGAAATGACGTTCTCGGCAACCAACCTGGCATCCATCTCAGGCTGGGCAACCTCCTGCACGTCTACAGCAACCCGCTTGCCAGTCAGCGCCTCCAGGTCCCTACGCAGATCCTTGACCGCCGCGCCCTTACGCCCAATAACAATACCTGGCCTTGCAGTATGGATCACGACCGAAACCTGATTGGGGAAGCGTTCGATCTCAACTCGCGAGATACCAGCATGGCCGAGGGTTTGCCTAATGTGCTCGCGGATCTCACGATCCTCGTTCAACAATGTGGCGTATTCCTGACCTTCAGCGTACCAACGCGCTTTCCAATCCCGAATAATTCCCAGCCGAAAACCGTAGGGATGAACCTTGCGACCCAAATCATTCCTCCTTAAGGCACTGACTTAGCCCGTTTCTCTCTCTTCCAAGATCACGGATATGTGCGAAGAGCGCTTGCGGATGGGACGCCAACGACCACGCCCCCCAAAACGCCGACGCCATCCTTTGCCTGGCATCACACCCGGGCCTTCGTCTACCGCGATGCGCGCCACGTACAGTTCTTCCACGGGCACCCCGAAGTTCTCCTCCGCATTGGCAACGGCCGAGCGAATGAGCTTAGATACCGGCATCGCAGCAGCGTGAGGTGAGAATTGAAGAACCTCAAGGGCTTCCTCAGCATCCTTGCCCCTCACCAAATCCACAACGCGACGCACCTTGCGCGCGGACATAGGCACGTGCTTCACTCGTGCATGTATCTCCACGTCTACCTACCCCCTCGGACCGCGGTCTTCTTCTCTCTCTGAACATGGCCCCGGAAGGTGCGCGTTGGTACGAACTCGCCCAACTTGTGCCCAACCATATCTTCCTCAATGTGAATCGGCACGTGACGACGACCATCGTGAACCGCAATCGTGTGTCCGATCATGTGAGGAAAGATCGTGGAGGACCGCGACCAGGTGCGTATCACCCGGCGTTCACCGCTCTGATTCATCTGCTCGACCTTGCGCAGAAGCTTCGGATCCACGTACGGTATCGGTCTCTTCAATGGCGATCGAGACATCATTCGCCTCCCAATTATTCCACTACACCAGACTAGCGGCGCCGCTTGCCACGTCGGCGCACGATATACTTGTC
Organism: Chloroflexota bacterium; assembly: GCA_012514315.1. GTDB lineage: Bacteria > Chloroflexota > Anaerolineae > B4-G1 > B4-G1 > JAAZAN01. The sequence goes on from JAAZAN010000342.1 coordinate 4,550, forward strand.
GGTTGCCTTATTGCGACGGGTCTTCTTGCCCAGCGTCTTCTGCCCCCAAGGTGACTTGGGGCTCGACATACCGATAGGCGATCGACCCTCACCACCACCGTGGGGATGATCATTCGGGTTCATCGCGGACCCACGCACTGCGGGACGCCAACCCATCCAACGCCTGCGTCCTGCCTTGCCCAGTTTGACATTCCCGTGATCGACATTGCCCACTTGCCCGACTGTGGCCATGCATTCCTGACGCACCAGACGCATTTCGCCACTGGGAAGCCGCAGGGTTACCATCGCTCCCTCTTTGGCCAACACCTGCGCCGACGTACCCGCAGAGCGCGCTAGTTGTCCGCCACGTCCCGGCGACAGTTCGATATTGTGAACCGTCGTGCCCAGTGGAATCCTCGTCAGTGGCAAGGCATTTCCCGGACGAATCTCCGCATTCTCACCGTTCATCACTGTGTCGCCAACCCTCAGTCCCAGCGGCGCAATAATGTACCGACGTTCGCCATCGGCATAGACCAGGAGAGCAATACGTGCAGAACGATTTGGATCATACTCGACGCTCTCGACGCGAGCCGGAATGTTGACTTTATTGCGCTTGAAATCAATCGAGCGATACTGCCGCTTGTGACCGCCACCGCGATGTCGCACCGTGATCCGGCCATACGCGTTGCGACCCGCCTTCTTATTCAGTGAACTAACCAGGCCCCGCTCAGGCTTCGCGCGCGTGATCTCGTCAAATGTCAGGCCAGTCATATCTCGTCGGCCAGGTGAGGTCGGCTTATAAACCTTGATCGCCATACTACGCTCCCTCAAACACGTCTATCTGCTTGCCTTCGGCGAGGGTAACCACGGCCTTCTTCCACGGCGCACTCCTCGCGACGCGACGTCGCCCGATCCGTCTGCCCACCTTTGCGGGCACGTTGATCATGTTCACCGACGTAACCGTCACCCCGAAGACATCCTCGACCGCACGCTTGACCTGAATCTTGTTCGCACTACGGGCAACCTGGAACGTATACTGCCCTTGCTCAGCCATAAAGCGCGTCTTCTCGGTATCAATTGGCCGGATGAGTATCTTATAGGAATTCATCACACATCTACCCCAGCATACTTTCCACGGTCCGAAGCGCATCCATCGGCATCAACACCTGATCGTACCGGAGCAGATCTTTGATATTGATGTAGTTGGCACGCAGCACCTTGACATTAGGCAGATTCCGAGCAGCCCGTTGAATGACCTCATCACCCTCAGAGAGCAGAATCAGCACACTGCCATCCAGGCCCAGATTTCGCAGCATCTCGGTGACATCCTTCGTCTTGGGAGTCTCCATCCCCAAGGCATCCAGAAGCACCAGATGCTCATCACCCCGCTTCACTGACAAAGCAGACCGAAGCGCTGCACGTCGCATCTTCCGTGGCATCTTCTTGCTATAGTCGCGCGGCACGGGGCCGTGTGCAATACCTCCGCCAACGAATATGTTGGCATTGCGACTGCCGTGACGAGCCCGCCCGGTACCCTTCTGCCGGTACCACTTGGCCTTGGTACGATTGTTCTCGCCACGCGTCTTGACCTTGTGAGTCCCTGCACGCGCGCTCGCCAACTGGTACACCAATGCCTGATGCATCAAAGGAACATTGATGGGGACCTCGAAGATCTCCGGTCGGAGTTCGACCTCGCCGACCTTCTGTCCCTCTATGTTGTACATCGGAACCACCATTGCTCTCCTCACCAGGCTTACTGGCCTCGCTGCTTCGCCAACTCGCCGGACTTGCGTGCCTGCTTGATCAAAACCAGCCCACCCTTGGCGCCGGGCACGCTGCCAAGCACTGCCAGCAAGTTTCTTTCCGGATCCACCAGCTCGACTCGAAGATTCTGAGCCGAAACACGCTCGCCTCCCATCCGTCCAGGCATTCGCTTGCCCTTCCAGACACGGCCCGGGCTGGCGCCCGCCGCGGCCGAACCCGGGGCGCGTTGACGATCAGACTGACCATGTGTCATCGGGCCACCTCCAAAACCGTGACGCTTCATAACTCCTGCGAAGCCACGTCCCTTGGAGATTCCAATCACATCAACCCGGTCGCCGACATCAAACACATCAGCCAACACACGCTGCCCCACCGTTACGTCCTCGAGATCCCGAGACCGCACACGAAACTCACGAAGATAGCGCAGGCTAGGCAAACCATTCCGAGATAGGTGCCCCCTCTCACCACGACTGAGGCGTCGGGGAACAACTTCCTCGAACCCGAGCTGAATCGCATCGTATCCGTCGTGCTCGGTCGTTCTGACATCCGTTACGTAGCACGGCCCAGTCTCAACAACGGTCACAGGAACCGCATCCCCATGCTCGTTGAAGATCTGTGTCATGCCAACTTTCTTGCCCAGTATTACCTTCACCTCAACACCCTCCGGGGGACTGCCAGCCTGGACTGAACTTCATCATCCCCAAATCGACCAGACTACAAGAGGAGAACGCGAGCCAGCTCGATGTCCTCCTCGCCTATCCAACCTCTGCGCTCAGCTATAGCTTGATCTCGATATCGACACCGGCCGGCAGATTGAGCCGCATCAGTGAATCGATCGTCTTATTGTCAGGCTCGACAACATCGATAAGCCGCTTATGAGTACGGATCTCAAAGTGCTCATGCGAATCCTTGTCAATGAATGTCGAGCGCCGGACAGTGAACCGTTCCAGTTTGGTCGGCAGAGGCACCGGCCCTACAACAGTAGCTCCCGTGCGCTCAGCCGTCTCGACGATGCGCTTGGCTGACTCGTCGAGCACACGGTGATCATAAGCCTTCAACCGAATGCGGATTCTCTGCTTGGCCATACGTTGCCACCTACTCCAGTACCTTTGTGATCACGCCAGCGCCAACGGTCAGACCGCCCTCACGGATGGCAAAACGGAAACCTTCCTCAATGGCGACTGGATCGATGAGCGAAATCTCCAGGTTGACATTGTCGCCGGGCATGACCATTTCCACGCCTTCGGGCAACGTGATCTCACCAGTCACATCCATCGTGCCCGTGTAGAACTGCGGACGATAGCCATTGAAGAACGCCTTGTGACGCCCACCTTCCTCCCGTGTCAACACGACAACCTCACTCATGAACCGACGATGAGGCTTGATCGTACCAGGAGCCGCAATGACCTGACCGCGCTGTACGCCATTCCGATCGACGCCGCGCAATAGCAACCCCGCGTTGTCACCTGCCACAACCTTGTCGAGAATCTTGTGGAACATCTCCATAGATGTCACAACAGTCTTGGTCGGCTTCTCTGCCAGACCGACAATCTCAACCTCAGTCATAGGCAGCAGACTGCCGCGTGTTACACGCCCCGTAACAACCGTACCACGCCCCTTGATCGAGAACACATCCTCCACGGGCATCAGGAAGGGGAGGTCCTCCTCACGCTGAGGCGTCGGGATGTACTCATCTACGACTCGCATCAGCTCCCAAATACACTGGTACTCTGGCGCATCGGGGTCTGCGCTCTCACTAGCCAGGGCGCCCAGAGCACTGCCGTGCACGATGGGGGTCTCGTCGCCCGGGAATCCGTGCGCGTCAAGCAGCTCGCGCAACTCCAGCTCGACCAGCTCCAACAGCTCTGGATCGTCCATCAAGTCAACCTTGTTCAAGAAGACAACGATGGCTGGAACATTCACCTGCCTGGCCAACAGCACGTGCTCACGGGTCTGCGGCATCGGGCCATCCGCCGCCGAAACAACCAGAATCGCGCCGTCCATCTGTGCAGCACCGGTGATCATGTTCTTGATATAGTCGCGGTGACCAGGACAATCGATGTGAGCATAGTGACGGTTTTCCGTCTCATACTCGACGTGCGCGATCGCCACAGTCAGGATCTTGGTCGCATCACGCCTGAACATCTTGGCGTCAGCTTTCGCGACCTCATCGTACGCCTTCGACTCAGCCCACCCTTTAAGGGCCAACGTCTTCGTGATCGCTGCTGTCAAGGTTGTCTTACCATGGTCAATGTGCCCGATCGTTCCCACATTGACATGTGGCTTTGTACGGTCAAACTTCTCCTTAGCCATTTTTCCGCTCCTTTCGGATGATCAAAATCTTCTTGTTCTACCAACCACCGCCATAGAGGACGGCGTCCATCCGGTGTTCATCCAACTGTGCGTAGTGATCAAACTCCATCGTAAAAGTCCCTCGGCCTTGCGTAAGGCTCCGGATACTCGTCGCATATCCAAACATCTTCACCAGCGGCGTGTGAGCTCGTATCGTCTGCAACCCATCCGCCCGAGATGTGATCTCCCGAATCTCAGCCGAGCGCGCATTCAGATCGCCCATCACATCTCCGGTGCTTGCCTCCGGCACAATCACCTCAACATCCATCACTGGCTCGAGCAGCACCGGCGCCGCCTTCTCCAGCGCCTGGTTGATGGCCAACGTCCCGGCCACCTTGAACGCCAGATCTGTCGACGTCTCTGCGTCCATCTCCGCGTTCGTCAAGCGCACCCTGACACCCACGACACGGTAACCACCCAAAATACCGCTCTCCATGGCCTCCTGGCATCCGCGCTCAATGCCCTCGACAAAAGCCGCAGGTAACCGCTCACGAACTGCCGGATCCACATCGAAGACGACCGCCTCATCGCTGCCTAGTGGCTCAATCTCCAGCCAGACGTGCCCAAACTGCATCCGCCCGCCTGTCTGCCGATCGAACAACCCCTCTCCCTTGGCAGACCTGGTGATCGTCTCCCGGTAACTCACCTGCGGGCGGCTGACCCGTCCGCGAACGCCGAACTCACGCGTCAAGCGATCCACAAGGATCTCCAGATGTAGCTCTCCCATTCCGGAGATCAATGTCTGCCCGGTGTTCTCGTCAATCCGGACGACGAATGTAGGGTCCTCCTCAGCCAGTCGCTGCAACCCTTCCGACAATCGGTCCTGGTCAGCAGCCGTCTCCGGCTCAATCGCCACCCAGATCACCGGCTCGGGAAAAGTGATCGACTCCAGAACGATCGGGGCATCCACACTACAGAGCGTATCCCCAGTGAATGTGAACTTGAGCCCCACGGTCGCCCCGATATCGCCAGCACTCAGATGATCGAGCTCCTCGCGATGATCGGCAAACATCCGGAGCAACTTGGTCACGCGCTCCTTCCGATCCTTGCTCGCATTGGTAACCCTCGTGCCCACTTTGACAGAGCCCGAGTAGACTCGGAAGAACGCAAGCCGGCCGACATAGGGATCACTCGCAATCTTAAAGACCAACCCAGCGAACGGCTCGTTGCGATCCACGCTCCGCTGTTCTATCTTATCAGTGAAGGGATTCACCCCTTCCACTGGCGGCACCTCCAGCGGCGAAGGCAGATAGTCAACCACCGCATCCAGGAGCGCCTTCACCCCTTTGTTGCGCAAGGATGAGCCACACAGAACCGGAGTCAATTGCCCCTTGAGCGTCGCGTGCCGCAATGCCTGTCTCAACTGCGCAAGGGGAATATCGGCCCCATCCAGGTAAAGCAGCATCAGACCATCATCCGTCTCGATAATCTGCTCCACGGTCTGCTCACGTACCTCAAGAACCCTTCGCTGCAGCTCCGGCGCCAACTCGTCGAACGTGGGGACAACCCCATCGAGCAGCTGATCCTCGGCCCACGAAACAACCCGCATCCCCAGGACATCGATGACACCGGAGAAAGCCGACTCCGAACCAACGGGCCACTGAATCGCGACCGGGTTTGCCCCCAGACGTGTCCGTATCGTGTCAATCGAGTGGACGAAATCAGCGCCCACCTTATCCATTTTGTTAATGAAGGCGATCAGGGGCACACGGAA
>JAAZAN010000343.1 GCA_012514315.1 Chloroflexota bacterium
CGTGATAACCTCTCCTGGATTCTCTGCCAATCTGTCGGCAAGCGTACGTAACAGATCGGGATCGTTCCAGTCCATCCAGTATCCCAGGCGAGTCGACTGCTCGGTCTGAAACGCCGCGTATCGCAGCACACGTTCCTTGCACCGGCGCACAAAACGGGCGATGCCATAGTCCTCAATGTCTCGCTTAGACTGGAAGCCAAGCTGCTTCTCGACCTCCACCTCAACCCAGAGACCCTGGCAGTCGAAGCCGTTCTGATACCGCAGCCAGAAACCACGCATGGACTTGTACCGGTTGTAAAGGTCCTTGTACGTTCGCCCCCAGCCGTGATGCACGCCCATCGGGTTGTTTGCAGTAATCGGGCCATCGATGAACGACCACTTAGGACCGCCCTGGCGCATCGAGGCCAGCTTCTTGAACGCGTCGATCTCACGCCAGTGGTCCAATACGCAGTGCTCTTGAGCGACGAAATCCAGCTTGGAAGGAATTGGTTGAAACATGTCTCCTCCTTGTGGTGAAGCCTTTGACATTATCCCTCTTTTCCCTAAAATAGGTTCATTATCCTTGAGTATGGAGGCGATCCAATGCTTCAGCCTTTCACGGAACAGTCACCGCGCCCGTCTCAAGCGACGGATTGGGATGAGAGCCCTGGCTTCGACTACAAAGAACTGGATGCCCTGTGGGTGACCAAATGGACACCCGAGTCAAGCTGGCAACCAGGCCAGCTCTACGCCCATCAGGGCGCCACCCTGGAGCTATCCCCAGGCGCTAACGTCCTCCATTACGGGCAGGCAGTGTTCGAAGGCCTCAAAGCCCGCCGGACTCGCAACGACAAGGCGGTCCTATTCCGCCCCATCGACAACGCTCGTCGTATGCGCGCATCCTCGTCGCGCCTGATGATGGAGGCCCCGCCTGTCCAGGATTTCCTCCAGGCCGTGACGGCAGTCGTCAGAGCCAATGCCCGTTGGATTCCTCGGTATCGAAAAGGCAGCCTCTACATTCGACCTCTCCTGGTTGGGTCCGGGCCCGCGTTGGGCGTTCGGCCCGCCCAGGAGTACACATTCTGCGTGTTCGCCAGCCCGGTTGGCACTTATATGGGCGGCAACCGTGTCATCGTCCTGTCCACGGCCCACCGGGCTGCCCCTTACGGGACTGGCGCGGCCAAGGTGGCCGGCAACTACGCTGCATCACTACTACCCCAGAAGATGGCCAAGTCCCTGGACTGTGCGGATGCCTTGTACTGCGACGCCCGCGAAGATCGGTACATCGAGGAATTGAGCGGCGCCAACTTCTTCGCCATCTTGCACGACGGCACTGTGGTCACCCCGGCGTTGGGATCGATCCTCCCCGGTATCACACGCGACTCAATTCTCACCGTCGCCCGCGAAGTCTTCCACTGGCCCGTCGCGGAACGACGCGTCTCTATCGACGAAATACTGAACGAAGCGGTTGAGGCTTTCTACACTGGCACCGCAGCAGTGCTGAGTCCGATCACTGTTGTTAACTACAGAGGCCAGGACCACCCCATCGGCGATGGTGAAGCTGGACCCCGCGCTCAGATGCTTCTGGAAGCGCTGGACGAAATTCAATTGCAGGAACGACCCGACTACTGGGACTGGGTCGTAGAGATTGATGAATGATCTTCCAATACAGTCGCCGGGCAACTGAGCCCTCCGACGTGTCTCACCTCAACACCGTGATAAAGCAAGCTCCCGTCCCATAAGGGACGGGAGCCAAAATCCCGCGGTACCACCCTTCTTCCCCATCCAAGATGGAGCCACTCAACCGGCGACCATCATCGCCGTGTCCCGTTAACGGAGGCCTTACCGTCTGATCCTACTAGGCGCCATTCACACCGATCAGCCGTTCGGTCAGCAGCTCCGGAGGGATTTTCGGCGCGTCTACCGTGTCCAGCTTCCACCATTGCCGGACTCTCTATACCGGAATCCCGCGCGTACTCGTCTCCATCATCGCCTTTACTATTGTGGAGACATTATCCCACAGGACGGGGGTGTTGTCAAGCTCTAGAGAGATGGTCATAGAGTGCGTTGACATTCGCCTGGTGAATGTACTGAACCAGTCCGTTGAGGGGAATCCGCGACAGTCCACAGGACTCGATGGTGATACGATGGAGCGCCTTCCGACCCTTTCCACCCTCGATAACAGCGCGCGTCTTGGCCTCAATCGCTTCAAGGTAATTCAGACTGGCCGCGATCACCTCGTCAACTTCACCGCGCAGGATCACCTCGCCATGTCCCTGAACGAGGTTCTCAATCGGCAATCCAGCCAACGCACGCAGGGATGACTTGAACGCCTCTGTGTCCCCATCGGCAATCGAAGGCACGGGCATCACCACGTCGGACGCGAACAGAACGCGATCGTCCTCCACGTAGATCATCACCGAATCTCGAGTATGCCCGGGGGCATGGATCAGCCTGACAACTCGCCCCCCTAATTGCAGACCCATCTCGCCATCGCTGAACGTGATATCGGGAAGCCGAATCGACACATCCGCCAACTCAGGATCCTCTTCCTTGACTCGATCGAGCGACTCCTGTCCGTACCTGGCCAACAGCTCCCGGCACAATGTGTGCGACACAAGACGAGCATCGGGAAAGAAACCCGCACCATACACATGATCGGCATGGTAGTGAGTCAGGACAATGTACTTCGAATTCCCAGGCCGAACTCGCGACACAAAGCTTGCCAGCTCACGGGATTCGGAGGGATAAGGCAACGTATCCACGATCACCACGCCCTCGTCGGTCACGATCACTCCCGCCGTGACTTGCGCGTACAACTCACTGGTGAAGACGTAGATAGTATCGGAGACTCGTTCCCGCAACACGTTGTACCTCTCCCGGATGGATATGCAAGAGGATAACACAAAGAGACAGGCAAGTCAAGAGGATTACACAGATCAAGCGCCACCACTTACTGCATGGCGGCGCTCGATAGAGACGGAAATTATTAGTGCACACCCCGCCATGCCGCGTGCCGGTGCGTTTTGAACCTGCTTTCGCAGGTGGGTACCTATCCAGTCGCTCTGCCTTGCCCGAAGGCTATCGCATCACGCCCGGAAAAATGGTCCCCATTTTGTTAGGTGTTGGCTCAAAACCTGTACGGCAATCACGAACACAGCAGGGCTACTCCATGTATACCATACCTTGATACAAAATGCAAGTCCACCCGGTCACGAGCAGCAATTCTCAATATGGCGACATGGCATAGAATAGAGGGGCTCACTGGGGAAGCAAGGAAGGCTGGGACAAGGGAAAGGGCTGTACTGTGAGGGGCTTGAAGTTTCAGGAGATGTTAGCGTGCGTGCGCAAGAG
>JAAZAN010000050.1 GCA_012514315.1 Chloroflexota bacterium
CATGCTTCGGGAGGGGGATACGTAGATGGCGGTTGCCGAATTTGGCTCCAAACAGAATCTCGAGGAGTTGCGTGGCCAGCTCGCCAGCACACTGGCGCTCGGCGTCATGGCAGGCAGCGTGATTCTGATGTGGTGGACCTTGTCCTGGGATCCTTTTCCCATTCCCATCTTTCTCCAGTTCCTGCTTCTGGTCCTGCTGGCGAGAGAGGCGCGTGTTCGCGCGCCACAGCGCCCCGGGCTGGCCCGTCATCTGCTGGTCGGGGTACTTGCACTCGCCTACTTGATGGCGATGTGGCAATTTGCACCAACGTGGTTTCCGTTCGTTGGCCTCGTCGTGGTCCTCGTCAGTGCAATGTTGGTTTCCGGGAGTGAGTTTGCTGTAGCCGCTGTCCTGGCGGCTGCGGTGGTCGGCCTGAACTCAGCCCTCGGCCGCGGCTACCCGTTGGGGGAGTTCATAGTGGCGCTGGTTCTGGATGTTGCCTTGGCGCGGTTGTTTATTCGAACGCTGTACACTGCCCTGGACTGGGCGTGGACTTCGCAACAGCGCGCCGATCGGCTCTTGGAGGTCGCCCGAGATACACAAGGGGATCTCGGGCGTGCGCTCAGATCGCTGGACAAGACAAACTGGATCCTGCGCCGCACCCAGCGCGAACTGATCTCAGCACGCAGGGAAGCCGAGGAGGCGAGGCTCTTGAAGGAGCGCTTTGCCGCTAACATCAGCCACGAGCTGCGGACTCCGCTCAACCTGATTCTTGGGTTCAGTGAGATGATGTATCTCTCGTCGGACGTGTACGGCCTGATGGAATGGCCGCCGTCATTGCGTCAGGACGTCTATCAAGTCTACCAGAACAGCCGTCATCTTCTTGAGATGATCGATGATGTGCTCGATCTATCTCGCATTGACATGAGCGAGTTCACGTTGGCGATCGAGACAACGGCCATAGGACCGCTGGTTGAGGAATCGGCCGCGATCGTCGCCGACTTCTTCCGAGGGCGTCCGGTGCGCCTTGAAGTGTCCGTCGAAGACGGCCTGCCTGAATTGAGTATCGACCCCACTCGCATTCGCCAGGTGCTCCTGAATCTTCTGAACAATGCTCAGCGGCATACGGATGCCGGGTCTGTCCGCGTTGAGGCCGTTCGGAGAGATGATGAGGTCTGTATCAGCGTGCGCGATACCGGGATCGGCATGGCCTCGGACCAGGCGGCCCGGGTCTTTGACGAGTTCTACCAGGTGGATCGCTCCATCAGCGGAAAGGCTAAGGGAGCAGGGCTGGGCCTGGCGATCTGCCGGCGTTTCGTCGAAGCTCACGGAGGGCGTATCTGGGTTGAGAGCCAGGAGGGCGTTGGTTCACTCTTCTCGTTCACCATCCCGATTCCCGGTGAGAGCATCCGTCTGGCGCATCTTGCCAGAGAAGCGACGCGGGACAAAGCCGGACCGATCGAGCGCAAGGTGGTGATGGTGGTGGATCCCGACCCAGTCGTTGGCTCTGTCCTGGAGCGTCACCTGGCGGAGGCCTCCATCGTGCAGATCCGCGAAGTCCACGGCCTCGCCGACGGAATCCTGTTGCACCATCCTGATCTGGTCGTATGCAACTTGCCTCCCGGCCACGATGAAGTGCTGGGCCGTGAATGTGATCTGGAGGGCGTTGTCCGATCGCTGCCTTTCGTCAGTTGTTCACTGCCCAGTCAGGCGTGGGTTCGGCACGATCTCGCTGTCGCAGGATCTCTCAACAAGCCCGTGACTGCGGAGGGGTTACTGGCCGCCATAGACAGCATCGAGAACGTCCGCAGCATCCTCATCGTCGATGATGACCGAGGATTCTGCCGGTTGGTGGAGCGCATGCTGCAGGCCAGTGGCCGAGACTATCTGCTGCGCCAGGCATACGATGGGCGCAGTGGTCTGGCAGAGATGCGGCTGCGTAGACCTGACCTGGTGCTGCTGGATCTGATCATGCCGGAGGTGGATGGGTTTGAGGTTCTGGAGCAGATGTGCCAGGACTTGAGACTGTCGGATGTGCCGGTTGTGCTCCTCTCAGCCACAAACGTGGCCGAGATGGCGCTGAAGCGACGCGGGGGTCGAATGGTCATCCGTCGTGCTGATGCATTCCAGCCCATGGAGATCGTTCGTTCTCTGGAGGCCATTATGGGCGTGCTCTCGCCGCAGTACGATGAACGGTTCGCACCAGTGGAACTGCGCGGAGAGGATCGGGTCTGATTCCCTTCGACCAGACTAGATCTCCGGTGATAGGATGTCCAGCTCCTGCAGCGTCTTCAAGATAGCATGCCGGGAGACCGGTTTCGGGACGAGGGCGGAAGCTCCCAACGAATAGGCCAGACTCGGATTGTTGAAGACCGAACAGATGATGACCGGAGTCCCGGCGGTGGTCGGGTGATTCCGCAATCGTTGGAGCACTTCCCATCCGTGCATGCCGGGCATCATCACGTCCAACACGATGGCGTCAGGCTCGTTCTCTCTGGCAAGCGCCAACCCCTCCTCGCCGGACGCGGCCGCGATGATGTGCACGCCGCAGTCGCCCAGGTAACGCTGGAGCAGCTCAATCAGCCCCCTGTTGTCGTCTACGACCAGGACGGTCACTCGACTGATGCTCAACCTGAGCACAGCTTCCCGCTCTCCCTCGGCGTAGTCTCGTACGGCGCATTCCCAACCCAGCCGTTCTACGAGCTGTGTCAGTACCGGCGTGATGAACGGGGCATCGGAGAGGCTCGTGTCTGGAAAGTAACGTACCTGTATTGTGGGACGGTTTCGACCGGGCGTCAATTCGATGCGGAATGTGCCCGGGTGTGCCTGGCCGACTGCACGGCTCAGAATGTCAACGAGCACCTGCTCCGCGATGACCGGATCGGCGGCGACAGTGGGCGGGTCGATCGGGGCGTCGAGGCAAATATCCACGTCCTGTTGTGCTGCGAGCAGGGCGACGGTCTCGACTGCGCGGTTCAAGAGCTCTCTGAGATTGATGATCTCAGGCTGGCTCTGAAGCTGTGCCATCTCGGCCTGGATCGTCGATGGATCTGCCTCGTTGAGGGTCTCCTGAGACCGCGTCGTCTGTTGCGCCAGCAGCACCTGGGCCACCCGCTCGATACCGAGCCGGAGATCGCGGTGCGCCTGCCTCCGGGAGACCCCGACCCTGTTGGCGCTAGCATGCACGGTCTCCCCTTCAATGAAGTGCATCACGAGGAAGTGGTACGGGCGTGCACTGGCCGACCCGATGTTTGGTTCAGGGCCAGGGTTCAAGGTCTCTATCGCCGCGATCAGGTCTCGGTGTAGGGCGCGCCCTATCCCGGTGGGCTGGATGCTCTCTCTGGGGACGCGCCCTCGGCCGAGAGAAAGGCTCTGGAGGTAGGCGAGATCGTAGAGGTGCTCGAGCGCTTCTTTGACCTGCTCACAGTACTCTTCCGATGGGACCTGCAAGTCTTCGTCTATGGAGTCTCGTTTCACAGCGTGTACCTTTGGGTCCCGGCGTGTCTCAAAGGTGTCTCACATTGGCACAATTCGGCGTAGACAGGCGGAGCCAAGTCGGGTATTCTGTGGAAGCAGAAACGGCAAGAGCGCACCCTGATCGGACACGGGACAATACGGTAAATATAGCGGGCTGTGCGGGGTTGTCAACCCGGTCTGGTCCAGGCGAGGAGGCGCCGTCTGGTCTGATGCCCTTGAGAGGCTGATGCTGCAAGCTCTGTTGTCGTCCAATCGTATGAGTAGCAACTACGGAGGAATGAGGAATGAGCGGTAAGCGATTGACACGTCGGGAATTTCTGTATGCACTGGGTGGAGCGGCCGCCGGTACGGCGCTGGCCGGCTGCAGTCCCGCCGCGCCACAGGTCGTCCGGGAGACCGTAGAGGTGCAGGTCGAGAGCGTGGTTGAGGTTGAGAAAGAGGTCGAGGTCGAGAGGGTCGTCACCGCGACGCCAGGACCTGCTGAGGACGTCGAGATCATGTATACTACGTGGCGTCCGCTGCCGGAGCAGGAGCTGGTCAGCAGAATGGTGGAGGAGTCGTTCAACGAGACCCATCCAAACATCTCTGTTCAGGTGATTGGCGCCGCCTATGGAGAGTATCACGCCAAGATCGTCACGATGGCGGCTGCTGGTACACCGCTCGATGTGATCCACACGAACTCACTCTGGTTGGCAGCGTGGACTCATGAGGGCCTTCTGGTTGACCTGACGCCGTTTCTCGAGACGAGCGACATCGGCGACGAGTCAAAGTACTGGCCAGGTGTGTTCCGCTTTGTTGAATATGGCGCCGGCAGGTTCTCGTTGCCTTTCGCAATCTCGGTGATGGCGCTCTACTACAACACAGACATATTCGATGAGGTCGGGTATGAGTACCCCAACGAATCGTGGGGCCCCGAGGGTATGCTTGATGCAGCCCAGGCGTTCGTTGATGCTGGCTATCTGGGCAACATGAAGTACAGCTATACGAACACCGAGTGGCTCATCAGCTGGCTGGGTGGCAAGATGACCGACGATGATTGGGCGCCTACCAGGTGCGCCTTGACCGAACCCGAGGCCATTGCGGCCATGGAATGGGGCGCCAATTGGAATAGCACGGGCGCAGTGACCGAGGATGGAACCGAATTCTATCAGAAGAGGGCTGCGATGCAGTTGATGTGGGGCTCTCAGGTGGTCCCCAACCGGATGAACATGCAGGACGACAATTGGGATCTGTTCCCCACCACGCTGCTGAGCTCGATACCGATCGAGGAACAGCACCCGAAGCTCGGCATGCACACTCAGTCCATTGGCGCCGCCACACGTCATCTGGAGGCCTCTTGGAGTTTCCTGGAATGGCTGTACACTGGCTACCAACCAATCTGGGCGCGTGAGCAGGGCTACGCAGTACCGTGTCTGAAGGATGTTGCGCTCTCTGATGACTACCTGAGGGCTGACCTTCCTCCCAAGAACATGCGTGCGCTGGTCGACATGGTCGATGGGAAGGACCTGCGTCCATACTACAATCACCGTACGTTCGAAGAAGCGATGGGCTACTGCTTCCCAGAGTGGGATCAAGTGCTCAATGGGCACACGTCGGCCTCTGAAGCCCACGAGAGGCTTTGTCCTTTGATTGACCAACTTCTTGCGGAAGACGCCTAACGTGACAGGTGTGTCAGCCCGGCAACTCCAACCCTGGGGCATCTTTGGACGCCCCAGGGTTGCCGGCGCGAATAGCCGATAAGCGGCGACAACCGAGGTGACAATGCGACTCAACGCCATGCGCCGACTAAGGGACTGGGGCGGAGCCTATCTGTTTATCCTGCCAAATGCCGTGATCTTCCTGGTATTTGTGCTGGGCCCGATAGTATTCTCCGTCTACACCAGTCTCACCAAATGGACGTTGCTGAATCCTCCGGTCTTCATAGGCTTTCAGAACTACAGGGCGATCTTCCAGGATCACTACTTCCGCCAGTACTTGGGCAACACGTTGTTCCTGATGCTTGCCCTCCCGTTTGAGTGGGCTGGTGCGCTTCTCGTTGCCAGTGCTCTCAATCGGAGTCTGAAGGGGCGTTTGGTGTTTCGAACGTTCGCGTTTATGCCCAACGTCTGCTCAGGGGTAGCCATCGCATTGCTGTGGAAGACGCTCTACAACTATGACAGTGGGCTGGTCAATATCATCCTGGGCTCGCTCAGCTTTCCGACGCCCAACTGGCTGGGCGATATGGCTTGGGCGAAACCGGCCATGATGCTCGTGGGCATCTGGGCGTCGGTTGGCGGAGTGAATATGATCCTCTTCCTTGCGGCCCTTCAGAATGTCCCTGATCATTACTACGAGGCCGCGATGATTGATGGCGCCAGTGGTCGGAGGCTCTTTCGACATATCACCTGGCCCCTCATCAGTCCGACGACCTGGTTCATCGTGATGACGTCATTGATCACTGCGTTTCAGGCGGGTTTTGAGATGGCCTACAATCTGACGCGAGGCGGACCCGGCGGAGCGACAACCACGCTCATCTTCTATATCTATAGGACAGCCTTCGACTATCTCAAGATGGGATATGCGTCAGCGTTGGCCTGGGTGCTATTTCTCTGCGTCTTCGTGGTTACCTTGTTGAACTGGAAATACGGCGAGAGGACGGTCTTCTATGGCTGAGACCTTGACTCATCAGGCATTGATGTCAGAAGAGCCCGTTTCGGCTGGGCGGTCGATTCGGCGATCGCGCTGGATCCTGAATCTGGTCACGTA
>JAAZAN010000344.1 GCA_012514315.1 Chloroflexota bacterium
AGCTGATCTCGATGTTTGCATATCGATCGTGAGCGTCCTTCACTTCCGAGCGTTTGCCGAAAATCGCGTCCGCCTCATCAAAGAACAGAATCGCGTTGCTGCTCTGCGCCTCCCGGAAGATCTGTTCAAGGTTCTTCTCTGTCTCGCCAATGTACTTGCTCACAACAGTGGATAGATCGATCTTGTACAGCTCAAGGTCGAGCTCATTCGCCAGAACCTCAGCCGCCATCGTCTTTCCGGTGCCAGGCGGACCGGCAAAGAGCACCGTTATCCCGTGACTCGACGCCAGCTTCCGTCCGACGCCCCATTCTCCGAGCACCTTGGGACGATGCCGTACCGTCTGCACGATTTCGCGCAGGATCTCAAGCTGATCCTGAGGCAGGACGATATCTGACCAGATGAACCGCGGCGTGATCCTACGCGCCAGTCCCGACAGCCGGGGATTCGAGTGCGATCGAGCCGCCGCGAACAGGTCCTGCCGATCGAGGGCCTCTCCTCGCTGCGAGGCCAGGTCACGAGCCGTCGCTACAGCGTCTCGAATCTGACTGCTTGTGAGCGCAAACTGACCCGCAAGGTCGGCCAGTTCGAGCGTTTCGTCGTCGACCGACTTGCCCAGGTAGTACTGCCATAGCCGCAACCGTGAACCGTACTCCGGCATCGGGAACTCCAGCCATCTCATGTCGCGCGTACGGCTGATTCCTTGAGCACGCCACATGCTCTCGCTGCTGATCACGGTCAGGTGCGGGTGAGCGCACAGCTCACGTAGGAGCGAAGCAGGAGCCGCCCCATCCGAGAGAACTGCATCCCAACCCACGACAAGGAGAACACTAGAGATCAGGCGCGCGTCACGAAGGGCAAGTTGCAGGACATCCTGAACACTCTCATCCTGGCTAACGACACCTCGCATATCGAGGCGTAACAACGATCGCCTCGCTCTCTGGGCGACCAGCGCAGCAGCAGCCTCCTGAGCCGTCAAGTCTGATCCCCAGAAGATGAGCAGGGCATCTGAATCGGCGGCCTTGGCGACATCCTCCCACGTGTCTCCAACCAGCACGCACGCCTCATGGTCGTCGTGGACCTCCACCAACCGCACGTACGGGGCAAGAGCACTGTCGGGACAATACGAGCCTAGCAGCCAGGTTGCCACAGCGGTACTGACATCGAGCGAGCGACTCAGCACAGAGCGACGCTCGCCTGGTGGACCGGGAACTGCGTTCAGGAGGCGTCCACGGAATAGCGGTCCGTTGTCACCCAGGCTGGCCAACGCCCGGAGGCGATCCGCTCCGGGCTGGCACAGGAGACCCAGAATCAGGCTGACTGTGGCGTATCTGCGGGTCACGTCGTCCTGCAAGTACCCATAGAGGTGCTCGTACCGCAGATCCAGGTGTGGAGCCAGACAGATCAGAAGAACGTCCAGCTCAAACCGGCTCAAGCCGAACGCGGCCGTCAACCTGCGTAGTCGCGGGACTTCCCCACCCTCTTTCGCCGTCTCCACGATAGCCTCGGCCAGCGCCCTCGCCCGTCCTTCCATCTCATCGTGCAGGCTCTCTTCCTCGGCATCGAGGGTGACCATCTGCCCCCAGGTGGTCCCGAGGGGACGAGACAGTAGCGCGTTAACCTGTTCGTCGTTGAGATACAGCCCGCGAAATCCATCGCCCGGGTCCTGCCCGGCCAGCTGCCACTTGCGCACCTCGCACTGAATACGGATGTCGATGCGCGCCAACTCCGCCTGCAGATACTGCAGATCCAGGTTCAGGTTTTCTGTCCTTTCGCTCACTTGGCCGCCTCCACGCCACAAACAACCACGCCCGGATCATCTGCATCCCGCAACAGCCCGTTCGCGCCACCCACACAGCACGATATGGATAGATGTCCAGCCAGGCCCAGCATCGCCCGCCCCAGTAGTATAGGTTGACCTCACCGTCTCAGGTCAGCCCTCACTCCCCTTCTGCACCGTTGGCGGACGATACTCCGGCGACTGGTGACGAAAGTAGGTCTCATACAGGTCGGCATAGTGTCCTCCCACCGCCACCAGTTCACCGTGTGTCCCCTCTTCAACGATCTTTCCATCTCCCATCACAATGATCCGATCCGCTGATCGTACTGTTGAGAGTCGATGCGCGATCAGAATGGACGTACTCTTGCGGAGGATCAGATCGGTCGCCAACTGAATCTGCACCTCTGTGAATGGGTCAATACTCGCCGTTGCTTCATCCAGGATGAAGATCGCGGGTTCTTGGACGAGCACACGCATCAGCGCAATAAGTTGTCGCTGGCCCATTGAGAGCCACTCGCCTCGCTCGCCTACATCGGTTGAGAGACCTTCTGGCAGGGTCTCCAGCCACTCACCATCGCCGATCCTCCGCGCCATCTCCATGACTGCACCCTCGTCGAGGTCTGGACGTGCATACCGAATGTTATCCGCAACAGTCCCAGAGAACAGGAATGGCGCCTGCGAGACGATGCCCAGTTGCCGGCGGTAGTCGTCCAGATCCATTCTGCGGATATCGTGTCCATCAACGAGGATCTGACCGCCCTGGAATTCGTAGAAGCGCGCAATCAGCCGGGCGATGCTGCTCTTGCCTGCGCCGGTGTGCCCCACCAGCGCGACACTTTCGCCCGCCCTGATATTCAGCGAGAAGGCCTCTAGCACTCGTTCATCGGCGGTGTATCCGAACGTGACTTGATCAAAGGTGATCTCGCCTCGCAGCCGTTCTACGGGTTCTCGCCCGATCTGGTGCACGGTCGGTTCAGCATCAATGAGCGCAAAGACTCGCTCAGCAGCCGACAAGCCGCTCTGGAACTGGCTCCAGAACGCCGCGATGTTGATGAGCGGAAACCAGAATCGTTCCACACTCAATACGAACAGATACCAGTCTCCGACCGAAATCCGTCCGTTCGAAGCCGTTAGCCCACCCCAGTACACCAGAAACGCTGTACCCAGCCCCGAGATGCCATTCAACATGGGAAATAGCGTGCCTAGCGTGAAGCCCCGGCGCAGGTTCACGCGATACGACTGATCGTTGACATCCCTGAACTGACGATAGATGGCCTCTTCCTGGCGGAAGTTCTTGGCCACAGCAATTCCCGCGACCGCCTCCTGTATCGCGGCGTTGACCTCTGCCAGCACCTGAAAGCCCGCTCGTGTCACACGCCGGGCAACCCGCCGGAAGGCCAACGCCATCGTCACCACCAGTGGCAGGAACACCAGCACGAGGAGCGTCAGTTGCCACGAAACCATGACTAGCACGATCATGAGAACCACCATCTGGAGAACCTGGCTCAACACATCGGTCACCAATTGCGCAACCTGTGCGAACTCCTCGGTATCCGATGTGATACGGCTGATGATCCTACCGGTATGGAACTCATCGAAGAAGGACAGGTCGTGTCCCACGCTTGCATTGAAGGCCGCCTCCCGCAACGCCGTCACGACGTCGGCTATTACGCGCGCAGTAGTCGCCCGTCGCACCCAGTTACCGCCCCAGTTGAAGACGCCAATGCACAACACGGCCGTCACGGCCCCTACGACGATCCCTATTCGATCCGACGCAACGAGCGCATCAAGTACACGGGAGACAATGATCGGTTGCGCAGCGCCGGCCAGCGCGATCGCGGCAATCAGTATACCGAGCAACACGACCTTCGCACGATACGGAACGAAGTATCGCGCGATTCGGAGCAGCAGTTCTTGATCGCTGTACTGTCTATCGTATGCCTCTGCCTGAAGTCCTCCGAAAGCACCCAAGACGCGCGCCCCCTAGTCCTCGTACTGCGCGAAAATTCGTCGATACGCTGGTGAACTCGCCATCAACTGCTCGTGGTTGCCAATCGCCTCCAGACGTCCTGACCGCAAGACAATGATGAGGTCAGCCCATCGAATCTGCGACAGTCGATGCGTGATCAAGAACGTCGTCCGGTCGCGCGCCGCAGCCTCAATCGCTTTCTGAATACGATCCTCAGTCGCACTATCGATCGCGCTCGTGGAATCATCGAGCACGAGAATGGCCGGATCGGTCAGGAAGGCTCGCGCTAAGGCTAGACGCTGGCGTTGCCCACCCGACAGTGTCGCCCCACGTTCGCCGATGACTGTATCGTAGCCATCGGCCAGGCCACTGATGAACTCGTGCGCCTGAGCTGCTCGCGCCGCTGCCTCCACCTCTGCCATCGTTGCGCCAGGACGGCCAAAGGCGATGTTCTCCGCAATGGTGCGTGAGAAGAGGAAGATGTCCTGCTCAATCACAGATATCTGACGTCGCAGGGCTGCAAGATCCCACTCCCTCACATCGATGCCATCGATCAGGACCTTCCCTGCGTTCACATCGTATGTCCGGTTGATCAACTTCGAAATGGTGCTCTTGCCCGATCCGGTCTGACCGACGATCGCAACGGTCTGGCCGGACGCGATTGAGAAAGAGATGTCCTCCAATGCAACAGCGTGCTCCCCCGGTTGACACGCCCCATTCAATCTATCGTAGCGGAAGCATACACCTTCAAGCCGGACTTCCCCATGCATCTTCTCGGCATACCCATCGGTATTCTGATCCAGCTCGGTCTGGGCAGTGATGAGCTGGAGGATTCGCCGTGCACTGGCGATTCCAGACGACACACGCGCATAGGCAAACTGCGTCGCGAAAGTCGGGAAGCCGAACAATAGGAGAAGTCCATTGTAGGATATCACCGCACCAACCGGAATTATCCCCGCCCGGAAGAGGAGCAGGCTGTGCAAAAGGCCTGAGGTCTGCAGGAGTCCCAGCATAAGGAGAGGGATGAACCGTGCCTCGACATCTGCCTGGCGGACGTATGCATCGCGCCACGCCGCTGCCCTCTCGGAGAATCGCCCGCTCTCGAATTGCTCCCGCACGGCTCCCTTCACCGTCTCAATCCCCTCAATCGCCTCGGACAACGTCGCATTCATAGCGCCGAAACTCTGCCGCACGACCTCCGCTTTGGGCGCAAGCTGTCGCAGGAACGACCTCACGAGGAACCCATACAGCCCCAGATAGACGAGAGGGATGATCACTAGCTGAGGATGGATTGTGGGCGAAGTATACACAGGAACAAACAGGAAGTTGAGCGATCCGATAACCAGGTTCAGCCCTGGGTTAAACATCAGGTTGATCTCGCGCACGTCGTTGGTCGCTCGGGCCAGCACGTCTCCGGCTGGCTGTGAGTCGTGAAATGACATGCTCTTCCCCAGCAGGCTGGCATACAACTCATCCCGAACATCGCGCTCTACACGTTGTCCAATAAGCTCGCTACAGAAGTTCCGCATCAACTGGAATAGACCGCCTCGCAGGAGTTGCGAACCCGCAACGACGATGGCCGATATGGCCAATGTGCGCAGATCTGGCGGACTGGCGATCACGGCATCGAAGGCCTGGCCCACCATGAGAGGGCCCAGCCCTGCGAGGGCAGCATTACCCAGTGCGCCCACCAGGATTCCCAAGACCGGGGCCTTGTGCGGCAGGGCGTGCGACAGAATCCAGCGTATCGGGCCCCGCTGATCCCAGCGGACAGTTCGTTGAGGCGAGAACTCGGTGGTCATTCCGTGAGAACCTACAGCCATGACAATCGACGGTGGCAACTCTGGGCATTATACCACACCTGGCCACCTTTGCCTCACTTGCGCCGCCCCGCGCAATAGGTATAATCCGGATATGAAGATAATAGACGTTCCAGCACAGAAGACAGGAACCGGACAGTGGAGGTCAACCCGCTGATGTTCCGTCAGGTGATCATCCCTCTGGATGGCTCTGCTCTGGCTGAGTGTTCCCTTCCTCACGCTGTGGCGTTTGCCCGTGCGTTCGGCGCACCAATCGTGCTTCTGCGTGTCGTCGTCCCTCCTGTTCAGGAGGGCATACGGCGAGCTGCGGCTCCGTTCCGGTGGCAACTCCGAAAGGCCGAGGCGGCTGCCTACCTCGGTCAGACTGCCAAGAGACTGACGGACCTCGGCCTGGAGGTCTCGAGTGAGCTTGACGAGGGCGATGCTGCCGAGCGAATCCTCGGTTTCACCGGGGAGCAAGGCGATGTACTTCTCGTGATGAGCAGTCATGGCGCCAGTGGCCTCAGCGAATGGAACATTAGCAGCGTGGTACAGAAGGTTGTGTTCCACGCGTACACACCTACACTGATCGTTCGCGCCTATCGATCAAATCCAGTGGACTTGGTCGACTTGCGGTACGACCGTATCCTGGTTCCCATCGACGGCTCCCGGCGTGCGGAGCTTGCCCTTCCGTACGCCGCCACGCTCGCCGAGGCTCACGACAGCACGCTTCTTCTTACAAGCGTTGTTGGCCAGCCAAAGACACCCGGCAGGCTGCCGCTGACTGAGTCGGAGAGATCAGTACTCGATCGCCTGATGGAATCCACTCGCGAAGACGCAGCTGACTATCTTAGGCATCTGACACAGCACTTCTCCGGCAATGTGGAAACGCGTGTTCTGCTGGATGAGGACGTAGCTTACGCACTTCACACATACGCCGAGCAGACTGAAGCCGATCTTGTCGTCCTCAGCGCCCACGGACACACCGGCGCCTCTCGATGGCCGTTTGGGAGTGTCGCCCTGAACTTCATCGCTTTCGGGACGACTCCGCTGTTGATCGTCCAAGATGTCGCCCCTCCAGATACTGCCACCACGGTGTCTGTGCGAGCAGCCGAGCGACCGAAGCAGCACTGAGTAATATCGGTTGTCGCTGTTCGCGCGCTTCGTGGGAGGCGTGGAAGCGTCTCTCCACAGAGCTGATGGAGGGAAGACAGTCGTGATTCAACATATAATGGTTCCCCTCGATGGTTCTCCCCTCGCAGAGTGCGTCCTGCGACACGTTCTGACTGTTGCCAAGGTCTTTGGTGCCGCGCGGGTAACGCTGCTACGAGTGGTCGAACGCTCGCGCCAGGGTGGGCTCGACTTTGCGCTAGCTCCCCTACGCTGGCATCTACAGATGGCTGAGGCAAAGCAGTATTTGGATCAGGTCGCCGCACATCTCACCCATCTCCACCTGCGAGTCAGCGCGGTGCTTGTCGAGGGCAAGGCAGCTGAAGGGATCGCAGAGTACATCGCGCAGTCAGACGTCGGCCTATTGATCCTCAGCACGCACGGCCATAGCGGACTCGGCCCGTGGAGCATCAGCGGGGTGGTTCAGAAGGTCATTCTGGGAACACGTGTCCCAACGCTCCTCGTGCGGGCACACAAACCGCCTGCGCCAAGGAATCGTCCGGCATTGTACCGGACTATCCTTGCCCCTGTGGATGGCTCACGGCGAGCCGAGTGCGTCCTGCCGATGCTGAACTCGCTGGCCACGACACTAGGCGCCCGAGTGGTGCTCGCCCACGTGATACCCCACGTTGCCTTGCCTCACCGCGCTAGCAAGACACAGCAGCAGCTCGACCTGGAGCACCGTCTTGTGGAGATGAGCCGCGATGAGGGAGAACGCTACGTGCACCATCTTGCAACGCATATGTCCAGCTACGTAGAGACACGTGTTATCGTCAGTGACGATGTGGCTGGCTCACTGCACGGTCTCACTCAGGACCAACACGCCGATGTTGTTGTGTTATGTGCACATGGCTGCACGCGGGCAGCGCGTTGGCCCTACGGCACCACTCCATTGCTCATCGTGCACGATGTTGATTCGTCAATGGAGATCACGAGCCCGGCCGCCGAGGCCATCATACAATCCAAGGGACACTGAAGTATGCCTGAGACCTCATTGGATATCCACTCACTAACAATCGAAGAATCACTTCAGCCATCAGAAGCATCAGACCCTCCAACAGAATCGGGGAGCGTTGAGGAGCTAGACTCCCTGGAATCCGCAGCCTCGAAGCTGGCCAGGTCGCACACTCAGGTTTCTGATCGCCCCAGACCTGGGTCTATAGCGCCGCGTCTTCAGGCGGTCGCAGACGTCTTGCAGGAGGCGCACAGTCGCCTGCAAAGCTCGGCAGAATTGGCCCATGATATGCCGTCAGCCAGTGAGTGGCTGCAGGACAACTTCTTCCTTGTGCAACGGGCGATCCGGCAGATTCAGGAGGCCATGCCTGTAGGATACCTCCGACGCCTGCCTCGTCTGCAGGCTTCATCCGGCGCCCCCGTGACACGCGTCGAGGCGATTGCTTTGGCGCTCGTGGAGCATTGTCACGCTGCCGTTGCCATTGACCACATTACCCGTTTCGTAGAGACCTATCAGGAGACTTCGTCGCTCACGCTTGGAGAACTGTGGGCATTACCCACGATGCTTCGCTTTGGCGCACTCTGCCTGTTGGCCCGAGTGCTCGGCAACCTTCTTGGTATCCCGATTCCAGAGAACCTCTCCACAGACCCGGTCCTGAACCGCCTAACGGAGTCGGTGAACCCAGAGTCCCTGGTTGGCAGCGCGATCAGTTCGCTGCGCACATTGGATACTCAGCCTTGGACCGTCTTCCTGGAAAGTGTGAGCCAAGTTGAGCTGACGTTGCGGCAGGACCCATTGAACGCGTATTCGACAATGGACGCAGACACGCGAGACCGCTATCGTCGCGCAGTGGAGACTATTGCTCGACATTCCGGGAAACCAGAATACGAGGTTGCAGAACGAATTGTCCAATTAGCTGAAGCTGCGTTAACCTCGTCAGGTTCGTCGAGCGATGGAATTGTTCAGGCGCCTCGCCAGGCTCATGTCGGGTACTACCTGATGGATGCGGGAAGACTCATAGTCGAGGCCGAGCTGGGCTGTCGAATCCCCCGGGATGAACATATTCGGCGCTGGATGAAGCGTCACGCTGCGTGGGCCTACCCCGCGGTGATAGCGGGCACCTCGCTCAGCGCAGCGTTCGTCGCCGCCTACTGCGTGCACTGCGCAGGTGGATCATGGCTGCAGATCGGCGCCACTGCACTCCTCGCCTGCATCCCGGCGAGTATAGCCATCGTCGCCTGGATCAATTGGCTCGTTATGCGAATCGTGCCTCCGGTGGCGCTTCCTAAGATGGACTTCAGTCGGGCCGTTGCACCCGAGTACCGCACAATGGTAGCAATTCCTGTTATCTTCGGCTCGGTAGACGATGTCGATGCGACGCTCCGACGTCTCGAGCAGCATTACATCAGCAACCAAGATCCTCAAATCAGATTCGCGCTGCTCACTGACGTGGCCGATGCGCCCGTCCAAGATATGCCTGAGGACGCCGATATCATCGACCGCGCTGCAACAGGCATCAAGGCTCTGAACGAAAAGTACGCAGAGGCGGATGGATCCTCCCCATTCATTCTCTGTCATCGAACGCGTGCGTGGAATGAGAATGAGGGCGCCTGGATGGGATGGGAACGCAAACGAGGCAAGCTGGAGGAACTCGCTCGGTTGTTGCGGGGCGAGGAGACGTCATACACGCTCATGGTTGGAGATGTCGGGTTGGCGACCCCAACCCGCTACGTGATCACGCTCGATGCAGACACCCGGCTTCCCGGCGGAACAGCTCGCAGGCTGATTGGGGCTCTTGCACACCCACTGAACCAGGCCGTCCTGGATCCGAGAACGGGCGAAGTTGACGCCGGTTACACGGTCCTCCAACCGCGCATGGGAATCACTCCATCGAGTGCATCCGCCTCAACTTTCGCCCGCATCTACGCCACCGATAGCGCCATCGATCTGTATTCTAGAGCTGTCTCTGATGTCTATCAGGATATGGTTGGCGAAGGCATCTACGCTGGAAAGGGAATATACGACGTTGAGGCGTTCGATCGCTGTCTCAACGGGCGGGTGCCGGAAAACGCTTTGCTCAGCCACGATCTGTTCGAGGGCCTGCACGGACGTGCAGCACTCGTTACCGACATCGTTCTGTACGAGTCATATCCGCCCGACTATCTGAGCTATTCACACCGCCTGCACCGTTGGGTCCGAGGGGACTGGCAGCTACTGCCGTGGCTGTTCTCCCGTGTACCCGGCAAGGACGGGCGACGTATCGCCAACAAACTCTCGCTCATCGACCGGTGGAAGGTGCTGGACAATCTGCGACGGAGTTTACAGACGCCTGCGCTTCTCGCCCTGCTGGTCGCTGGCTGGCTATGGCTTCCAGGGCATCCCGGAATATGGACCTTCGGCGCCCTCCTGGCCTCTGGAGCACACCTGGTGACCGCGCTCTTGGATCTCGCCGCTGCAACTATCCATCGGCGCGCACACCCATTGCACGAATCAGTGTACCACAGTTTGTTGCGCTGGCTGCTTTCACTCGTGTTTCTCCCGTACGAGGCCATCCTGATGCTCGATGCAGTCCTCACGACGCTAGTACGCGTCTACGTCACACACCAGCATCTGCTCCAGTGGACCACGGCCGCACACACTGTGCGCCTGCTTGGGAAGCAACGA
>JAAZAN010000345.1 GCA_012514315.1 Chloroflexota bacterium
GAAATCGTGCAGCAGGAACTTGAGCTGGATGAACCGGCGCACTCCATGCTTGGCAGTATGAATGTCGGCAAGGTCCCGGGTGCATCGGCGAATCTGATCTCTCTGAACTATCGCGGTCCGAAACCCGAGGAGACGCAGACAATATGTAATGTCTGGGCGAAGGCTTATCAGGATGATGCACGGGACCGGACGATCACGTCGACTGTCTCGGGCATCGACTACCTCGAGAAGCAGATTGCTGGGGTCCAGAACGATCTTCGTGATCTCGAGCAGCAGATGGCTGACCTCGAGCAGGAGTATTTGGGCTCGGGCATCAACATTGCGTCTGATCAGGGCTCGGTTCGCATCAGTGACCTGATGGCTCAGATTGCCACGAGCCGCGTAGAGATCGAGGCAGTTCAGGCGCAGATAGATCGCACTCGAAGTCGACTGGCGGAAGAGCCGCGAGAGATCGAGGAGGTACAGCAGGAGCCTTCTTATCGAGCGGCTGCTATTGAGCAACAGCTTTCACAGCTTCATGTGGAATTGCAGAAGAAGCTTCAATCCTACTACGAAGACAGCCCGGAGGTGCGGGCACTACGCAGCCAGGTAGCTGAACTCGAGGGCCAGCTTGAACAGCGTTCAGAGATGACGCGTGCCTCGGTCACCACACAGGCAAACCCTGTCTACCAGAAGGCCCAGGATTCTCTGATCGATTTGTACGGCAGACTGGATGCGTTGCGGGCCACACACGCTGCTCTGGAGAAGCAACTTGGAGAGCAGAGAGCACTCGCGGAGATGACCCCGGCAGGCAGCATCGAGTATAACGAACTCATGCGTAAAGCCGAGGGGCTGCAGACGGTGCACGCCACCTTGCTGTCACAGCTCTATGACCTCGAACTCAAGCGCGCCACGGCGGTATCGCCGGTGCAGCTCGTGCGAGAAGCGGACCTGCCCAGAACACCCGTTTCGCCGCAGTACCAGGCCATTCTCGGAATAGGTTTTGCATTGGCGCTGCTCCTGGCCGCGTTGGCAGCCGTCGTCATGGATCAAGTAGACGACACCTTCGCCGACCCGGACGAGATACGCGATCTCCTGGATACTCGACTGGTGGGTGTGCTGCCCGATATTGATAAAGCATCGCAGGTAGAGCTACAAGTTGGTGGGGAGCACGGAGCGGCGCGTACGGCCTTCGCCAATGCGATGCGTATGCTTGCATCGACAGTACGCATTGAGATGGCCCGCTCCCACATCACCAGTATGACAGTCACAAGCGCAGGGCGGTCTGAAGGCAAGAGCCTCATTGCCGCGAACCTCGCTGCAGCCCTTGCTCACGCCGGTGAAACCGTGTTGTTGGTCGATGCAGACCTTCACCGTCCGCGCTTGCACACACTGTTCGATGTTACCAGGGAAAGTGGGTTGTCCAATCTGCTCATTGGCGATGTAACCCCCGAACAAGTCATCCAGGAGACTGAGATTAAGAATCTGCGTGTGCTTACCTCCGGGCCGTTGCCCCCATCGCCAGTCGATCTACTGGCCAGTGCGCATGGTCAGGAAGTCATCACCCAATTGGCGGGGATGGCCAGCTATGTGATCTGGGACACTCCGCCCGCAGGCTTCATCGCAGATGCGACCGTCGTTGCACACAAGACAGATTGCACGCTATTCGTAGTCGGCAAACAGGCCCGCCGGATGGCTGTTCGACAGACAGTACAGAATCTGCGAGAGATAGGCACCCAGATCATCGGTGTCTGCGCGAACCAGGTACGTCCGATGGGTGGCTCGTACTACTATTATTACTACTATAATTACTACAGCAAAAAGGAGTAGTATCTCGACGCATGCGAGTACTCCAACTCTCAGCACGCATGCTGTCTCTTGAGCTTTTCGCGCTGCCACTGATGCAACGCCTGCGTGATGAGGGATTCCTGATAGAGGCTTTGGGGCAGTTTGACGGAAGTGAAGTACGCGTCCGCGATGCCGGTTTTCCAGTGCATGATTGGAGCGCGGGGCATTCTTTCAACCCTC
>JAAZAN010000346.1 GCA_012514315.1 Chloroflexota bacterium
CCTTCCAGAGACTCCCGGGACAATCGTTGATCGCACAGACTGAGTGCCAGCAAGTCAGCGATGACCGACAAGCTATGCTGTGAATCGTATTCCAGAGGCTTCTGTGAGGAAGGGTTGGCTGCCACCAGAAACCCCACTGCCTCTCCCCGTGCGCTCAGCGGTTGCACTAACAGAGGGCCGTCCCCTGCAATGCCCAGACGCTCAAGCAACGCCAGAGTGTTAGGGTCTTGCCGCGGCCGTCGCACAGCTTGCGGCTGTCCTGTACGAACCGCGGCTTGCACGATAGGGAAATCCTCAGGGGAAAGGGCCATCCTATCCTCCTCCATCTGGGAATTTCCGACTGGATAGAGAGCAACGATGGACACCACCTCATCCGCGGCGGATTTCCTCAGACCAACCGCCACGACGTCAACCCGCGCCACTCGCGCGATAGTCGCAGCTACCGAACTCGGCACGCCGTTCCGGCCGTGGTCTGTCACAAGCTGATGGATCAGCTCTAAGAAAGGTGGGGATTCGTGGTCGACTTGCTCGCTGACCAGCGATGCACGCAACGCAGTCCTGTACACGATGTTAGCAAGCAACGGCAATCCGGCCAGATCGGCTAGTCTTACCCAGGCAGGATGGTGCAGGGCGGGATCGGGCAGAACCAATTGCAGGCAATGACCTACGAACCAAAGAGTTAACAGGCACGCCGTAGCGCTCCATTCATTGCTGCGCCAGACCAGATTCGTGACAAACGCCACCGCGACAGCCACTGCTGTGGCAGCAGCCCATACCAGCGCCTGCCAATCCCCGCCAAAGGCCACACCCTCGGCATAATGCCTCAGCCAGAGAGTCGCCGACGCTGCGTAGGCCAACAAGGCAGCCAGGATGATCAACAGAAGCGCCAGAATACTCAATCGGTAATATGACTCAGAAACCGGGAGGAGAGCCCACAGGGTGACCGGCACCAAGACGAAGCTAAGGAAACGTTCTACTGGGGGAATCACAGTATTGGCTGAGAGAACTCCGGCCCGATCCAGTCCAGCGACGAAGACAAGCAGTAATCGCGCCAACGTGAATGCCGACGCGAGAATCAGCAATCGACCAGCACCAGGGTCTTCCCGATGGCGAACCCAATGGCCGACCGCTATTCCGAGGATGAGCTGGATCGCGAAAACAGTGACCAGATAGTAGATCAAGTCACCCGGGGGAACTGCTATGAGTTGAGCGAAGTCGTGCAGTATCACCATGATCCTTGCGCTCTGGGCCGATCGCTTGTCCGCGATTATATCATGCAAGGAGCAGATGGGATAGCGAAGCTCCAAACAGACATACGCCAATCGCTAGCCGTCCGCGTGCTCAGTTGGTCTGATTGGCAGCAGAACTGTGAACGTACTGCCTACCCCCGGCCTGCTTTCGACCCATACTCGTCCACCGTGGGCCTCGGTCAGAGACCTGACAATGGACAGACCCATTCCAAGCCCACCGGACTCCTCTGCCAACGGGTTCGAAGGGCGATAGAACCGTTCCCATATCCGTGCCTGCTCTTCAGGCATAATACCTATACCCGTGTCTGCTACTGAGATGGCGCATTGGGAAGGCCCGGCATCACTGGCCTCGTGTAACGCACAGGCCCCGATAGTTATCCGCCCGCCAGGATAAGTGAACTTGATCGCGTTGCTCACCAAGTTGTCCAGAATCTGTCGAATACGAGCTCGATCAGCGATCAGCATCGGCAGCGTCGCATCCAGATCGAGTCTGATCTCTATCTGACGGTCCTCAAGCTGGCTCTGAAAGGAGACAACCACATCGCCAATGAGAAGATGTAGATCGGTCTCCTCGTAATCCAGTCTTAAGAAGTCCTTCTCGATCTCGGAGACGGCGATAAGGTTTTCGGTAAGGTTGGCCATGCGCAGAGCACTGTCGCGTATAATGCGCAGGAAATGGTACTGGGTATCGCTTACCTGTCCCGCCATACCACTGCTCAATGCCTCCGCGTATCCCCGGATCGTGGTGAGCGGTGTGCGGAGCTCATGTGAAGCTACCGTGATGAAATCACTCTTAGCCCGTTCCGCTTCGGTCTCCTTGGTTATGTCACGTAGCACAGCGACAGTCCCCCGGTACTCCCCACTTGCGGTGAGTACCGGGGCTGAGTGGATGTACACGATCTTGTTCTGCAATCTAAGAACTGTCTGAAGGGACATCTGCGAGTGGGCAACAGACCTCCAATCAGCATCGGATCTAGGAGAGACCTGGCTCATCAGCCGATCTAGCAGGAGGCCGAGCATGCGAGAGCGCGGCACTCCCAGTATCTTCTCCGCAGCAACGTTGGCTATCTTCACACGACCATCCGGATCACTAGCAATGATGCCCTCGGCGATGCTTTCCAGGATCGCGGTCTGCTCACGGCCGCTCTCTTTCTGTGCTTGCAGAAGCTCCGCAAGCTGGCGCGTCTGGGCAGCGAGATCACGATAGAGTCGCGCATTGTCGATAGCAGCAGCAGCCTGGACCGCGATGCTCTGGCATAGACGAGCCTGGTCTGCCCCAAACGTCTGTTGGCTATAGTCATTGCCCACAATCAGAACGCCCAGCGCTCGGCTCTGTCGGCGTAGCGGCTGCACGATCACAGGACCAACACGTGAACTTCCGAGCAATGTATAGATCGGCTCTAAAGGTAATGCTTCAACACGACTGTTGATAATCAACTGCTGACCACTCTCGATGGCCTGGTCAAGCGGGGGATGCTCCACCAGGGCAACCATCGGGCGTTCTATGTTGTTCTTCTGCTTGAGCAGCGCATAGTGAGCGGCCACCTGCGCCCAGTGAGGAGAATCCGCGTCGATCAGCAAGACGGCACCACGATCAGCACCAAGCGCGAGGGCAGCGCCTTCAACTACTCTGTGGAGAATCGTATCCAGATCCAATGAACTTCCAATCGCCTGAGTGGTCTCCACCAAGAACGAGAGCTCCTGCGTGTGGTGCAATGCTTCCTCGCTCATGCCCTGCAGCTCGGCCCGTAACTCCCACATTCCGTGCACGACGCCACAGTATGCATTGACAACCAACACTAGATACCCGGCGATGATGGATGCATATCCCAGGGCAACAAGAATCAGTGCGCTCTCCCCATCGTTGTAATCTGGACGACCACCTCGGACAAGCATCAGTGAGCTCACAAACAGTAACAGAAAGCCAACCGAGAGCGCCGTGAATGCCACAGCGAAACGCGTTCGCGTACCTGACCGTGGCTGCCTCAGCGCAATAGGTAAAGGAATAAGTGCCACCACAACACATAGCGCGTACCAAAAGGATTGCTGCCAGTAGACACGATATCGCAGCCCAGGCTGATTCATCAAGGCGCGGTCCCAGCCCGGAAGAAGGACAGCCGTGCAGATCAAGATCGCCACCAACAGGCCAACAAGCAGCGGCAACCTCCTCGTCGCCTCGTTCTGGATCAGGCAGATCGTCGCCCATACGAGCAAAGCCAGACTGGCGGGTTCCAGGGCGCTGATCACCGGAGCAACAGAGGCTAGAGGAGGAACCCAAACAGCCGCCAGCATTACAGCACGGACGAGGGCCAACACTATGTAGGCCGCAAGAATCTGCCGGTGCTCCAGATTGCGTATCGTGCTCCACTGCATCAGGGCCATCAGCACTACCGCCTCCAGTGACAGCAGAATCAGGAGGTGATAGACAGACTCCCCGGTGTCAGCCAGGAGCAGAGAATC
>JAAZAN010000347.1 GCA_012514315.1 Chloroflexota bacterium
GGCAAGCTGCTTACGTTTGCGAACGGCCGTTCAAGTCCTGATCGTGCTGATGACCTGCAGTTCCCAGTTTACGGATCCAACGGGATCATCGGATACGCCGATGAAGCCAATGCCGATAGAGGCACGATCGTGATCGGTCGAGTCGGTAGCTATTGTGGATCGCTATACCTCAGTGATCAGCGGTGTTGGGTGACTGACAACGCTATTCGCGCGACAGCCCTTGAAAACAATGATTCGCAGTTCTTGTTCTACTTACTTGTCACACTCCATCTAAATAACTGGCGGGCGGGTTCCGGTCAGCCGTTGTTGAACCAGGACATACTTGGCCGAATTCCGGCTTCGGTCCCACCCCTCCCTGAACAGCGCGCCATCGCCCACATCCTCGGCACGTTGGACGACAAGATCGAGCTCAACCGGCGCATGAACGCGACCCTGGAGGAGATGGCTCGCACGCTGTTCAAGTCGTGGTTCGTCGATTTCGACCCGGTGCGCGCGAAGATGGAGGGGCGGGATACGGGGCTGCCGGCCGAGATTGAGGATCTGTTCCCGGATGGGTTCGAGGAGTCGGAGTTGGGCGAGGTGCCGAGGGGGTGGCGGACAAAAGGCCTCGACGAGATCGCACGTTTCTTGAATGGGCTTGCCTTACAGAAGTACCCACCGAAGGATAATCGGTCATTGCCCGTTATCAAGATCGCACAACTGCGCGCCGGTAACACCGACGGCGCCGATGTTGCAAGCGCTGAACTTGAACCCGATTACATTGTCCAAGACGGGGATCTTCTATTCTCTTGGTCCGGTTCGCTGGAGTGCGTGATATGGGCGGGTGGTCCTGGGGCTCTCAACCAACACCTCTTCAAAGTCACTTCGGTCGAATACCCGACTTGGTTTTGCTACATGTGGCTTCACCAGCACCTTGGAGACTTCAGACATATCGCCGCTGGCAAAGCGACGACAATGGGGCATATTCAGCGGCATCATCTGTCGGACGCCAAGGTTGTCCTGCCACCGCCAAAGCTATTGGATGCAGCCAATGGTGTGATCGGACCGCTCATCGAAAGGACTTGGCATCAGACCGTCCAGTCTCGCACGCTCGCCATGCTGCGCGACGCGCTGCTGCCGAAGCTGATCTCGGGTGAGGTGCGGGTGGGGGATGCGGAGCCGTTCATGAGACAGATGCCGGCTGAACTGACGATCAAACGACGAGGCAATGCGGAATGAGTACCTCAGATACAGATACAAAAGTGGACGTTCCAGCATCGCGATCGATACTCGAACTGACTTCCAGCGAAGCAACTGCCTTCCTACTTGAGCAAGAGAGCTATTGTCGCATTGATCTGCCCCCATATTTCCATTTCGATAGTTTGCTGGCGAGTGTCGATAGTGTACTCGGAAACGAGAATCTACATTCCTTGCAGCATCACAAATCGCGCGACTATGAGAACGTAAACCATCCAATTCTGAACAATAAGGATGGCCGATATGCCTGGCGCCCTTTGCAGCTCATCCATCCGGCATTGTATGTCTCCTTGGCACGCACGCTGACTGAATCCGGTAATTGGGAGGCTCTCTGTGATCGCTTTGCCGAATTTTCCGGCGTCGAAAAGATCATGTGCCTTGGTCTTCCTGTTAAGTCATCGAGCGAGGAGAAAGATCGAGCAGCGCAAGTTTCGTCTTGGTGGCACGAAATTGAGCAGAGGTCAATCAAACTAGCTCTGGACTATGAATACACTATTCACGCTGATATCACCGACTGCTATGGCGCCATCTACACACATACCGTCGCCTGGGCGATTCATGGCAAAGAGCGAGCAAAGGAAAAAAGAACGGACAAGAACCTTATCGGTAACAAAATTGATCGTCTCCTACAGGACATGCACCACGGACAGACAAATGGCATACCGCAAGGCTCAGCATTGATGGATTTCATCGCTGAAATGGTGCTGGGCTACGCGGATTTGGAACTTGCCAAGAAACTCGATGGCCACATAGGGGAGGACCATCTCGTTCTTCGTTATCGAGACGACTATCGCATCTTTGTGAACAACCCACAGGAAGGGGAGAAAATTCTCAAGTGTCTCACGGAGGTTATGATTGACCTCGGATTGAAGTTGAATGCCAGCAAAACGGTGGAGTCCAATCAGGTAGTCAGTCAATCAATCAAGCCGGATAAACTTGCCTGGATGAGCACGAGACACAGCGACAAGAACCTACAGAAGCATCTACTAATCATTCACAGTCATGCTGCGAAGTTTCCCAATACCGGAAGTGTGGCAGTTGCTCTGGCAGATTACCACAAGCGACTCATGCGGCGCAGCACAATTCAGGATCCATTGTCGCTGATTAGTATCGCTGTCGATATTGCCTATCGCAATCCACGCACATATCCCGTTTGTTCGGCCATCCTGAGCAGACTTCTCTGCTTTCTTGAGAGCGAAGCGGAGAAGAAGGATGTCATTGCCAAGATTCTGAGAAGATTCTCTCAGATACCAAACACCGGGCACATGGAGATCTGGTTACAACGCATTACTCTGCCATTTGCCCCTGACATGAAGTTCGGTGAGCCGCTCTGCAATCTTGTGCAGGGTGAGAACGTACAAATTTGGAACAACGAGTGGATATCGTCTCAATATCTGAGGGATGCTTTGGATCCAGGGTTGGTATTTGACGCTGAGATTGCGGCGGAAATCGATCCAGTCATTCCTACCGAAGAGGTAGAGCTATTCATGGCCAGGAACAGGGACTACCAGTAAGAGGTTCAGGTGAATCCAACACCAAAGACACCATCCACGCGATGCTCGGCACATTTCTGCCCAAGCCCACACCCGGGAAAACTCGCGTGGGAGGATGCAGAGCGGTTAATTAAGGAGACGTCATCATGACCAAAGTATGGTGTGTTCGGGCCAACGGTGGACAATACGCGGATCACTTTGTGCATGGCGCTTATGTGGGAATCGGTTGGCTCGAGATTGCGCATGACCTCAGCGGGATCGCGTCCCGAGAAGACCTCTACCCGATCGTTCACGCTGCCTATCCCAGCGTGACAAGTGCGATCGTTATCGGCAACTCCGTTGGCCAAATCGCACGATTCCTTCTGGAAATCAAGGCGGACGACTATGTGATCACGCCCGCTGCCGACACCGATTGGCTGCACTACGGCCAAGTTGGGAAAAATCCATCCTACTTCTTTGCTGCAGGCAACGATGGCTGTCCGTACCAGCATCGACGACGTGTGGTGTGGGCGAAAGAGCGCCTCAAACGAGGTGATTTCTCAGTGCCTTTCCAGAATACGATCCGGTCATCCCTCACCGTATTTGCTGTGTCGCAGGGCGACGAGTTCTTCAAAGTAATCGGCCGCAAGGACCTGGCGCCGAAACCGGTGGCGCAGGCCTTCGATCCCTACCATCTCGTGATCGGGCAAGTTCTACAACTCGATCCGAAGGAATTCGAGATTCTGATCATGCACCTGCTGACTGCGCTGGGATTCGAGGGCTCCGAAGTCACCGGTAAGAGTGGTGACGGCGGCGTAGATGTTAAGGGGGAGTTGGATGTCTCAGGCCTTGCCAAGATCAGGCTCTTTGTGCAGGCGAAGCGATACAAACCGGGGGCAAAGATCAGCGCATCCGTGGTTAGGCAGTTGCGAGCGGCGATTCCGTCCGGCGGCCAAGGCGCATTCATCACAACGTCCGACTACCAGGCTGCCGCAGCTGCAATAGCCATCGAACCCGGCTTTCCACGCATCGGACTCATCAACGGCAATCAGTTGGTGGATCTCCTGGTGGAGCATTGGGACGACATCCCTGAGGAGTTCCGGGACAAGCTTGGTTTGAAGCAAGGGTTGGTCCTGGCTTGAGTTGACAAAGCGTTTTTGAGGGCCCCTATGCCGTACCACCCTGCGGACACACACCATCGCCGGTCCATCCGCCTGCCGGGCTACGATTACGCCCAGGCCGGCGCGTATTTCGTCACGCTGTGCACGCAGGGCCGCGAATGCCTGTTCGGCGATGTGATGGATGGTGTGATGCAGTTGAATGATGCAGGTCTGGTTGCGGAAAGGTGCTGGCTGGAGATTCCGACCCATTTCCCTCGGGTGGTGTTGGATGCGGTCATCATCATGCCGAACCATGTGCACGGAATTTTGGTCATTACGGATTCCACGGTGGTAGGGGCGAATAATCATTCGACGGTAGGGGCGAAAGATCTTTCGCCCCTACGTCCGTCCGCACGAACGCCCCTACCATCGGGCACATCGGGAACAATCGGGTCCGTGGTCCGCGGTTTCAAAATCGGGGTCACCAAATGGATGCGCCACAACACATCCCATTTCGACGTCTGGCAGCGCGATTATTATGAACACATCATCCACAACGAGGAATCCCTGCGGCGTATTCGGGAATACATCGTGAATAATCCGCTGCAATGGATGTTAGACCGGGAGAATCCGGATGTCGCGGCGTCGACGGGTAGGGGCGAAAAATATTTCGCCCCTACGTCCATCCCCACGAACGCCCCTGCGAAGGACGAACCATGACCCCCCACTTCACCGAATCCGTCGTCGAAGACGCGGCCCTCGCGTGGCTCTCCGGCCTGGGCTACACGGTGCTCCACGGCCCGGAGATCGCGTGGGGCATGCCGCACGCGGAGCGGGGCGACCCGGGCTACCGCGACGTGGTGCTGGAGGGGCGCGTGCGCGGCGCGCTGGCGAAGCTCAACCCCGGCCTGCCCCCCGACGCACTGGAGGATGCGTTCCGCAAGGCGATGCGCGTCGACGCGCCTTCGCTGGTGGAGCGCAACCGGCTGGTGCACCGGCTGCTGGTCGACGGGGTGACGGTGGAATACCGCCGCAAGGACGGCTCGATCGCGGGGGCGCAGGCCCGCCTCATCGACTTCGACCGGCCGGACAACAACGACTGGGTCGCGGCCAATCAGTTCAC
>JAAZAN010000348.1 GCA_012514315.1 Chloroflexota bacterium
CAAACGGTTCTGGCGTGCCTTCAAGGATGTTGCGACGGTCTTTTCGTTCATATTTAACTTCGTCGTGCTTGTTCTGCTGTTACTGTTCGCCAGGCCGGGGGTCGATGCGCTGTTTGCGGTAAGAAGTGGGCTGGTTGAGCCGCTGCTGGATGACCTGGATGCGGCCTTTGTTGGGCTGGGTGAGGCGACCGTTGAGACCGAGGTCCAGATTGATGAGCCAGTTGTGATTGCGTTTGACTTGCCGCTCGATCAGCCGATGCCGATACAATTTGATCTGCCGATTGAACAAGATATCAATGTGGTGTTGACGAATGATGTGCCGCTGCGCAATATGCCCGCGCAGTTCAATTTGCCTGCTGGAGGGGGGAGCATCAATGGCGCGGTTTCGCTGTCTCTGCCGCGGGGTCTGGTCCTGCCAGTTCGTCTTGAGATGCTGGTGCCGGTCAGCCAGACCATTTCTGTGCGCCTCAATGTCCCGGTGAGCGAGACAGTTCCTGTCCGCATGGTGGTGCCGGTACAGATTGCGTTGGGAGACGCTGGACTAGATCCGGCAGTCGAGGAGTTGCGGGCTGTCTTCTGGCCGCTCAGGGACCAGCTCGACAGTCTGCCTGATGGAGTTGAATTGCCTTGAATGACGCCTCTCATGGGTCGCGCCCAATCTGCAACTATGAAGGATCGGCCTATCGCACTGAGTTCTGGGGTCAAGGGCGGGGGTACGAGGATGGGGTTGAGCGCGAGGCGATGCGCGCCTTGCTCCCGCCCAAAGGGCGGCGGCTGATTGAGATAGGGGCCGGTTTTGGCCGCCTGGCGCCGCTGTACGCGCAGTACGACGAGGTTGTGTTCTTTGACTACGCGCTGTCCCAGCTGCGACAGGCCAGAACTCTGTGGGGTGATGGCGATGCACAGGGTGGCCCTCGGTACTATTATGTCGCTGGCGATTTCTACTCCCTGCCGTTTGCGCCAGGTGTCTTTGACACCGTAGTGATGGTTCGGACCATTCATCATGCTGTGGACGCACCGGCGGTGTTGAGGGAGGTTGCGCGCGTCCTGTCGTACGACGGTGCGTTTGTGTTAGAGTTTGCCAATAAGCGCAACCTGAAGGCCATCATACGCTATCTGGTGCATCGACAGGATTGGTCGCCTTTTGAGCGAGCGCCGGTGGAGTTTGTGACGCTCAACCTCGACTTCCATCCTGCCTGGATGCGAGATCGCTTGATCGAGATGGGGTTAATCCCGCGGCAATGGCGTACTGTCTCGCATTTTCGCGTTGAGTGGCTGAAGAGGCATATTCCCACCGGGTTACTCGTCGCGTTGGATCGCCTGCTACAGCCCACTGGGGCCTGTTGCAGGCTCTCTCCAAGCGTCTTTGTGCGCTGTGCTCCCGCCGGGAATGGCCCTGTTCCTCAGGTTGGCTTCTATCGGTGTCCGGTGTGCGGGTCGGCGTCATTGGATGAGTCCCAGGAATCGATGTGCTGTGAAGGGTGCGGAGCGCGCTACCCGGTCCAAGACGGCCTCCGCGACTTCAGGCCGCCATCTGGCCGTGAGGTGTGAAGTGAGTGGCAAGGGTCGACAACCGTTGTTTGCTGACCTCGTCTTCAGTGAGGAAGGGCTGCCAGTGCAGATAAGTAGCGTTGGCGGAATCCCTCACTATGTCGTGCCTGATGGGGATTTCCTGCGACATGTCGAGGTGGAGTATATCGACCGCCAGATTGTCGCCATGTTCAGGGAGCGCTTTCAGTCTATGCGCGATGTCATCGCGGATGGGGTGGCGCAGATGCTGGGCCAGGAGGACCTGTTTGCCCGAGCATCCGTGCTTCACGCTATTGATCATATCGATGAGTTCTTCGAGTCCGATCAGATCGATGTGGACCAGCTCCGGACGACGCTCTGGATGTTGAAGTTCAGGGCGGTTGTCGATGTGCATGGCGACGTCGTACGCCTGGATGTTCCCGGGTGGGAGTTGGACGAGGGTGACTAGTTTCCGCGGTGGCTTGTGGCCTGGCTGAGGTTGGTGTATACTCCCGTCAGCTGTCTACGACTATATCGAGGAGGGCCATACTGATGAAGGTCTCCTGTCTGCAGGACAACCTGGCCAAGGGTTTGAGTATTGTGGGGCGTGCTGTCTCGCCGCGCTCGACCCTGCCGGTGCTGGGTAATGTGTTGATCGCGACTGATACTGGGCGGCTCAAACTCTCTGCAACCAATCTAGAGGTTGGGATCAACTGCTGGATTGGCGCTAAGGTGGAGGAAGAGGGGGCCATAACCGTGCCCGCACGGACGTTTATCGACCTGGTCAATGCATTTCCCCCCGATCGTGTCGCTATGGAGCTGGTCGCTCGGACACAGACGCTCAACCTGCAGGCAGGCCGGAGTCAAGCAAACATCAAGGGGATCGATGCCCAGGAGTTCCCCCTCGTTCCAGTGCCGGAAGACGGCAATGGAATCCGTATCGACGCGGAGACACTCCGCAGAGCCATCGAACAGGTAGCGTTCGCGGCGGCAACGGATGAGAGCCGCCCGATTCTGACCGGTGTGTTGGCTAAGTTCGACGGGGCCAGCCTGACATTGGCAGCGGCGGATGGGTTCCGTCTCTCAGTGAGAACGGTGCAGTTGACGCACGCGGTTCCAGACCCGTTCAGTATCATCATACCGGCTCGGGCGCTCATCGAGCTGGGGCGCATCAGTGGCGAACAAGACGACCCCATCTCGGTCACAGTGACGCCGTCGCGCAACCAGGTTCTGTTTGAGCTCACCGATGTCGTGTTGGTGTCGCAGCTCATCGATGGGAACTTTCCTGATTTTCGCCAGATCATACCAACGGAACGTGCGACCCACACGGTGGTTGACACAGGGGCGTTTCTGAAGGCGGCCAAGACGGCCAATATCTTCGCGCGCGATTCCGCGCATATCGCGCGGCTGCACGTAGTTCCCGGAACTGATCTGCAGCCGGGTCATATGGTGGTCTCTGCCACGTCGGCTGAGACGGGCGATGATGTGAGTGAGCTGGATGCGGCGGTTGAGGGAAATGAGATTGAGATCGCCTTCAACGTACGCTATCTGATTGATGTGCTCTCCGTCATCGACACGCCGCAAGCTGCATTGGATACGACGACGCCGTCGAGCCCAGGCGTCATCCGCCCGGCGGGCGATGGCAATTACACACATGTCATTATGCCGATGCACCTGGGGCGTTGATGTCCACGGGTTGGCGGATAAGGACGCCCTCAGTGATTGCCGCTGAGGGCGCCTTCTGTTTGATTCTGTGATGCGTTGGAGATGCTGCTGCGGCAGCAGATTGACGAGGAGGTTGGACCATGAAGGCTGCAGTCATTGATGCACCAGGGAAGCTGGCAGTGCGCGATGTGCCTTCACCTGTTCCTGCGCCGGGGGAAGTGATCGTGTCATTGGCGCTGGGCGGGTTGTGTGGAACGGACTTGCACATTTTCGCGGGAGAGCTCAATTACGGGTACCCGATCATAGCCGGTCACGAGGTGGTTGGGACGATTGCCGAGATAGGGGAGGGGGTGTTCGACCTCGATGTCGGGATGCGCGTCGCGTTCGATCCCAATATCGCCTGTGGCTCGTGTCACTACTGCCAGAAGATGCGCTTCAACCACTGTCTCCACTGGGAAGGGATTGGCGTGACTCGTGATGGCGGTTTTGCTGAGCGGGTGGCTGTGCCTGCCAGCGTGATCTACCCCATCGGGAATATGCCGTTTGATCAAGCTGTGTTCATTGAGCCTCTCTCCTGTGTCGTGTACGGGCTTCAGCGTGCAACACCAAGCCTGGGCGACAAGGTCCTGATCCTGGGGGCCGGCCCCATCGGCCTCCTTCTCATGCAATCCGTTCGGCGTGCGGGGGCGGCATCCGTGGTCATCACAGATGTTCAGCGTGATCGTCTGGACCTGGCAAGCCGCCTCGGGGCCGAAGCTGCGATGCAGGCAGGTGATGGACAACGAGATGCCTTGTTCGATCTGGCGCCTTACGGATACGATATGGTTATTGATGCGACTGGGGCGCCCGCCGTTGCCGCCTCGGCATTCGACTATGTCACGCGGGGTGGCAAGGTTCTGTTGTTTGGTGTGTGCCCTGAAGATGCTACGATACCCTTCAGTCCATTCAAGATCTATCGCCACGATATCTCAGTGTACGGATCATTCGCGCTCAACAAGAGCTTCGGTCCTGCGATCGAGCTGCTCAAGAGCGGGGCAGTGCAAGTCGGCGACCTGATTTCGCATCGCTTCAGTTTGGACCGTTTTCCGGCCGCGCTGGAGCTTGCCCTGTCTCGATCCGAGCCGACCATGAAGATTCTGATCGAGCCCTAGATGCTGTCAGCGTCTGTGTCAAAGCTGAGACGCCTGGCGCTTGCTGTTGTACTGGGGATATGTTGCCTGACTGCCTGTGCTGCGGATCCGCAGGATGAAGATAGGGCATTGGCGACTCAGTCTGTGCAATCGGTCTCGCCCATCGCGACCTCTGCCGCTTCAACTCCCCAGCCGAGAGCAACGCATACAACACAAGAGGCGATCTCACGGGAAACGCCGGCAGTGCAAATTGCCGCAGAGGCGGACAATGCAACGCAAGTTGCGCGGCTGGCAACTGTCTATACTGTGCAGTCCGGGGATACGCTGCTGGGCATCGCCAAGCAGTATGGCGTGCCGATGGCAGCGATTCAACTTGCGAATGATATGGGTGGCTCGACTGTGGTGCGGCTGGGCGAAGTGCTCTCGATTCCCTCTGCATCAGCCTGGGAACTTGCCTCGCCGTATTGGCTGGTACATGTGGTCGGAGCGGGGGAATCGCTTCTGGGTATTGCCAGGACGTACGATCTTGAACTCGCGACCATGGCTACCGTGAACGACCTGGCCGACGTTGACTGCATCGTCGTGGGCCAGAGTCTGGTCGTGCCGCTCGATGGCCCGGCAGCACCCCGGGTACCAACCCCTTCGGCATCGCCGACCTCGGTGCGTGCGGAGGTCGTTGCCAGTCCAACGCCGGGGTCGCCAACACTCACAGTGTCGGTTGCCTCGCCCGAGCCGATGGGTCCGGTGGCGGAATCGGTGTTGGGGGATGAGGCAGGCTGGCCGCACGAGACGGTGCGGATAATCAACTCAGTGCGTGCTACACACGGGCTGCCGCCGCTGATGTACAACGAGACTCTGGCGCTGGCGGCTCAGGCGCAGGCCAACGACTGTGCGACGCGTGGCTGGTGCAGCCATACTGGGTCGGACGGTGCGGACATCAAGACACGCATTCTGCGGACCGGTTACGAGCCGGCGAACTGGGCTGAATGCTGGGCGCAACGCCAGTCGCCACAGGGTGCGGTCGATATCTGGATGAATGAAGTGCCGCCTAATGACCCACATCGTCGCACGTTGCTCACGACGTGGCTGTCTGAGATCGGCTTAGGCGTCGCCAAGACTGACTGGGGGTACTACTTCATCGCCGTCTTTGGGCGGCCTCGATAACCGGCCTGACTGGATTGACACCTGCGCCGGACGGTGTAGAATACATGCAGACCGCGGACCCGATCTGATGTGGCCGTGAGTTGGAATGTCGATTGACAAATTACCTTTCAACGACGCCGCTGGGATCGCTCGGACGACCGAGACGGCAGAAGAAGAGAGACCTAATTTCCACTATCAGGCCTTGCCCAGGTCCCTGTCTCTGTTGTGTCAGCGCCCCCCGATCCTCCGGGGGGCGCTTTCTTGTGTTTACTGACCAAACACGATGATAGAGATTCAGGGACTCCACCACACATACCGTTCCTCGAACGAGACACAGATCGATGCCCTGCAGGGCATTGATCTCGATATCAACGAGGGCGAATTCGTTGCGGTCGTTGGCGCCAATGGGTCGGGTAAGACCACTCTGGCTCGTCATCTGAACGGTCTGTTGCTACCAACACGCGGGCGAGTCCTTTTGGATGGCAAGGATACCCGTGATCGACATCTGTTGGGGGCTATTCGTTCACGTGTCGCGATGGTGTTTCAGAACCCAGAGGACCAAATCGTGGCGACTACTGTGGAGGATGATGTCGCATTTGGGCCGGAGAACTTAGGGCTGGATTCGGAGGAGATTGGCCGTAGGGTCCGTTGGGCGCTGGAGTCTGTGGACATGTGGGCGCTGCGGGACCGGGCTCCTCATATGCTTTCGGCGGGCCAGCAACAACGTGTCGCGGTTGCTGGGGCGCTGGCGTTGCGCCCCAGGTACCTGGTGCTGGATGAGGCAACCAACATGCTTAATCCGACCGGTCGGCGTGATCTGATCGCGCTACTACGGTCCCTGCACCAGGACGGCGTCGCTGTCATCCTGATCACCCACTCTATGAGCGAGGCGGCACAGGCTGAGAGGATGGTCGCCCTTGGCGAGGGGCGAATCATCTTCGATGGTCATCCTCGCACCATGTTCAGTAATCCAGATCAAGTCGGAGAACTGGGGCTCGAACTGCCTCCAGTGGCACAGCTGGCCGCGAACCTGTCCAGGAAATGGCCAAAGATCCATTCCGGCCTGCTCACGTCAGAGGAGCTCTGTCAATATTTGCTGCCGCTTCTTGTGTGTTGCGCAG
This sequence comes from Chloroflexota bacterium, assembly GCA_012514315.1. Lineage (GTDB taxonomy): Bacteria > Chloroflexota > Anaerolineae > B4-G1 > B4-G1 > JAAZAN01. The sequence goes on from JAAZAN010000348.1 coordinate 6,569, forward strand.
ACTGTATTGATACCGGCGCGTTGGCACGTGTCGAGTCCGCACCAAGCGACGAACAGGTCCGGCAAGCGCTGGGCGCCGACGATCTGCGCTACGAATACCTTGCCGGCACCCCTCTGGCGGCAGTGGCGCTGAACGATGTTTCGCTGGGGATCAATTCAGGCGACGTGGTGGCTCTGCTGGGACGTACTGGGTCGGGAAAGTCAACGTTGCTGCAGCTTCTCACCGGCGTGTTGCGGCCGGACAGTGGGCGTGTCCTTGTAGAAGGCCGTGCAATGGGAACCGGCCTCGATGACCGCCGGTTCCTGAGGAAATCGGTTGGTATGCTGTTTCAGTCGTCTGAAGATCAGTTGTTCGAGAGCTATGTGGGCGATGATGTGGCCTTCGGTCCACGCCAACTAGGCGTGAGCCCTGATGTGGTGCGTGAACGAGTGCGTTGGGCGATGGATACTGTATCGTTGCCATTTGGCGAATTCAAGGATCGCTTCATACAAAGCCTGTCGGGTGGCGAGCGGCGCAAGGCAGCTCTGGCCGGCGTTTTGGCGCTGCGCCCCAGGACGCTCTTGTTGGATGAGCCGACTGCCGGTCTCGACCCTCAATCCCGCCGGCTGGTGATTGAGACGTTGCAGCGCCTGAACAGGGAAGAGGGTATGACGTTGGTAGTCGCTACTCACGTGATGGAGGATGCTGCACGGTTGGCCAGCGAGGCCATTGTGCTTGATCGCGGCCAGGTGGTGGTACAGGACACCCTGCGCAGTCTGTTCGCGTCGCCCGATCGGTTGTGGGCGTATGGACTGGAACCGCCCGAAGTGACGGGGTTGATGCATCGATTGCGTGAGGCGGGTATATGCGTGCCAAAGGACGTGCTATCGGTTGAGACCGCTACGGCCGTGTTGAACTCGGCCCTTTCTCTGAGCCAACATGAATGATTCTGGGACAATTCAGCTCCTGATGACCGGGCAAGTGTTGCCAACTGGATCGGTGCTTCATCGACTGGACCCGCGCACCAGACTGTTGGGATTCCTGACCCTTGCTGTTGTGCTTGTGGCGAGCCGCCGCGTTGGCCCCGCCTCGCTCGCGATAGCTTGTTTAGTCGTGCTCTTGCTGGTAGCACGTATTCCACTCCGGCACGCCGTGAAAGGGATCATTGCTCTGGCGCCGTGGCTGCTGCTGATCGCACTGATGCAGCTGGGCTTTGGGATCGGTGACCGCTCGGGCTGCTCCACAATTGTCTCGGTGGGGCCGGTGAGTATCACGGTCTGCACCATCGAGTTTGCTGTATTGACGGTCCTACGGTTTGTAGGACTGGTGCTCTCATTCGGGTTGCTGACGTGGACGTCCCCGATACAGGCATTGGTACACGGAATTGAGGCCCTCTTCAAGCCGTTGGATCGGGTGGGTGTGCCCGGCCACCAGTTGGCAATGGTAGGTGTCATCGCGCTGCGATTCCTCCCGACGATGGCGTTTGAGGCGGATCGGCTGCTGAAGGCGCAGATGGCACGCGGGGCTGATCTAGATCAAGGACGCGCAGGCGTGATCCGGCGAGTCCGGCGCACGTTGCCTCTCATAGTCCCGCTCCTCGTGCTTGCGCTGCGCAGAGCTGAAAGATTGGCAGAGGCTATGGACGCGCGTGCCTACAGTGGTGGGCACAGACGAGGGTATTATGCCCGATTGCGGATGGGGAAACCCGACTGGATAGCGCTGGTGTTGGTGTCGTGTTTCGCTATGGGGGCATTTGTGCTGGATAAGGTCCCATTATTCTGGATGTAGGGGGTGTCGTGTGAAATTCGGAACTCGTGAAATCGCCATTGCGGGGATTCTTGGCGCCATCAGTGTGTTGCTGGCTGTCACACGCCTGGGGTTCATTCCGTTTGTCGCCGGTACAGCTATTACGATCATGCACGTGCCGGTGATCATTGGGGCCATCGTGGGAGGGCCGCTTGTCGGCACCTTGATTGGCCTGATCTTCGGTCTCTCCAGTCTTATTCTGGCCAGCGCGGCCCCGACTGGTCCAGGGGACGTCTTCTTCACTGATCCCTGGGTATCGGTGGCGCCGCGTCTGTTCCTGGGAATCGTGGCGTGGGGAGTGTACCGATCGGCGCGCTCGGCGGGTAGGGTGTGGGCTATCGCGTTGGCGCTATTGCTCACTGCGGTTGTCCTTCTCACCGCCTGGACCGTGGCCGGTCTCGAGTCTGAGTACGCCATGCTGCTCGCCATTGTGATCGGCGTAGTTGGAGTGGTGGGTGTCGGGGCGGTTACCTATCGAGCAATGGGCGCCCATCCCGACGCATTGGCCCTGAGCCTGTCGGCAACGGCAGCGACGTTGACCAATACTGGGCTTGTGCTGGGTGCACTGGTCATTCGTGGGTATATCGCCGGGTCGGTTGCCGTTGTCTTGGGTCTGGCCAATGGTCCGCTGGAGATGATCGCTGCAGCGATCATCTCCGTTGCCGTGATCGCTGCCTGGCAGCAGATCGCGTTGCGGCCTGGTGGATCGTCGGTGTGAGGGGGTCGGAGATGTTCCTTGCAGTAGATATTGGTAATACCAACATCACATTTGGGCTCTATGACGGTGACCATCTGGCCGCACATTGGCGCATTCGCACGATCCATGAGAAAATGCCGGATGAGTACGGCATATTGATGAGCCAGCTATTCAAGCATCAAGGTTACGAGCCCCAACACGTAGATGCTGTGGCGATCGCCAGTGTGGTCCCACCCTTGACCCCGATCTGGAATCAAGTGTGTCGTGACTACCTTGGGATGACGCCTTTCGTTGTCGATGCTGGCGTTCGGACGGGCGTGCGGATTCGCTATGACAATCCTAGGGAAGTGGGGGCAGATCGGGTAGTCGATGCAGCGGCAGTTCGCGCACTGTACAGTATACCGGCCTGCATTGTGGATTTCGGAACGGCGACTACATTCGACGCGGTGTCGGCAGAGGGCGACTATCTGGGGGGCGCGATTGCTCCGGGCATCGGCATCTCTGCACAGGCGCTATTCGCGCGCACGGCCAAACTTCCCCGAGTTGAGCTGACCCGTCCGCCATCAGCGATTGGGCGAAACACGCCTCACAGTATTCAGTCTGGGCTGCTCTTCGGATATGTGGGGCTGGTAGAGGGCATGGTCGCACGGTTCAAGGCGGAATTGGGCCCCGACACGTGTGTTGTGGCTACCGGGGGCCTGGCGGAAACCGTCGCGCGCGAGGCACGGGTCATCGATGTGGTCGATCCCTGGCTTACACTGCATGGCTTGAGGATTGTGCACGAGCTGAACCTCTGACTCCAATTGAGCTCTACACGTGAAGATAGGGAGCGATTACCGATGGATTCCATCACCGTGTTGCGGGAGAAGAACATCTTGTTGGGAGTTACGGGTGGCATCTCGGCGTATAAGGTGTGCACGCTGGCGAGCCACCTGACACAAGCCGGGGCTATTGTCAATGTCGTGATGACTGAGGCGGCGACGCGCTTTGTGGCGCCTCTGACTTATCAGGCACTCACCGGACATCCTGTCTACACCGATCTGTTCACTACGCCTGGGGAGGGATTGCCCACACATATCGCACACGTCGGTCTGGCGCATCTGGCGGATCTGTTGGTCATCGCCCCTGCTTCGGCCAATACGCTGGCCAAGATGGCTTCGGGTGTGGCGGACAATCTGCTCACGACGCTGGCGTTGGCCGCGCGATGTCCGATCTTGGCGGTGCCGGCGATGGATGTTGGAATGTGGAGCCATCCTGCGACTCAAGCCAATGCCGCCATACTCCGTGAGCGGGGCGTGCACTTCGCCGGCCCAGCCCGTGGCCGCATGGCCTCCGGACTTGAGGGAGAGGGCAGGATGGTGGAGCCAGATGTGATCCTGGGACACATACGGCGCGTGATGGGGAGCGCTGGCGCCCTGGCAGGGCGCCGGGTTGTGGTGACGGCCGGGCCAACGCGCGAGATGTTGGACCCGGTTCGTTTCATCAGCAACCCCTCATCGGGGCGTCAGGGGTTCGCGCTGGCGCAGGCGGCGCTGGATCAGGGTGCTGATGTCACACTGATTTCAGGGCCCACTGTGCTTTCCACACCTGTGGGGGCGGAGCGTGTTGACGTAATCAGCGCTCAGGAGATGTGTGACACTGTGCTTGCGACGACTGCTGACGCCGATGTGCTGCTGATGACAGCCGCCGTAGGAGACTACTATCCAGCGGAGCGAGCGACACAGAAGATCAAGAAATCGGAGGCAGGCCTGGCCATCAATCTGATCCGTACACCAGACATCGTGGGGGCGGTTGCCTCGCGGCGCCTGACGTCCGGTTTTCCCCGTGTCATCGTAGGTTTCGCCGCCGAGAGTGAGCGCGTTGTCGAAAACGCGCGGGACAAGCTCTTGCGAAAGAACCTCGATCTGATTGTGGCGAATGATGTGACGGCCCCAGGAGCGGGGTTCGCTGCAGAAACCAATCAGGTCACGATCGTGGATCGGCGGGACGGTGTAACGGACCTGCCTCTGATGTCCAAAGCTGAGGTGTCCGAGGTAATCATCCAGCATGTTGTTGCTCTACTGCCAGAGCTGGATTCGTCGACGGGTATCTGACGGGCCTATTGGAGGTGACAGAGGCAATGGCCACACGTGATCGGCAGAGCTGCATTACGGATATCCGGGGGATTCGAGTGGGCTCTGTCTCTGATCTGGAGGGCCTGACCGGGTGCACGGTTCTGCTATGCGAAGGAGGAGCCACTGCGGGGGTCGATCAACGCGGAGGGGCGCCGGGCACGCGTGAGACCGATCTTCTCCGACCCATGCACCTGGTCGAACAAGTGCACGCGATTCTCCTCGCTGGTGGGTCTGCGTACGGGCTCGCGGCGGCGGATGGGGTGATGAGATACCTCGAGGATCGTCAGGTCGGGTTTGATGTTCGCGTCGCCCGTGTGCCAATCGTGCCCGCTGCGATACTGTTCGATCTGGACCTGGGCGACCCAGCGAAGCGGCCTGATGCGGAGATGGGCTATCGAGCCTGTCTGTCTGCAAGTGATGGGGCTGTCGATGAAGGCAATGTGGGGGCTGGCGCCGGGGCCAGTGTGGGCAAGATTCTGGGGATCCGCCGGGCGATGAAGGCCGGGTTGGGAACGGCGGCGATTCCCCTGGGTGGTGGCTTGATTGTCTCCGCTCTGGTCGCGACGAATGCATTTGGAGATGTCGTAGACCCGGATACCGGCGAACTCCTTGCTGGAGCGCGGCGGCTTCGCTCCGACGAGATGGCGAACACTCTGACCACGATGCGGCGCATGCTGGGCAAGGCTGCGTTGCGGTTTGCATCCAATACGGTCATTGGTGTGGTGGCGACCAACGCACGACTCACCAAAGAGGAGGCTAACAAGGTTGCCCAGATGGCACAGGACGGGATCGCCCGAGCGATCCGCCCTGCGCACACGCTGTTCGATGGCGATACGCTGTTTGCCGTGGCCACCGGTGAGAAGGCCGCTGACGTGAATCTGGTTGGTGCGTACGCGGCCGAGACCGTCGCGATGGCGATCGTCAGAGGCGTCAGATCCGCGGTTGGGGCGGGTGGGCTTCCAGCCTGGTGTGATCTAGTGGGTCGCCGATGACCCGCGATGGGCAGTGTGAATCTGCTATGGATGACACGTCATCGAGTGCTTGCCGTGGTAGTGCACGACGAATAGCCACTGGGTTGTTGTGCATCAGCCTGATAAGCCTTCTGCTGGTCCTCTCGAACTGCAGGAACGCTGCTCACCTTGGGCCGGAAAGTTCCATCACGGCGAGCGGGGGATCTGCACGCCTGCCCACGCGTATACCAATGACGCCGACTGCGACGCCTTTCTCGATTCCGGCTCGTGCATACTACGACCAGGGACTGGTAATGCAGCGCGGTGGTGAGCTGCACAAGGCGCTTGAATCGTTCGACTGGGCGATTCGGCTTTCGCCTGACTATGCCCCAGCCTATGTGGCACGAGGGGTCGTGTATTTGAGCGAAGGCCAACTGGCCTCCGCCTTGACTGAAGCGAACAGCGCGTTGAGGGTGGATCCTGCATGTAGTGCTGCGCATACCCTGCGTGGCGAAGTGTTGCGTCGCCAGGGCAATGCGCGGGCTGCCTGGTCTGCGTTCAACAAGGCGGTAGACACTGATCCCGCGCTGGCCGACGATACGTTCCGCGCTCGTTGGCTGGTGGCGAGAGAGATCGGTGACAGCGGTCGACTGCTAGGCCTGGCTGATGAGTATGAGTATGCCCATCCCAGCGAGCTGCTGACGGCCTACTATAAGGGCTGGGCTCTGATCGAGGCGGGGGCGTCGAGAGCCGCTATCGACGTGCTGATCGAGGGGATTGAGTCGGCGCCTCGCCCCACTGCTCTGCTGTGGTATGCCCTGGGTACGGCGTATCTGGAGAACGAAGCCTGGCGGGAGGCCATCGTCTCATTCGAGAATGCCCGGTCCCAGTTTGAGAATGGTGATACGAGCCTGCTATCTCACACGGATCAACCAGTTGAAGCCCTGTTCGCGGCGCTGGGGCGGGCCTACCTTGCGGCAGGCCGGTGCGTGGATGCGGAAACGATGCTCAACCACGCTATCTCTGTCGGATCTGCAGCTTCCTCGTATGATGACCTGCTGCATCAAGCTCTCGTGTGTCAGACGCCGACCCCTACGGCCACCCCGTACGCCACCACGACGCCGGCGCCACCGTAGATTCGCCTCGCAGAGCGAGTCCGGTGACATACAGAAGACAAACGGCCCCCGTTACCTTGACCAGCCATATTGGACATGCTATGATGCGCCGTGTGTTGGAGAGCCACTTCTCGGAGGATTGATGCCAGGGACGGTAGGCAATGGTATTCGCGGCGCGATAGGGCCTGATGTGTCAGCCTTCGTGAGCAACGTGACATGAACAGACACAGTCCCGGTGAGCGATATGCCCACAGGATCCGCCTGTGGCTGGGGGGTGTCTTGGCGGCGATTGTGGCGACCGTGGCCTACTTCGGTGGGGCCGAGATGGCGCGGCGCTGGGCCCCGCCGACGTTAGCGCAACCAATTGTTGCACCTGTTGTTCCCTCTATCGCTCCGGGCATTAGTCTGGAGGTTGGCGTGCCGGTAGATGGCGTTCTGACTGCCACTGACACTGAGGTGTGGCGCTTCTACGGGCAAAGTGGCTCGCGTATTACCATCGAGATGTGGCTGCATCCAGGATCGGGATCCAGCATCGATGCAGAACTGGCGGTGCAGCTCTGGCAATCGGACGGGACGTTGGTAGTGAGCGAGCCCGGGTCAATGTTTCTTCCGCCGTATATCTCTGGCCTGGAACTGCCGGCATCTGGTTTGTACTCGATTCAGGTTATTCCGCTCTCCGGTGAGCCAGGACGTTTTTCACTGGTGGTGAGCGATTTCGATGGTGCAGCGGCGATCATCCCCGATGCAACGATGATCCCCCTACAGCCGACAGACGATGTCTTTGGCGACGATGGGATTCGAGCGCCAGATCAGTTCCAGTGGCCTTCATCCCGGCGTCGGATCTCCGGTTGGACATTCCACGATCCGCGCAATCCAAGCCATATAGGGCTTGACATCGCTGCTGCGATGTGGGATCCGATCGTGGCCGTTGCCGATGGCGTAGTGGTGTTCGCCGACTGGGGCGGTGGGTACGGCAATCTTGTCATCGTTGATCACAAGGACGGATGGCGTTCGTACTATGCCCACTTCGAGGAGATCGCGGTGGATGTGGGACAGAACGTCAGACAGGGTGAGCTGCTGGGCGGTGCGGGCAACACCGGCAATTCCACAGGCGCCCATCTCCACTTTGAGCTTCGTTACTATGGACGGCCAGTGGACCCCTACCTCTACTTGTCCTAAGCGCCCAGGTTCTTCTGACCATCACCCGCTTCGACCGATCGGCTGAAGCGGGTGACTCTTTAACCCGGTGTGAGATCGGCGACGGCCTGACGGACAGTGTTGCGATCTGGAATCCCCGCAAAACTCAACGCGACTTGCCCCGTGCCGTCGAATAACACGAATGCCGGCACGCCACGCACACCGTAGCGGTGTGCCAGGATGCCCCCGACCTCATCCGTCACGCTCAGGCGCAGCACCTGGGCCTGCCCCTGCAGATCACGCTCGAGCCCGTCAACGACGGGTTTGGCCAACAGGCAGGCGCTTCACGTGTTCGAGTAGAACTCAACCAGTGTTGGCGTGCCAGCCGACACCAGCGCATCGAAGTCTGCTGTTGATGGAAGCGTGTCACCCGGTGTCCTGAGAAGCAGAAACGCTCCCACCATCAGTGTGATCAACCCGATAACCAGGCGGTTCTCATTCCAGAACTGTCTCATCCAGTACTCCTACCAAATGGTGTATCCTCCGTCAATGACCAGAACTGTCCCGGTCATATAGCTCGACGCCTCCGATGCCAGGAAGACCGCCGCTGGGCCGAGCTCCTCCGGCTGACCGGGTCGCTTCATTGGGATGCCGTCCATCCAGATGCCGCCCATAGCCGGGTCGTCGAAGAACGGCTGTGCCATGGGGGTACTCATATACCCCGGCGCGATAGCGTTGACCCGGATGTTGTGCGGCGCCCATTCGGCAGCCAGGGACTTGGTCAGATTGATCACTGCGGCTTTGGTTGTGTTGTAGCTTGCCTGGGCTTGGGGTCGGTTCACGATCAGTCCCGACATCGACGCGATGTTGATGATGCGACCACACCGGCGTTCGATCATATGCTTGCCCACGGCCTGTGCGCAGAAGAAGAGCCCATTGAGGTTCACGTCGATCACCTGACGCCAGTCGTCCTCCGAGACATCCTCAGCAGGCCCCCAGATAGTAATTCCTGCGTTGTTCATCAAGAAGTCGATCCGCCCGAACTCGTCAAGCGTTCTCTCAACCATGGCCTGGATACTGGCTTTTCGGCACACGTCGGTCTCGACGAAGATTGACCTGCGTCCTCGGGCGACGATCTCGCGCACCGTAGTAGGCCCGGTTTCGGGATTCTTCTCCGCGACGACTACATTTGCGCCGGCCTCAGCGAACGCGTGACAAAAGACTTTTCCCAGACCCTGCCCCCCACCGGTGACGATTCCCACTTGCTGCTGTAACGAGAACTTGTCGAGTACCAAGATGACACCTCCTGTTAGTTGTCTATGTTGCTGGCTGGGTAGTTGGTGATTTCCTTGATCAGTCCTCGCAGAATCTGCAGGTTCTCCCGATCCTCGTGCAGATCATTGCTCTTCGGCGTTTCGAGTAACCCCGGTCGGTTGGCCAGCCGTCGATCGGCAAACAGGAACCGAAAGGCGTTCAATCCTAGCATACCACGCCCGATGTGCTCGTGACGGTCCAGCCGACTACCGATGTCACCCTTGCTGTCGTTAATGTGGATCACCTTGAGCCGGTCCATGCCGATCTCTCGACTGAACTGCTCCATCGTCTCAGTATAGCCCTGGCGAGTTCGGAGTTCATACCCCGCAGCGAAAACGTGGCATGTATCGAAGCAGACCCCCAATCGCTCAGGATTGCGTGCGCGCTGGATGATTGACCCCAGTTGCTCAAAACGATATCCGAGGCTTGAACCCTGTCCTGCCGTAGTCTCGAGTAGAATCATCGTGTCGATGTCAGACGTGGCGTCGTGCACCTGGTCGAGAGCGCGGATGACCCGTGCCAGGCCCACACCCTCGCCGGAGCCTGTGTGCGAACCCGGATGCAACACGATCCACGGTATGCCCAGCAGGTAGCAGCGCCTCATCTCCAGAGCCAGTGTGTCACAAGAGCGTTTCCACAACGCATCATCCGAAGTTGCCAGGTTGAGCAGGTAGGACGCATGACCTACAATAGGGTGAATGTCATTCTTGCTGGTCCCTGCTCTGAATAGGTCTATCTCATGTTGTGCCAAGGGCTTGGCTGCCCATGCCCGATTTGGCTTGACGAAGACCTGTGCGCTATCGCAGCCGACTGACTGAGCTCGTTCGAGAGCCAGGTGGATGCCGCCCGCGATCGACATATGGGCTCCAAGACGCATCGTCAATCCAGTGAGTCGGAATGCTGGGAGGCCGTGTCCTGTTGCTGGAGCTGATGGAGATATTCCTCCATTTCCTCCAACTCAATCAGCATAGCTGCAGGCGCCGAATGCCTCGGCAAGCGGGCTCGCAAGTCTGCGATCCGGTGTTGCACCTCGGCTACTGTCCGGGCCCCAGTTTCGCTACTCATTGTCCTCTCTGATCTGGTAGGATGTAGTGATCTCAGCGGCCTGGCTGAGCATTCCCGATGCCGAGCAGTACTTCGTCTGAGATAGCTCGATCGAGCGCTCAACAGCCTGTGGATCGATACCCTAGCCGGAAACGATGAACTCCAGATGGATCTTGGTATAGATTCGAGGGTGTTCATCTCGTCGTTCGGCGGTGACCAGAACCTGCAGTCCAGAGAACGATTGGCGCTTCTTCTTGAGTATAGAGAGAACGTCCATGGATGTACATCCAGCGAGGCCGAGTAACAACAACTCCATCGGTCGCGGCCCGTTCTCCTGACGGGTTTCCTCAGACAACGCGTGGTCAATCACGATCGCCGCTCCGTTGGAGCTTTCGCCCAACAGCCTGAGCTCAGGCCCTATCCATGATACTTTCACCTCTGATGACACGGCAGCCTCCTTGCGAACTCGCGGGTTAGGCCGAACTCTCGGCATAAGGAATGACGCAGATAAACCGCAACACACCTTGGCCCGTGTTACGGTAGCTGTGCGATATACCTGGTGGAACGTAGATGACGCGCCCTGGGATCATCGGGCCCTCATCATCTGACACTCGCACCACACCTTCGCCCTCAAGTACGAAGATCTCGTGTTCGTAGGGGTGCTGATGTTCGGCGAATATCGCACCAGGTCCGAACTCAATCACTCGCATCGCGAACGTGGGTGCACCTTCCGGCTGACCAATGACCCACCTGATGGTAATCCCTTCAGCTACGCGTTGTGGCGTGACCTCGTTGAAGTCTCTATTCAGCATTCTGTACTATCTCCTCGGCAGACGTGTGGCTTGATGTCCCACGGTGGGCCAGCGAGCGGTCTGGCTCATCACGTGACGCTGAAAGCAGGCTCGTCCTGAAGACAGGCTGTACAGCTCCGCTGTCAGTCCATGAGGAATGATGTGCCCTCGTGTAGGCTGCCCAAAGGCTAATGTCTTATGTCCAGCGCCTGTCTTGTTAATGACAATAATCCGCCGCGCTCCATCACGTCGTTACGGCGGTCAGGCTAGATAGGACGCTTCCAGAAGCAGATAAGCTGGTTGGGGCGGAATGCTACCTGCACCAGCTCCCAACCGGCTTCCCCGCTCTGGTCGAGCAATCTTTCGATTGCCTCGGTGAATGGGTTCGGGCCTGCGTCGAAGTAGCAAGCCCCTTCATCGTCACAGAATATCGTCGGCGGCACTGTGTCAGCGGGATCGGCTAGCAGGTCTAGCACGTCACCCGCGGTATGAACCGTGATCCGATACTTCCATTGATCCATATGCCACCTCTCCTTGTGCTGAAACGAGACCTGGTCGGCCATGCTTGTTTAGGTTATACTGTGATGGCCTGAAACCGGCAAGCAGGTACGCAGATGAGACATCCGTGACAGAGATGGGCATCAACGAAGGGACATTCGCCCGCATCGATGACCCGAAGCGCCTTCACGCGGCACACTGCTATGGCCAGGCATTCGACACAGGCCTGGCATTGTCCCTCATCCACTGTTGGGACATTCAGTACACTTGCCCCGTGGACCATCTCTTCGCCCTGTCCTGCCACATAGTGGAGTGGAGAATCGCTCTCCCTACGCTATCATCCTGTATGCTCGGATAGGTAGCGCTCGACCTCCATGGCGACAGCAGCCCCTGATCCCGCCGCGATTACCGCCTGACGATAGTCGGGATTCTGTACGTCACCGGCCGCGAACACGCCGGGCACACTGGTGCGCCCCTTTCGGTCTGTGACGATGTAACCGTTCTCGTCCAGTTCCAGTTGATCAGCGAAGATTTTCGTCGCTGGAATGAGGCCTACGTACACGAACACCCCATCCGTCTTCAGAGTGGACGTTTCCCCTGTCTTAAGATTACGGATGCGGATGCCCGTGACCGTCTGTTCACCCAGAATCTCCTCTACCACCGTGTCCCACAGAAAGCGCATCTTGGGGTTAGCGAAAGCACGTTCCTGCAGAATCTGGGTGGCCCTGAGCTGATCTCGTCGGTGTACAACGACCACTTCGCTGGCGAATTTTGTCAGGAACAGCCCTTCCTCGATCGCGCTATCGCCACCTCCGACTACCGCGACCCGCCGGTCCTGGTAGAAGAACCCATCACACGTCGCGCACGTCGATACGCCCCGACCGAAGAACTCAGACTCTCCAGCGACCCCAAGCCGTCGGGGGAATGCTCCGGTCGCGATAATGACCGACCGTGCACGGTATTTCGCCGACGAGGTGGTGAGCTCAAACGGCGAAGACGAGAAATTGACCTGCTTGACGCCCTGAGCAATCATCGGGACACCGAAGCCCTGGACCTGATCTTGCAGGCGTTGTGCCAGCTCGCCTCCGTTGATTCCATCGGGGAACCCGGGGAAGTTCTCCATCCGTTCTGTGCTGGAAATCTGACCTCCTGGCACGTTGCCCGTCAATACTAGTGGTCGAATTCCCCCCCTGGCTGCATAAAGCGCCGCCGTCAGGCCTGCGGGGCCGCCTCCGATGATGATCAAGTCGTGCAGGTCCTGATTCGCTGCCTCCGCCTGCACTTGAGCATTGGACACTGGGTTCAATGAGGACATCTTGAAGTCCATATGAGTCACCACCTAGTCGGTTGAATCGGAGAGGGCTTCTCTGATCTTGGCCAGAACCATATCCTCTGGCGCAGCGCCCTCCAGGTACTGGGTCCCATTAATGACGGTTCGAGGTACTCCCATCACTTCGTACTTCTGGGCGAGGTGAGGGAACTCTGTCGCTTCTACCATCGCGGCGCTCACCCGGGGGCTGGCTAGGGCCATCTGATGCGCGAGAACGACCGCCTGAGGGCAGTAGGGACACGTCGGTGTGACGAAGACCTGTAGTTCAACGGGTCGATCTAAAGACTGTAGGTACTGAAGAGTCTCCTCACTCAGTGTGGGCAGCCCGGCGGCAACCATCTTGATGGTGTGCAACAGGGACGTAAATTCATACCCGGCTGGGATCCCATAGAACCGTATACCATAGTCGGTCGTTCCCACAACCGCTATCGCCGGAATCTTGTCGATGCCCATCTCGGCTGCACGATCCTTGTCCGCGACGAAATCATACACCTCGATCGATATCTGGTCGGAGAGCTCGGAAAGCTCCTCGGCCAGCTGCCGGTTCTCAGCGCAATAGGCGCACTCAAATTCCTGAGTGAATACGACGAGCCGGACCGGGCTGGTCAAGTTGGCCAGCTCCTGCCTTACCTGTTCGGCTGTATCTTTGTCCAGTAGTGACATATCGGCGACTCCTTTCCCTGAAGACGAATTGTGTTGAGGCCACTCAGGCTAACCGCTGCAATGCCGTTGCCAGTGCATCGGCAATCTCCTCGGGCGATCCGCCGGTCATCATGCATTCGGCTGTGTAGCTGCGGACGAGCGCAACAGTGGCTTGATGTGCCGCCGAACGGACGGCTGCAAGCTGCTGGAGAATCTCGTTACAGTCCCGACCGTCCTCAATCATCTTGGCCACGCCACGCGCTTGACCCTCAATGCGACGCACGCGCCTCAATAAGTCAGCTTTTGCAGATGGGTTCATGCTGTATATCGCCTGGTTAAGCCTTCGCTCTCTGCGCATGAAGGAAAGCACACGGCCTTCCTATTTTCTGACCCCTCAGACGGGCCCCGGACCACATGAGGTTGCGCTGAGGCCACCGCTAGGATTCGCGCCGACTCCAAATAGCGAGATGGCCTTGTGAACCTTGGTGCTGCCGCACTTGGCACACACGATCTCTTCCTGTGTCGAGGTCGATCGCACGAATAGCTCAAACTTCTCTCCACACTCGTCGCACTGATACTCGTAGATTGGCATATTCTTCCTCCAAATTACAGTACTGGGGTATAGTATACCACGTCTGTGTTCCTTGTCAAGTTGATTGTCAATGCTTGAGGACATGGTAAAATGAAATATCGCTGAACGATGGACTCTGAAATGGCTGGTATGATGAACGCGCGCTTCTTTCTACTGGGCTTGCTTGATCAACGGCCGATGTCCGGCTATGACATCAAGCGTTATCTCAAGAGTCTAGAATGGCTGATTGGGAGCCCAAGCTTTGGTAGTCTATATCCCTCCTTACACGCGCTGCTTGATCAGGGCCTGGTGACGGTCGAGATTGCTTCCCGGTCCGATAAGCCACCGCGTAAGCAGTACAGCATCACAGACGCGGGTCGTCTTGCGCTCCAGGAGTGGGCTGATCGGCCGATATTTCCCCGCGCGACGTTAAAGGACTTTGTCATGGTCCTGATGCTGGCCGGCAATCTCACGCTACCCCGCGTGGCAGCTCATCTCGAGCAACGTCGAGCCCAGGTGGCGACACAGCGCGCCGTCCTCGAACGAGAGCTGCACGAGACTTCGGGCCAGATGACGGACTCTGGGGAACGTTTGGCGCTGGACTACGGGTTGGCTTTGGCAACTGCAGAGCTGGCATGGTTGGATGCGACGCTGGGTGATCTGGCTGAAGGCGACGACTCCGCGACCGGACCGTTGCAGGGCAATGCTCGGTAGGTCCTCGTAAGCAGAGCTTCGCGGCTTGGCTTCAGTGAGGATTGGCGGGTCTGCGCTGGGCCGTGCTCACCGGACTGATCGCGACGCGAGACCGTTTTCCTAGCGCGTCTATCTTGACACCACAAAAAAGCTGTGGTATGATACGCTCATGTTAGCACTCTTGGCTTGCGAGTGCTAGCGCCTAATGCGGGCCGATTCAAATTTATCATAGTTGGAGGTGGCAAGATGGCGTTGAATATCAAACCGTTAGGCGATCGGGTAGTCGTCGAGCCCTTGGAGAAGGATGTGGAAACCTTCGCCGGTGGGCAACTGGTATTACCTGACACCGCCAAAGAGAAGCCGCAGCAGGGTGTGGTTGTTGCTGTAGGGCCAGGGCGTCTGGACGATGATGGTAACCGTATCCCGTTGGATGTCAAGGTAGGGGACAAGGTTGTGTACGCGAAGTACGCAGGGACATCGTTCAAGACAGAGGGTGGCTCGGAAGTCCTCTTCCTGAAAGAGAGTGACATCCTGGCGGTTTTGGACTAATACATCGGCATACTGATCCGATTAAGGGAGGAATGACAATGGCAGCAAAAGAACTAGTCTTCGGTGAGGATGCTCGCCGCAAGCTGAAGAGTGGTATTGATACATTAGCAACAGCAGTAGTGACCACTTTGGGCCCCAAGGGGCGCAACGTGGCATTGGATAAGAAGTGGGGCGCCCCCACCATCACGCACGATGGTGTGACCGTTGCCAAGGAAATTGAGCTGGAAGACGCCTTCGAGAACATGGGCGCCCAGTTGCTCAAGGAAGCGGCAACCAAGACGAACGATATCGCCGGTGATGGTACCACGACCGCGACTTTGCTAGCGCATACGATCATTACCGAGGGTATGAAGAATGTGGCGGCCGGTGCAAACTCGATGCTGCTCAAGCGTGGCATCTTGGCCGGCACCGACGCCGTGGTGAACGCGATCTCGGAGCAGGCTATCGAGTTGACCACAAAGGACGAAATCGCCAACGTGGCCGCAATCTCGGCCCAGGATCGTGAGATTGGTGAGCTGATCGCCGACGTGATGGATAAGGTGGGTAAGGACGGCGTCATTACGGTCGAGGAGAGCAAGGGCCTGGAGTTTGAGACGGAATACGTCGAGGGTATGCAGTTCGACCGTGGGTACATCTCGCCATACTTCATCAGCAGCGCTGAGGCGATGGAAGCGGCGATCGACAATCCTTACATTCTCATCTATGACAAGAAGATTTCCGCCGCCCAGGACCTGGTTCCGATTCTCGAGAAGCTGGTGCAGAAGGGCGAGCGCAATCTCGTCGTGATTGCTGAGGACGTCGATGGTGAGGCGCTGGCGACATTGGTGCTCAACAAACTACGCGGTATGCTGAATTGCCTGGCTGTCAAGGCCCCTGGTTTTGGAGACCGACGTAAGGCGATGCTGCGCGACATTGCGACGCTCACTGGCGGCAATGTGATCACGGAAGAGGAAGGCCGCAAGCTCGATGGTGTCACCATTGCTGATTTGGGGCGCGCCGATAAGGTGGTCAGCACCAAGGATGACACAACCGTTGTTGGTGGCCACGGTGATGGAGCTGAGATCAAGGGCCGTATGGAGCAGATCAAGGTCGAGATCTCCAAGTCCACCTCTGACTACGACCGTGAGAAGCTCCAGGAGCGTCTGGCGAAACTGGCCGGTGGTGTTGCCATCATTCGTGTGGGCGCGGCCACTGAGACAGAACTGAAAGAAAAGAAGCATCGTGTGGAGGATGCCCTCTCCGCCACGCGGGCTGCGGTTGAGGAAGGTATCGTCCCCGGCGGTGGTGTAGCACTCATCAACGCGATCAGCGCTCTGGCTGGTGTCAAGATGGACTTCCCCGATGAGCAGACCGGCGTCAATATCCTGAAGGCGGCTCTCGAGATGCCTATGCGCAAGATCGCGGAGAACGCTGGTGAGGATGGCGCGGTGATCCTCGATTCCGTGCGTCGTGTTCAGAAGGAGAAGGGAACTCTGACCTACGGTTACGATGTGATCTCCGGCGAGTTCATCGACATGGTGGAGCAGGGTATCATCGATCCGGCCAAGGTGACCAAGGGCGCGCTGCAGAATGCCGCGTCAATCGCTGCGATGGTTCTCTCGACCGAGGCGCTGGTGACTGAGATCAAGGAGGATACTCCGCCCGCACCCGCCAATCCGCAGATGCCCCCGTACTAAACTGATCGGGTACTCGGCGTGAGTCGGTAGATTCTGCCAATGAAGGAAGCCCCCCGCTCGCAGCGGGGGGCTCTTCTGTTCCACAGTCTACTGGGCCTCAGCCCAGCGTCCACGACGACATCGGGACGCTACTGTTGAGGGGGCACGTGAGAAGGTCCGGGCGGTGGTTCAGCAGAATCAGGTGGTATCGACATACACAATCGGTCGACCCGAATCCCGGGACAGGTGTCTCGGCGCCCGGCAGGCGAGCAAGCGCCTGTGCCCAGTCGCATTCCCTGCGTTGGGAGTCCACTGAATACCAGATCTCTGCTAGACGAGCTTTCTCGCGCAGGGAATCGATGTGCCAGTGAAGCGTCTTGCTGCTCTTCAGATGTCTGTGAAGTCGGGCGGCTAGACCGCCCGGTCCCAGAGCGCTTCCGGCGTACAGGTACCAGCCTGCCCGAAACAGAAAGGATCCCAGTCGCCCGACAGTGAGTTGCTCAGGCTGTCTCAGTTCGAGGACCAACACGTAGGAGCCAGGACTACTGGGTAGCATAGACCTGGCGCTGCCAGACGGTGCCTGCTCCCCAGGCAACCAGGCAGCCCGTGATCAGGAGGATTGTTCCCAGTCCATCCAGTGCAGAGATCGCATGAAGCTCATTAAACGCGTAGAGGGTGGGCCCCTCGTAGGATTCAGGCAACGCCAGAGAGAACAGGCCAGCTATCTGCAGTAGGACAGCTAGCGCGGATAGAGCAATTACGCGCCACTGATACATCGCACTATTCAGCGGGTGGAGGGACCGGTAGGTGATCGGCGGTCACTTCGATCCACTTATCCCCTTCCTCGATCAGCATCACGGGGATCTCGTCACGGATAGGGTACTTGCGGCCACAGTCTGGTTCCTGACAGATGAGCCAGCAGTCGTGCGCGAGTTCCAGCCGGCCAGGGTCATCCCCGGGCTTCCGTGTCTCTCCACTGACACAATACGGACACCGCAGAATGCTCAACAGATCCGCACTGATCATATGATATCTCCTCATCCAGCGTCTTCAAGTGAATGTGCGTTGCCCCAACAGGCAGTCGAATTCCTCTAGAAGCGCTTCATTCTACCATGGCGCATGCCCATGTCAAACCTGCGTCGCCCTATCCTGGCGATCAATTGCCCCAGTTCGCTGTCTGTGCTTGAGGGCATTGCATCTCTACTCGCTCCAGAACGCTGCACTGGCGTACTTGAAGCCGCCGTCGGGCATCAAAGCAACGATGGTCCCGTGGCGTATCTCACGGGCGACCTTCAATGCGGCCATCACGGCCGCTCCGGCCGATATTCCAACGAACAGCCCTTCCTCGCGGGCCAGTTCACGCGTCATTATGCGTGCGTCGTCCGGGCCCACTTCGATCATCCACTCGGCGATGCCTGATTCGTAGATGCCCGGGCGATCTGCAGTCGCCAGGTGTTTGAGGCCATCGATGCCATTGTCTGGGCTGTCTGGTTGTACACCCACTAGATGGATGGCTGGGTGTCGCTCTCGAAGATACCGGCCGACCCCCATCATTGTCCCGCTGGTGCCCATTCCTGCGACAAAGTGAGTGATCCGCCCTGCCGTCTGCTGCCATATCTCGGGACCGGTTGTCGTGTAGTGTGCCAACGGGTTGGCCGGGTTGCTGTATTGATCTGCGTGATAGTAGCGGTCGGGTTCGCGGGACGCGATCTCCTGGACCAGGCGACGGGCGCCGTCCGTCCTGGTCGCAGGATCGGTCAGGATCAGCTCCGCTCCGTACGCTCGCAGTATCTGGATGCGCTCTGGGCTTGAGTCGGCCGGCATAGCCAGCGTCACCCCGAAACCATAGGCGGATCCCAACATCGCATACGCGATACCGGTATTGCCGGATGTTGCATCGATCAGTATTCGATCTGGGGTAAGTTGGCCCGTGTTCAGCGCGTCCCGTACGATGGACAGGGCAGGTCGATCTTTGACCGAGCCGCCAGGATTGAGCCCCTCTAACTTGGCGTAGATGTGCACGCCAGAAGATAATCCACTAGTTACTCGCATCAGCGGCAACAGCGGAGTCCTTCCGATCAGTCTGGCTATCGGCGGCAAGTGATCACCAGGCGCTGACGAGACTGTTTGGTCGAGTTCCTGAGCCCTGCGGAAATCGATGTCGGTCTCCGTCTGGTCCATTCTCAGGCGTTCGGTTACTGGTTGTAATGTCATTCTCCCACCCCAAACCTGGTTCCCAGGCAACAAACAAGCCAACCTCCGTCAGTAGCGGAGCCCCGCAAATGGTGACGCGAGGGCGCTGTCGTCTGGCACGGTTGGCCTGGATTCAAGGTTGCTTGTGTCCGGAGCCTAGACGATCAACGCTCTCGCTCCAGACAGATGCAGAATTGGGCTCTGATCATTTACAGTCCCTTGGCCGAGTTGGGGCGGATTATACGCATTCCTCGTCCAGCTGTCAAGATCA
>JAAZAN010000349.1 GCA_012514315.1 Chloroflexota bacterium
ACGCTGCTTCTGGCCACCGGAGAGCTGCAGGGGAGATCTGCGTCTGAAAGCGCTCATGCCCACCATATCCAGTGCCCATGCGATCCGTTCGGCAATCTCCGATGATGGCACCCCCAGGCTCTCCGGCCCGAATGCCACCTCATCCTCAACCGTCATGTTAAAGAACTGGCTCTCAGGGTCCTGAAAGACAATCCCCACAGTGGCAGCGAGGGTGGCAACGGGATTCTCCTTGGTGTTCCTTTCACCGATCCACACATCTCCACGGAAGACGCCGCCCGTAGATTGGGGCACGATACCGTTCAGGGCCAGGCAGAGGGTCGTCTTGCCGACACCGGTGGGTCCCATGATGGAGACGAACTCGCCCCTGGAGATAGTGAGATTTATGCCGCGCAAGACCGATACTGGCGGCTGTCCCAAGACCAACGGAGGGTAGGAGAAATGCAGGTCGGAGATGATGATCTCAGGCACTTACCGCCTCTGAGCGCCGGACGCCGGCTAGCCCTCCGTCCAGGTCTTGCCGCGACCGATCAGGTCGAGCGGGGGGTAGGCCCTGCGCACCGCCAGGTAGAGCGGAAGACCGATCACACCACCCACGAGCATCTGGAGAGAGTTGGGCAGGATCTCCGCCAGAGCGCCACCGTAGCCGAGGCCATAGATGAACCACTCGCCGAGGAAATAGGTGAGCACCAGTGCAACAGCCCCTCCAGCCCAGGCCGCAATCAGACCAGCGATCCCCTGGCGGCGCGCCAATGCGCCGGTCACCAAGCCCTGCAGGCCGTGCGCCAGCAGAGTGAGGGGCGCCCAACTGGCGTATCCGGTGATGATATCGGCAATGGCACATCCCACCCCGCCTGTGATACCACCGATCCACGGGCCGAAGGCCATGGCTGAGAAGAAGACGCCGACATCGCCGAAGTGAATATACCCTCCAGTCGCTGCCACAGGTATCTGAACTGCAAATGTCAGCACAGCGATCACGGCGATCATCACGGCCACTATTGCCAACCGGGTCACACTCTGTTGGACGTTCATCGTTTCGACGTACCCCCTAGACTCATGCGAGATACACACGGATCCCGAGCGACCGATTCGCTCCGGATACACAAGCAGACCGAGCTACCAGAAGCAGTCTTGAGGCGATAGTGCGCGGCAGGACCGCAGTCAATCAGCGCTTAGGGTACCACAAATGGACCGAATAGCAAGGCGAGCTGTGCGGGCACAGGGCGCCAATCCAGCCGACGGCACTGCTTCACTGACCGCAACAGGATTGCGCACACTGGTCCCAGTGTTATACTCCACAGGTGTGAGGGTGAGGCAGCGATTCATACGGTACAGGAGATCGTCTAGATGGCCGAAGTGAGAGTCGGTACATGCAGTTGGAAGTACCCGTCCTGGGCTGGCCTGATCTATTCCGCGCCCCAGAATGTCAACTATCTGGCCGAGTATGCGACGCGCTACAACACAGTTGAGATCGATCAATGGTTCTGGTCTCTCTTTGGGCCCGACACTGTCCGACTTCCCAGTCCATCTGATGTACAGAAATACCGTGACTCAGTCCCCGACGATTTCCGGTTCACAGTCAAGGCGCCAAACAGCATCAGCCTGACACATTTCTACCGGAAGGGCAAGAGCGGGCCACTCACGCCGAACCCGTACTTCCTGTCCCCTGCCCTCTGTCGGGCATTCCTGGACGCCATCGCACCTCTACGGCCCCACTTGGGACCGGTCATGTTTCAGTTTGAGTACCTGAACAAACAGAAAATGGGTTCCCAGCGGCAGTTTCTGGATCACCTCGATACTTTCATCCAGAAGCTTCCAACGGATAGCGTCCCGTTCGCCTTGGAGATTCGCAATGGCAATTACCTGAATCAGGAGTTCTTCGACTTCTGCGCCAAGACGTCCATCAGCCCTGTACTCATTCAGGGATACTGGATGCCGCCTGCTGCGGCGGTCTATGACCAGTGGCAGTCTCTGATCACCCAGCACGACACAGTCGTGATCCGCCTCCTCGGATCGGACCGAGAGGGCATGGAGAAAGCGACCAACAAGCTGTGGAATAAGATCGTTGCGCCCAAAGACAGTGAGCTCCAAGAGATTGCGCGACTGGTCAGAGACCTGAACAGCCTGGGGATCAACGTCTATCTGAACATCAACAACCACTATGAAGGTTCCGCCCCTCTAACCATCGAACGGATCCGCCCCCTCATCCAAGACGCCATTCAGTAATTCGGGCGACCGACCCGATGCGCCAGGAGGCGTCCCGAGCCTCAGATCTTGGCCACGGCTTGAGAGTGAATGCCGTCTGGAGTTGCCGACTGACCGGATTGTGCTAGAATAACGCCACATTGGGGCGTGGCCAAGCGGTAAGGCAATGGACTTTGAATCCATGTATCGGGGGTTCGAATCCCTCCGCCCCAGTTTGGGGCGGGGCTTCGTAGGTGGTTGTTAAGGTTCTGGCAGCTACGGGGTTCCGCAAGCCGGCTATCGGTCAGGATAGCCGGCTTTTCGTTATCTCATCCCCCCCGTGGGCCCGAAGTCCTCGCCCGCGGCGAATCGGATTTTCGAGGTCCTGTGAGATCGCCCTGACAAGGGCCTGAAGGTTGTCATCACCCGGTAGTTGCGCGCCTGAGAACCCGACCTGCCCTGGCGCCAGTGTGACGTCCCTGGCGGCAGACAACCTGTCCATTCACCAGCACCCATTCGATACCCACAGGCGGACGAGTCGGATGCAGGAAATCCCCACCTTCGGAAACGGTCACCGGATCAAAGAGGACGATATCCGCGCGGGCGCCCACTTCGATGCGTCCCCGGTCACGCAAGCCCAGGTAGCACTCAGCTGGGATAGATGTGCACTTCTTGATCGCCTCCTCCAACGTCAATGTCCTGGTCTCTCTGACATAGTGTCGCAAGTAGTATGGGAACAACCCGTATGCGATGGGGGCATTGCCGTAGCCATAGAGCGCTTCCGGGTGAGACTGTTCTGCCGCGAACGCCTGGACGTCACTGCAGGGCATCCCGGCTGGGTGACGCAGGAAGACGGGAATCGCGCCGTACTCCCGCTTATCAACGATCAGCGCCCATGTGGCATCGGGATCGTCAAGAAGGACATCAAAGAGCACCTCGAAGGCGCCCACGTACACTGCGTCCAAGATACGATGCGGGAACCGTTCCCGCGCAAGCTCACCGAGCGTTCTGCCGACGTAGTCGGAGTTGCGACACTCCAGAATCCGATAGCAGTCCATCCAATATGGATCCGTCAACGGGTGCAGCATACCGAATTTGAACTTCCCGGAGCAGACGAACTCGATCAGGTCGGCCTTGAAGGCATTGTCCTTCAGCTTCTCAACGAACTCCGCCCTACCCAGGACGGCAAGCCAGTCCGGCTGATACGGTTGTGCGCCCAGAAATGACTTGATGATCGGCACGCAACTACCGACAGTCTGAGACCAGGCAATCACATCGTAGGTTACCTTTAGCCCCTCGTGGCAGGCTCTGTCGACAATATCCGCGAGCGTGGCCTGCGCCGCAGCCTCGTCCAGGAAGGCGGGATGGGGCTGCGGGATGAGATAGGCCGGCGTCAGGTGGGCGATGTGCAGCGGAATACCGCGGGCTGCTCTCGCTATCTCGACCGCCTCGATCAACCCATGGTATCTTCCAGTAATGATATCACCCTTGGGGCCATGGAAGATACCGTATCCATATTCGTCGGGATTTTCGGCAGGCCACTGATTCTGATGATGACGTGTGTGCGGCGCGAAGAAACCACCGTATTCGCCGGCGACTTTTGCCAACTCCACGATCTCTTCGACCGCCGCAAAGTGGCCGGACCAGGATGCATCCAGTCCGACAGACAGTCCATGGACGCCGCTCTCCATCGCCTCGCGGATGAGTCCGGCCATGCGGTTGATCTCGGCGGTTCTGGCGCGGCGGCGCCAGTCGGTTCCCAACACAGCCCCTCTTACCGTATTGTGGCCAACAAGGGGCGCGTAGTTGATGGATATGCCGAGGGCCTCAACTTGGCTCAGCCAATCAGCGAAAGTGCGCCACTGCACGGCAGGGTCGATGCCCCACATTGCGGTGACATCCCGAAATCCGACGGCATCTGCGAGAGGCGCGAGGCTGAATCCGCAGTTGCCCCCGACGAATGTCGTGACACCCTGCATCACCAGG
This sequence comes from Chloroflexota bacterium, assembly GCA_012514315.1. Lineage (GTDB taxonomy): Bacteria > Chloroflexota > Anaerolineae > B4-G1 > B4-G1 > JAAZAN01. The sequence goes on from JAAZAN010000349.1 coordinate 4,171, forward strand.
CTATCAGCCCCCGGGCACACCAGCAGCGACGTGTCCGCATGGCTGTGGGGATCGATGAATCCGGGAGATGTGATCAGCCCTGCACCATCGATCACCAACGCCGCACTGTCGCCAAGATCCCCGATCGCCGCGATGGTGTCACTCACGACGCCCACATCGGCATTGAATGCCCGGTCGCCCGTACCATCGACCACGGTTGTGCGCTTGATCAGAAGGTCGTAGTCTCCGTTCAACACCAGCTCCTGTAGACATCAGCCTGTAGATTGCGCCAACAGCCCGTATGAACTGGATGCAGTCTGCCAGCTCGTCGGCACGTGACTGCACGTCTCATGGAGTTATGAACGTGGTCCAGGAGGCTCCGTCTGCCTGGACCACGCGATGGGCCGCCTGTGAAGCAATGGGCCGTTATACCGCAATCGAGCAGCCTTGTCGAGCGGATTCCCGTGCCGCCAGCGAGAGCCTG
>JAAZAN010000350.1 GCA_012514315.1 Chloroflexota bacterium
CCAGGCAACCGGTTTTGACACGCGACGGCAGGCGCGGTATACTCGGCCCGTTGTGCGGTCGACTCGCTGTGCGCCAAAGTGATGGACAGAGACTATCTTACCGAATTACTCAACATATACTGGTTCGCTCCCCCAGTCGCGCTATGGCGGGCGGTCGAGCTTCGGGTAGCCTCCGAAGAGAGTTACCCGCGTCCACTACTTGATCTGGGGTGCGGTGACGGGCTCATCGCCAGTGGGTTGTTCAGTCGCGACCAGCCCGTTGAGGTGGGAATTGATCCATGGTGGGAACAGGTGCAGCAGGCGGCCAGATCGGGCATGTATCGTCACGTCGACCTGGGCGACGGGGCGCGCCTCCCCTACGTGAGCAGGTACTTCGCCAGCGCGTTCAGTAACTCCGTCCTGGAACACATTCCAGACATCGAACCGGTGCTATGCGAAGTCGGGCGCATACTGCGACCGGGAGGGACTTTTGGTTTCACGGTCCCATCGGATGCGTTTCGCTACCTGCTGGACGGGTATCGAACCGCGATGGAATCAGGCAGAAGCGCCGAGGCGGATGCATACGCCAATCGCATCGATCGGACTCTGGCTCACTATCACTACCACACACCCGACGAATGGCGCGGACTCCTGGGGGCTGCCGGATTCCGTATGATCAAAGCACGCTACTACATGCCGGAGGCCGCAGTGCGACTGTGGGACCGGATGAACGGCCATTACGGTATCGGGCGACCGAAATCACTCTGGGGGCTGCTCGCTTCCCCTAGACTCCGCGGGCTGGGCTATCAGAGCCTGCTGAAATGGTCGATCGTTCGACTCCTGTCACGGGACTGGCGAGCCTATTACGAGATGGATGTTGGGCCGGGGGACACGGGAGGTGGACTGTTGATCGTGGCGTGTCGGGAGGAGATTTGAGCAACCTTGACGCAGTGAGCGTTACACCGGAGCGGTGGGACCAGTTTGTCCAATCCCATGTGAACGCCCACATCCTCCAGACCAGCCTGTGGGGCGACCTCAAGGCCCGCTTCGGTTGGGAAGTCGAACGGATCGGCCTATCAGCGCACGGAAGCCTGGTTGCAGGAGCGCAGATTCTGTATCGCCGCCTGCCAGCAGGGATCGGGCGGCTTGCCTACATCCCGCGAGGTCCGTTGGTCGACTGGCAGGCCCCATCCCAGACACGCGCCACGCTCGAGGCGGTCGAACGGGCGGCCCGCGCCAGGGGCGCGATCGCGATCACGTTCGAACCGGAGCTATGCGACAATCCGGCACACAGTAAGCTGCTGCAGGGCCTGGGATTCCGCTCTGCCCCGTTAACGGTACAGCCCCGTCGCACACTGATCGTGGACATCACGCCCGACGAGGACACGATCCTGGCCGGCATGAAATCGAAGACCCGCTACAACGTGCGACTGGCGGCGCGCAAGGGAGTGACCGTGCGGACCGCGGAAGCGGCCGACCTGGCAACCTTCAACGCGCTGATGGCCACGACCGGAGAGCGGGATGCGTTTGGGGTACACACACCGGAGTATTACCAACTCGCCTACGAGCTGTTTGTGCCACGCGGCTGGGCCCGGCTGTTGCTCGCCGAGATCGAGGGAGAGGCTGTCGCCGCCGTGATGATCTTCGCAATTCGGGACCGCTCATGGTACTTCTACGGGGCGTCGGGCGATGCCCATCGCGAGAAGATGCCGACTTACCTTCTGCAGTGGGAGGGCATGCGCTGGGCCCGCTCCCTAGGGTGCACGAGCTACGATCTGTGGGGAGTTCCCGACGCCGATGAGGCCACGCTGGAGGGTGAGTTCAGCGGACGGAGCGATGGACTATGGGGCGTATACCGCTTCAAACGTGGCTTTGGCGGCACGCTTGTACGAACCGTGGGCGCCTGGGATCACGTATGCTCGCCCCTGCGATATGGCCTCTACCGCGCATTGATGGCGGCGCGGCGGCAGGCCCGCCCAGCCTAGGCAGCCGCTTGGCCGGCTGCGTGGCCACTCCCGCGCCGCTGCTCCATTCGCTCAGCTTCCGTGCACCCCGATCGCCGGTGGGCCATCAAATTCCAGTCGAATGACTAACACGGTATCCGTCATCTGATTCACCGGCAGCGCCCGCAATCGCAGATGTGGCTCGCGGTTTCCGTGTTCGAGAAACTGGGTGGGCACAAACTCAACGCGCGCCTCAACCTCGGCGCCGGTATTGAGCAGAACCGAGCGCTTCGGCATGGACTGGAATGGCCGGAGAAGCACGCGGTCGAGATACGGCGACCGGGCTAGAATCACGTAGAACGTGTCTCCCCGACGGGTCAGTAGTACATCTCGGTTATCGATCAAGTCAGAGACTGGATCGGCGCCCTCGAAAGCCTCGCGTACTCCGTGGTACCATGCCCCAATCCGTCGCAGCATACGCTCCGCTTCGGCCGGCATCGCGCCATCGGCACGAGGGCCCACATTCAGAAGGTAGTTGGCGCCCTTGCCCAGCGCGTCGGCGATGCTCTGCATTAGATGGCGCTCTGCATAGTAGTCCTCATCGGCCCGGTAGCCCCAGCTCTCACGCCCGATGGACTGACAGTGCTCCGTAAGCCGGTCGTAGACCCGAACTTCCCCCTTTTGCTCATCGTAGTCACGCTCGGGGGTGCCGAAATCACCCGCATCGAAGCCACGGTTGTTGATCACAGCGTTGGGCTGCAGCTCACGAATCATGGCATTGATCGCGGTATCCTCTACACCCGTGACATTCATATCCCACCAGAACCCGTGGATCTCCCCGTACCGCGTACAGAGCTCACGCACCTGCGCTTTGAGGAATGCCAGGTAGGCCGGGAGATCCGGATCATCACCGACCTGTGGCCCGGAAAGCTCGTGAGAGCGACCCTGATTGGGGTAATTGGGGTGGCGCCAGTCCACGACCGAATAGTACAGGCAGAGCGGGACTCCCCGCCGGTGACACGCATCGGCCAGCAAGCGTAGAACGTCGCGGCCATAGGGTGAGCGCGTCACCTTGAAGTCGGTCTGGTCGGTGTCCCAGAGACAGAAGCCGTCGTGGTGCTTCGTCGTGAACGTGATGTACTCCATCCCTGCGGCCTGGGCTAGATCGAGCCACGCTTCTGGATCGAAGCGGACCGGGTTGAACCGGTCAATCAGTCTTCCATAATCCCGACGACTCACTCCACGGCGCCACTGCTCCTGCTCGTGCCACGCCGTCACAGCATAGAGGCCCCAGTGCACGAAAAGCCCCAAGCGCCGCTCATAGAACCAATCCCGCCCATCACCGAACCGTTCAATCATCAGCATCTCCTTGGTCAATTGTGGCGACTCTCGCCAGTTCGTCAGCCGACGTACAAGCTACAGCATCCGGCTGTTCTCAGCCGCGTACAAGGTCCGTGAACGCTCGATCGTACTGCGCCGCAATAGCACGCCAGTCAAACCGGGCCACGGGAGCGTTCAGTCTCCTGGCCACTGAACGAGCCTCGGACCTGTGAGTCACTGCCCAGCGCAGCTGAGCCAACAACGTGTCGAAGTCTTCGTACAGACAGGTATCGTGATACGCATCGGGGATCATCTCAGGATAGACCAGACGGTGGGGCAACACCGGGAAGCAGCCCGCGTAGATCGCCTCCACGATCGAGACGCCGAAGAACTCGTGGATCGCCGTGCTCACGACAATGTCAGCCTGGCGTAGCAGCTCGACATAGCACCCCGATTCGGCGCGCCCGAAATGGATCACGCGATCCGCCAGCGCTGCACGGGCTGCTTCGAACTCCGGTGCACTATGCCGGTCACAGATCCCGGCGATGATCACGCGGAAATCGAGGCCCTCGTCAGCCAGCATGTAGAGAACACGAAAGAAGGTTTCCGGGTCTTTGTCATACTCCCAGCGTTGGTTCCAGATGATGACCGGTGCTGCGAGCGACTTGCGAGGGGCAGCTCGATCAATGCGCTGGAGATCACACCCCACTGGCAGCACACTCGATCTAGACCGGACCCCGTCGATGCGGTCCAGGTGCGTGAAGTCCGGAAAGTGCTTCAGCAGGCGGGGAAGCTCCGAATACCAGTCGTGCAGGTGGTACATCGAGTTGAAGTAGATCCGGTCCGCGGCGACCGTGGAAAGCCAGTTAATCATCGCGTAGGTCAAGTCACGCGACTGACCAGGTGGACATGGGTAGGTCAACTGATTCTCGTGAAAGTAGATCGCCACGGGGACCTCACTCAGCCGATCACGCGTCAGGCCAAGGAAGGCAGGCAGATTGAGCATATCCGTCGCCAGGATCATATCGGGCTGTCTAGTGAGCTCGGCCACGCGGTCGGCCAACGTGAGTGCGGCGCCCTGCATTCGCCACTTCCAGAAACGCGCCGGGAGCGCCATCAGCGTCACCGTGTGACTGCTGTGGGCCATATAGCCCTCAGCCCACGCCTGGTGACTACCGCCGCAATAGGGTGCAAGCAAAAGGATATCCACGTCGCCACAATCCCTCACGCCAGGAGGCTCCTGACAACACTGTCCGGTGCTCATTATACCATAGCGCCTTCGGATCGTGCGACCGACCCTTACAGAACCGCAATCGAATCGCGTTGCCGATGGCCTGCGTTGTATGTCCTTGAGTTGGGAGTATAATGGCTCTTGAATGTGGGCGCTGGTCAACGTAGTCAGTGGCTGCATTGACCTTCAACAACGGAAAGATCGGAGATGTGATGGACAACTTGACTCGACGCCGCCTTGCCACTCGCGCGGTCCATTCGGGGCTGCGCCCTTCCCAAGGTGATTTCGTCTCCACCGTCGTGCCGATCTACCAATCATCGACTTTCTCGTACCGACGCCTGCAGGACCTGGACGGCGTGTTCGCTGGAACTCGGTCGGGTTACGTCTACGCTCGATACGGTAACCCGACCGTCGCTGCGCTGGAGGGCGCTATCGCACTGCTCGAAGAAGGTGAAGCTGCGTTAGCCTTCGCTTCAGGAATGGCCGCCATCCACGCCGCTCTGCTGGCCATTGGCGCCCGGGCCGGGTCAGCGATCGTGGCTGCTCAAGACATATATGGGGCCACGTACACTCTCCTCGCCGAGCTTCTCTCCAGCCAGGGTGTTCAGGTTCGCTTTGTCGACATCAATGACTTGGATGCCGTGAGTCTGGCCTGTTCCGAACTGCGGCCTGTCGCGTTGATCGCCGAGAGCATATCCAATCCGCTGCTCAAGATCGCCGACGTGCCCGCGCTGGCGGAGATCGCCCACAGATGTAACGCAACACTGTTGGTCGACAACACGTTTGCGACTCCCACACTCATCCAACCACTGACTCTTGGAGCCGATATGGTCATCCATAGCGTCACGAAGTACTTGGGCGGGCACGGCGACGTGCTGGGCGGGGCCGTTGTGGCATCGAGCGAACGTGTGGAGGCGCTCCAGAAGGTCCTGAAGTTGACCGGGGGCAATCTAGGCCCACAGGATGCCTGGTTGGTGCTACGTGGCATCCGGACACTACCGCTGCGTATGCGCCAGCACTGTGAGAATGCGCTGCAGCTCGCGCGCTGGCTGGAGACACAGGACCAGATCGAACGTGTCATCTACCCCGGCCTCCCATCCCATCCGCAGCACGCCCTGGCCAACCGGCTCTTTGGCGACCGGGGCTACGGCGGAATGCTATCCTTCGAACTGACAGGCGCCGGCCAAGAGGATGTGTTCCGGTTCTTCGAAACACTGCAGTTGTGCATACCAGCGACGAGTCTGGGCGACACGTGTAGCTTGATGCTATATCCTGCCCACTCATCGCACCGTTCTCTGACTCCAGAAGCCCGGGCTCACATCGGCATTAGCGAGGGACTGGTGCGGATGTCCGTCGGTATTGAAGCCATCAGTGATCTGCAGGAGGACCTGAGCCAGTCCCTGAAGGCGTATCGCAACGCCTGAGACACGTATTGGACCCATCTCATCATATTGGCTCGCTATGGAGGCGCCTGATGAAACGGAACTACGTCAGACAGGTTGTGAACATTGCCAGCACGCTCCTCGTACTCGTCGTCAATTTCCTTGCCAATGCGCTACCGCTCAATGGTAAGAACACTGGGGAGATTTCGGATCAGTTCGACGTCTACTTCGTCCCGGCCGGCTACGTATTCTCGATCTGGGGCCTGATCTACGTCGGCTTGATTGCATTCACCATCTATCAGGCTCTCCCATCTCAATGGGACAATGCCCGCTTGAAGCGCATAGGATACCTGTACCCACTGAGCTGTCTGGCAAACGCCGCCTGGATCTTCCTCTGGCACTACGAGCGATTCCCGCTCACATTGGTGGCTATGCTGATCCTATTGCTGGCGCTGATCGCGATCTATGTACGGTTGCACATTGGCCGTGAGGCGTTCACGTTTTCCGAAACGTGGCTGATCCGGATCCCCTTCAGTCTCTACCTGGGATGGATCACGGTTGCCACGATTGCCAACGTGACCTCACTGCTGGATTTCCTGGGATGGGGCGGTTGGGGCATCGCACCCGAGATATGGGCGGTCATCATGCTGATCGCTGCAACTGGCATCGCCAGCCTGGTAAGCATCTCACGGGGCGATATTCCATATATGCTGGTCATCATCTGGGCTTTCGTCGGTATCGCTGTGAAGCATGCGGCGACACCGACTGTTGCGATCGCCGCGTGGGTCACAACAGGTATCAACGCCGCTATGATGGTCGTTGGGGCGCTATTGCACCGGCGGCG
>JAAZAN010000351.1 GCA_012514315.1 Chloroflexota bacterium
CACAGAGGTGTATCGTTTCTCATAGAGCCCGGGGTCGTATGCTGACCTGCGTCCCGGACACCGATCGCGGGGGCACAACTGACAGCTCTCGAAATTCGTCTGAGTGGGGAACCAGATCCCAGACACTGACTTGGATGGGATCATCAGGAAGCTGTCGTTCAGGCGAACCCCTATCTGAGCTTCTGCGTCGCCGAGTAGCGCGAAGAGTGGTTTCTGTTGTTGGATCGGCCAGTCTCCAAGAGAACCGGGGCTCATGGCCGAAATGCGCCCTGGTTCGAAACGGCGCTTAACCTGAAGGCGGAGCTGAGCCATCGCGGCCCGCACGGCCAGCTCCTTCATCGTGTCTACCCAGAACGAGTGCAGTAGGTCGTGGACCGAGTGTGACCAATCGTCCACCTCCACTCCACACGTGGCCGTATAGGGAAAGACCCGGTGAACCGCTTCAAGATTCACTGCAAGCACACGGCTCCTGAACGTGACGCCATCGATGACTACCTGGTCCTGTTCAAGTGAGTCGATGAAGCTGACTCGATAGAGTGCCTTGGGCCGGGCGATCGCCTCGACCTCATCGGCGAGCGCCAGGAACTCCCGGCTGTAGCGCGTGTCCTCTTTGATGCGCAGCTTCTTCATGAGAAGGCTTCGGTTCAGACGGAACGGTACCTGGTCGAGGATGTGACTGGTCATATCGATTACCTCGGTTGGGATCTGTGTGAGTGGGCTCAGACGGTAGACACCCGAAACGTTGATGGTTTCACTGTGGGATGCTCGTCTACCAGGACCTCGGTCAGGACTTCGATGTAGGGCTGGGACAGTTCGGTGGGCCGGCGTGCCTGTGCGAACGTCACAATGTGGCCGTCTGTATTCCAGGACGAGTCAGGGCGGCGTGGGAATCCCAGGTCAACAACCACGATGCGACTGCCCGTCGACCGAAGGCCCTCGATCAAAGCACGTTGGCCTTCGGGTAGACGCCCGCACTGCGCAAACGTAAGCACAATCACGGTGTCCGAGTGACCAGCGAGATCCTGAACCCGGGCGGCCTCCTCAGGTAGGGGTGACCAGCCGTCGGCCTGGCTTGCGGAGAGCCACTCTAACGCGAGCGAAGGTCGGCCTTGCATCAGCAGAGAGCGCGCCAGCGCAGTGGTAGACACAGGCCCCGTCACCAGTGTGGTCATCCCTCTCCGGATGGGCAGTGCATCGCTATTCCGAACCACGGCCATGCTCCGTCGGATCACATCGCGGTTCAGTCTGCGAGCAGCTGGATCATGGCACACGCGAACAGCGTTCTCCACGGTCCCAAGGCGCTCCCGTGAGAACCAGTCCCGACTCTCCTTCAGCCGCAGAACGCGCATCACGGCATCGTCCAGTCGTGCCATGGGCAGTACACCCGCTTGGACCGCACGAAGCAGACCCTCGTATGCGAGTACGGTCGCGTCGAAGTCCCTACACGTCAGCACAAGGTCTACTCCGGCCTGCACCGCCTGTACCGTAGCGTCAGGTACACTGAAGTGGTCGGCAATCGCTGCCATCCCCATGCTGTCCGTGATGATCACGCCACGGAATCCCATCTGATTGCGCAGCAGGTGGGTGAGGATGCGGTTTGAGAGCGTGGCCGGATACTCCGGATCGAGACACGGTACGAGCACGTGTGCTGTCATCACCGTGTCAACCCCAGCCTGAATGGCGCGCGCGAAGGGCCTGAGGTGCACGTCCTCCATCTCCTCGAGTGAGCAGGCGATGGCGTTGAGCTCGGCATGCGAGTCGAAAGCCGTATCACCGTGTCCGGGGAAGTGCTTGGCGCACGTGATCAAGCCCACATTGCGAGCACCGAGAATGCTTGCTTCCACCTGGGATGCAACCACATTGGCATTGTCACCAGGCGAGCGCAGACCGATGACGGGGTTATCAGGATTGGTGTTGACGTCGGCTACTGGACGTTGGTTCAGGCTGATGCCCACGGCTAGCGATTCGCGTCCAATCTGTGCGGAGACCTCTTGGGCAACATCCAGCGACTGAAGGGCGATGCCTGTCGCCGATGGGTAGATGCTTGTGCCTGTCCTGACGACGTCGACACCGGTCTCACCGTCGATGCCCACGAGCAGTGGAAGACCCAGCCGGGTGTCCAGCGCCCAGCGTTGCAGCGCATTGGTGTACTCGCGGCAGAAAGCCGGGTCGGGCAGGCGTGAATAAATCCTGACTCCCCCAATGTGATAGTGTTCAATCAGTCTTCTCTCGTCATTGCTCGGCCACTGCGCATCGTCCTCCAGCGCGGGGGCGTGGATGATCTGACCAACCTTCTCCTCTGTCGTCATTGCGTGCAGGATGTCGATCACAGAACGCATCGTCTCTCCTTGTCCGGCGCCGATAGCCGGCCAGGAATAGCCCAGTGGTGACTTTCACCGATGGTGGCTCAGTCTACCGTAGTCCAGTATAATTGCAAGCCACCGGATCTTGTCACGCACAATCGTTGATCCTCAGGGCGGGAACACGGAGGGGTAAGAGGTGGAGATGTCCGACAATCGGCTGGAGAATCTGATGTTGCCGCCGCGTCCAGTTCCGCTCGAGCTGAGATACGCCGTTGCGATGGGAATGACCGGCGACATCGGCGCTGTGTTCCTTGTTATCGGCTTACCCTTCACGTGGCTGGCAGTGACAGGGGATTCGCTGCCGTTGGGCCTGATTCTTCTGGTCTGTGTCTTCCCTGTGATCGGCCTCGTGCTTTTCGCGGTCTCTGGTCTACAGGGTCGTCGGCATGTGCGACTGCTGAGGGATGGTGCGGCAGCTTTCGCGGACTACATTAGCAAGGAGCCGACTGGTACGCGCATCAACGAGCAGCCCGTGTTCCGCGTTGACTACGACTTCGTCGCAGCGGATGGGCTACGGTACCATGGCTTCGCCCGGAAGCTTGGGGGGGAGTACGTTGGAGATGACGATGCAGAAGTCGTGCTGTATTTGCCGAGCAACCCGGATGAATCGATCCTGCTAGACGCGCTCTCCGTGTCACATCCACTGGACGTAGATGCCGAGGGACAGTGGGTATCCTATGAGAGCGCGAAGCACATTATCTGGTACGCTGTCGCATGGCTGGGGATGCTGGGTCATATGCTGGCTATACTGTGGGCGCTGGTGCAGGGTCTGGGGTAGCAGTGCGAGACCCCACTTGCAGGGGTGTGCCAATGCCGTTCTGGTCGGCGTGGTGCGTCACGGCGTAGGGAAGACAGGTTCAGACCGTTCTGGCCTGGGTGCGGTTCACCGCGAGCAGTCGCGCGATGCCTTGACCTTCAGACCCTTGATGATTGCCGATGGACTATCCCTTGGCGTCCACGGACGGGCGGTTACAGATCGAGGCGCTGCTCGAGCTACTTGAGTGGCCGACTGATTGCTCCTTGAAGTTGACAAGCCGCTGGATACGGAGATACTTGCTGAGGGACGACATCTTCAGACAGGCCAACATTGGAGCGCAATGAGGGAGGTGGATACCAGCGAATGATCAGGATCGGGATTCTGGGGATGGGGGGCATGGGATGGATCCATGCGACACGCATCGCAGGCACAGCGAACGCCAAGTTGGTGGCGATTGCCGATAGCGATCCGGAGCGCCTGAGGGCCGATCAAGCACTTACCATCAACGTGTTTGGTAGACCAGAGCCTCTGGACCTGAGCGATGTGATGCGCTACAGTAGTGCGAGCCAGTTGATTGCTGAGGCGCCAGTTGATGCCATTCACGTGTGTTTGCCGACCCACTGGCACGCGCAGTTCACAATCGAGGCGCTGGAGCACGGGCTGCACGTTCTATGCGAGAAGCCGATGGCGCTCACTGTTGGCGACGCTGATCAGATGATTGAGGGCGCACGCGGATCCGGTCGAGTGCTTATGATCGCGCAGTGCGTGCGCTTCTGGCCGGAATACTGCTTCCTGCGCGATTGTATCGCTGATGGTCGATATGGCCGGCTCATCTCGCTCAACATGCGGCGTCTGGGCCAACGTCCTGAGGGTGATGCCAAGAACTGGTTCCTGGACCCCGAATGCAGCGGAGGAATGATACTCGACCTTCATATCCACGATGTCGATTTCGTGCATCACGTACTGGGACGACCGGACAGCATCCACGCGACCGATCGTGCCTACCCGGGGTCCGGAGCCCCCGATGTGATTCACGCGGAGTTCTTGTACCAGGGCGGTCCCCAAGTTCATCTGCACGCCGGATGGAGTGCAGTCCACATTCCGTTTGATGCCGGGTATGACGCATGGTTTGAGCGCGCGTTCGTACGGTTGGATACAAAGCTTGATCCGAGCCTGCGTGTCTACGACCGGTCGGGCAACGATGCCTGGGCGCCGACCGAGTATGTCCAGGGCGATGCATATGCGAATGAGATCAGCTACTTCGTGCAGTGCATCGTCGGCGGTATGTCGCCATCTGAGTGTTCACCTCAATCCACCCGAGACTCGCTGGCGTTGGTGTTCCGTGAGATTGACTCCGCCCGCACCGGTGAGAGGCTGGAGGACTGAGGTCTCGATTACCCGAGGGATGTGCGCATAAAGGCCCTCGTTCGATATATCATAAGGAGTTCAC
>JAAZAN010000352.1 GCA_012514315.1 Chloroflexota bacterium
ACCTTTCCGACATGGGCGCCGCGGGCGCCACAATGGAAGATTCGCCGTCTCTACGAGAACGACGCCATTGGGCTGTATGACGACGAGCTGATCGACGACGTCGCCTACACGCTGTTCGCGCGGTGCGGGAGCTTCATCATGGCCTGCGAGGCCACCCAGGGTCGGGCATCCTGTCCGCGCTGTTCCCGCGTAATCCCGCACGAGTGGCGCAAACATGAGCTACTCACGTGTCAATGCGGCTGGCACTTGACCTGGGGCGAGTACTTCGCGACGATCCAGCACAATCAGCTCAGTGGCGCTGACCCCGTGCTGGCTCGGTTCAGGGAGTACGTCGAGCGTCTCCCATCCGCGCGATCACCGCGCGAGAAGGTGCTGCTGATCGATTGGCTGATCCACGGTTTTCACGTCTACACCAGGACGGGCGGACCGACGCGGCCGGTGGCGGTCAACTTGATCGAAGGGCGCCTACACCAGGTGATCGAGTTCCTGGACGCGTTGACCTACGGCGAGCGGAGCACACCGGGCCTCCTGGAGACGAAGCTGACGTGGGACGAGCGCATCGCGACGGCGCGTGGATGGCGTGCAAAGTGCGACGGGGAGGCGCGACCGGCCGATGAACGCTGAGTGTCCAGGTCCATGGTACCACGGTTCGCCGCTGGAGCTGGAGGTTCTCCGCGCTGGCAGCACGGTCACCCAGGAGTGCGCGCTGGCGCGGATCTTCTCTCACAAGCCGTCGCTGGTGTCTATATCCGACGACGGAGAGATCAGACACGATGGCAAGCAGCCGGGATACCTGTATGAGGTTGTGGAGGAGGTCAGGATCGATGACGTGACGCCGCACCCTCACACGAGCATAGAGCCTGGCAAGGAATGGCTGACGACACGCGAGCTGCGAGTGAGTCTGCTGGGTACCACGAGCCCGGCGCCGGAAGAGCTTCTCGGTGAGGCCGAGATCAAGGTGCTCCGGATGAGGTTGGCGAACTCGTGAGCTGAAGTGGTCTGCAGGCAGCCGGAGCTGGGCAGTCCGTGAAACGACTGGGTGAGGGTGGGTAGTGATCACGCCTCCGGCTGGACGCCAGCTGTGGCGCAGTACAGGGGCAGAAGAGCGCAGAGGACCTCCACCACCGGCACAGGCAACTCAGGGCCAAGCGCAATGGCGGCCTCCTTATCCATTCTCGTCGCCAGGTACACGCTATGTGACACACCTGTGTCCAGCGCCTCCAGTCTATCCACGAACCCTGTCCACGAGATAGGCTCGGCGACGCCCTCAGGATCCCACAATAGAGTGTCACGTCTGGCTGCCACGATCGTGACGGGCACATCGTCGGCCTGAGCGTAGATTCGCCACTGGAATCCATACTGTCCCATCGCGTCAGACAGCCCCGTCTGGATAGTCGCGTTCTCCCGTAGTGTGGCTGCAAACCGAGTCCAATCCTGTTGTTGATCGGGTGGACTCTGGTCTCGCTCGATGGTGAAGCCGTACCACGCGCTCTTGGTTCCCAAGGCAAATACAAGCTTGGCTCTGCGTGAGCGGACTGTGCGGCTATAGCAGGCGGGAGAGGCGATGTGGACCTCTGCGCGCTGATCGACGGGGTAGGACAGCAGGTTGCACTCGGTTGCCCCCGACAGGCTTGCCGCCAGCAAGCCCCCCAGGCTTGTCCGGGCCCGCCAGGTTGTGCCTCGAACACCGCACTGGAAGTCTCCGTCCTGCAACCCGTGGAACCCCTCGTGGCTCTGCGAACCCGTGCGCTTGCTCCGGCCGCGTCTGACCTGACCACGCCTGGTCTGTTCATCCGCTGGCTGCGAGCTGGCGTCCGCGGCACGCTCCGCGCGGGCCGTTCGCTCCAATTGGATGTTGCGCCAGATGCGCTCAGCCGCCTCGAGTGCGACCGTCTGCGTCTCGCCATCGGTATAGCGAATGGTGATGTGATTCCCGTCGATACTGACGACTTCATATGGGCCGCGTCGATTCCGGTAGCGTTGACCGACCTCGAAGGCAGGTTTCATCATTCCTCCTGGGTGGCGCTGTCTACGCTTCGACCGCACCACGTACGGGAGTATACCGTCATACGTGCACCCACGCCAATCGAGAAAGCCCA
>JAAZAN010000051.1 GCA_012514315.1 Chloroflexota bacterium
AGCTGCGTCCAACATCACGTCACCCGTGGCCCACTTTGGGTGAAAGCCCACTGGACCACTTTGGGTGAAAACCCGTGGCCCATGTGGGTGAGAACTCGTGGCCCATTATCGGCCGAAAGATGACACGCGCCACCGGCGTAGTAGTACCTCGTCGTCGTGCCGCCCACCGTCACCGACTTCTGCCAGTTCTCTTCGTCATACACGTGTGTGTGGGTTGTGCCCTTCTCGACCCGCGTCAGGACGTTGCCGTTAGCGTCCTCGGTCTTGACACGCCCATAGCTGTAAACCTGCTTGTCCCCATTCGCGCCGCTGGTCAAGATGCGCATCACCACCTGGCCCCCACCCAAGCAATGCTGCCACTCAAACTGTCGTAAATGCGACGACTAACCCCTGTCATCAATCGCTATCCGAGAGATATCGCCGGGCCAGGGCTTCAAACTCCGTTCAATCTGAGTGTAACGCTCTGACCCCGGCGAAATACCAGCGGTGAACCGCGGGATGAGTTCGCTAAGCGTTCCAGGCTGAACATAGGAAATATCTGCTACTGCTTGTTCGGGAGTAATACGGGTCGCCTTGCGTGTAACACATGACGAGACTAGCAGACCACGCTCAGGATACCAGAGGTCCAGACAGGTCCAGTATCCGCCAGGCGTCATGGCTAGATAGGCGCGATAGAGGGATGGTTGGCCGAAACAACGCAGAGCTTCCGCCAGAGAGGGCGCCGAACCATCCCAGCCGGTCTTGACCAGCACGGAGTCTCGACCATCGCTCCACTGCGACACCTCGTACCACCGTTGCCCCACCCGCCAGTATTTAACGTAGCCGTTGCCAAATGCGGAAGGCCCTCCTTGAATCGCCGTTGACTGTACTCCAATTTCCTGCTGCACCCAGGTGGACACTGCTTCCTCTGAAGCCCGAAACGGGAAGGCTTCGAGCCGCAAATCCACTACTTCAGTGCAGCTCCAAGGAGTCTCTACTACTGCTGAAGGCGTGGACTCGGACTGCGGCATCACCTCAACACACGACGTTAGCAATAATGCGCCTAACAACAACCCCATGGGATGTGGCCGATGCTGCATGTTTACCACCCCCAGCCGCTAAGCACATGGGCAACCCAATTACGTTGGTCAACCGTCAAGGCCGTAGAATTGCCGCCCAGAGCAGTATCGGTATAGCTCTTGCCGTAGACCCATACGGCTACCATCTCAGCCCAGTACTCCAGGTGCAGGTTGTCCTGAACGGCATAGTCGCTGATATGCGTACCTCGCGGTGCGACCTGGTGAATATAGATGCCATTTGGCAACGGATTGAAGTAGTCGATCAGATGGGCTACCTCATGCACAGCTGTGCCGCGTATGAAGTAGTCGGCCTGCGTGAATAGCGAGTCGGCAAACACAACGAAGTTCCCACCGGGGATGGTGTGAGCAGGGGGATCCCTGGTCGGATCGGCGTAGTAAAAGAGCGCGTGATGCGCCCGCATGAAGTTCGTCGCAGAAGGCAGGAGACGGCTCAGTTGAGCGAAACTGCCGATCTTA
>JAAZAN010000353.1 GCA_012514315.1 Chloroflexota bacterium
CGACGTCGAGTTGATGCAGGCTGCATATAAGGGAAAGCTACCATGGGTGGGCAGTCGGGATGATCACAGCAACTCGGCAGAGCGAGGAATCCCGCGAGTCTCCGTACTGTCGCGGCGACTGGGGGAATTGGCGGAAACTGCGTTTGGCGCGGGTCTACACGATCCTCTCTCCAGGCCAAGCGCAGCAGTGTGGGCCGAGAGCTTGGACAGAGCCGCCGAC
This sequence comes from Chloroflexota bacterium, assembly GCA_012514315.1. Classification (GTDB taxonomy): domain Bacteria; phylum Chloroflexota; class Anaerolineae; order B4-G1; family B4-G1; genus JAAZAN01. Next base: position 221 of record JAAZAN010000353.1, read on the forward strand.
GTGACTCTGGAGTGTACCAATTGCCGGGGAAGCTACTACTATGGGTGCTCGACCTGTCCGTGGTGTGATACACCTCGACCGCCATACGGCATTCTTAAAGTGCGCGTAACCAGTCCAGAGTTGGGTGGAGAAGAATCACGGCCGATTGGCGGAATGGCCTATCCAGTCCCGTCTCAGTTTGTGCTACCAGGTCGCATCGTAACAGGACGACTGGATGTGCAAGCGGACCGTCCAATGGTTAGCATTCACGCAGAAAATGGACGTCTTGGCGTGGCTGTCGTTGATGACCAAGTGGCCACCATGCTCCACCAGGATGGCCGGCGCAGCGAACAAGTAACGCAGACGATAAAGTTCTATTCGCCGAGATGGAAGCTTCACCTTGGCCCCCTCGACCGTCAACACCGAGTGATTGACTTCGAATTGTAGTGTGTGGGAGGAAGAATGAGGGCCAGTGATGTTCGTGTGGGCCAGGGCGAGGTCATCGAACTAAGGCCTGTTGGCCATGAGGATTTTGGCGCAACGTTTGTCAAGCAGACCGAAGTCTTGCTGCATTGGACAGACACAGCCGATGAGGTGCTACTGCATGATGGACAGCAGACGTGGTCGGTGAGCGGCGCCGACCAGCGCAATAATGAAGCCCTAAGAGATCTGGTTGCCAACAACCTTCCTCGACTCTGTCATGTGGCCGCCATCGACCCGCGTCGAGGCCCGACACATCGTCTCATCATCGAGATAAGGTCGTTCCCGGCCAAGTACCCTCAGGAAGACGAGATGAGAATCGGTGTGTCAGATGCAGTGATTGAGGAAATGATTAGCAAGCACTTTGTGCCGCCCAGAGCGAAAACAAGGGTCGATGAGGCGCTCGGATGGCTGGTGGAGAACAGCATTATCAAGGGTAGTCTATCGCAGTCGGATAGGTTGCTCGTTTCAGGCGGACGTTTGTCTGATGCGGATACGAGATCTCAGTTTCGAATATACGGGAAGGCGATAGCGGTGGATCTTCGTCGAAATGATGCCAATGCCTGGGACGTGGTCAGGGTTGTCAAGGGCGGCAGGCCATCGAACGAGGACGAGCGGCCCGTCTTTATCCTGGAAGGTCATTTTACTTATGTCGATATTTCCGTCGCAGCGCAAGTACGCGTCACTGCTCCCACGATCCTGGATAGCCTCGTGAAGCAGTCGTCCAGCTATCTTGCGCTTTGGGAACACTATAACGAGTTGGAGAAGAGAATTATCATCCAAAGGGCAAGGGAATTCGGCTGGCTCCGCTATAGCAGCCGCACGCCACTCCCAGATGGACAATGGCGCTTCATCATCAGGAAGGATGAGAGATCGGGCAGAGTACTGTCTCGCCTGGAGGAGGCGGAAGAAGCCGATCTGGAGGCAGGCCGTCGGCTGCCTGACGAACTGCAAGACGAGCCAGACGCCGCGACTCAAACCGAGCCAATTGGCAGCGCAACAGGGGAACGTACTTTTGCGGGCCAGTGCGTGCGCGTTGATATCAACCGAGGCACTGTCGATTTGCGGCCGATTGATGTGGATAGACCGGACCAACCACCTGAGCCAGGCGTGATATACGTGGCTTTGCGAGGAGATCGGACGCGTTTGGCGCGTCGTCGCTATGCACACCAGCGGCTCCAGCAGTTTACCGGGCCGATGCCGCAGTTGGGTCTCATCCTCGAAAAACAGACCTTTGCAAGCGCTCCACGCAAGGCAAACAGAATTCGGCGGAAGGTGGTGGCTGAACTGATCGGCGGAGATCCAACCCCCCGTCAAATGCGAGCTCTGGAAGCAGCCCTGCACACACCGGACATTGCGCTTATTCAGGGACCCCCGGGCACGGGGAAGACGCGCGTCATCGCCGCCCTGCAAGCGCTTCTAGCTGACGAGAAGTCCCGGGAGACAGGCGGAAGAATACTCCTTACGAGCTATCAACACGACGCGGTAGATACAGCGGCCAGCAAGACGTCAGTCATGGGGCTACCACCGATAAGAGTAGGAGGAAGGCGGGGCGTCCTTACGCTAGACACCGCCGATGCGTGGCGACGCGAATGCAGTAGACGCATTCGTTCACGGCTCGAAAACTCGCCTCAGCTCCCCATCGGCATGGCTCTGCGCAGCGTTCGCGATCTCGTCAGAGCCTACATTGCTCGTCCCGGCAGGTCAGTTGAGGCGGTCAAGCTGCTGGACACTGTCTTCGATCTTTCGGGCGTCTACCTCAGTCCCGAATTGGGTGACGAACTCCTCCAGCTCATCCAGCACTCACACCGTACCCGAGTCGATCACTTGCCAGCGGATTATGAGGAGCGCTCCCTGCTCTTGGCTGCTATCAGGGGACTACGGACCGAACCAACCAGCTTTGGCGACGATGGGCCAATAAGCGCATATAAGTTGCTCAGGAGGCTGGAAGAACATAGCGACTTGGTGACAGATGGCGAGAGGGCAGTCCTCGATCGAGCCGCTGACGGGATCGATCAGCCGAGCGCTGAGCTGCTAACTGGGCTGCAAATACTGCAAGACAAACTACTTGACCGGCTGAGCGACACTGAGACCGTGGAACAAAACCCTCTTATCAACGCCGATATCGAAAGGATCCTTACCAGGACTGAGTCGGAATTGCACGCTCGGGCAGTAACATCGTACGAAGGCGTTGACGAGGTGCTTTATGAGTATGCCAAAGATCTCGAAAATGATCCGAATGGCGTAAGAGCCGCAGTAGAGGCATACAGCTCCGTGTTCGCTGCTACCTGCCAGCAGTCTGCGGGCCTCGCAATGCAGAAACTCAAGGGAGAGGAAGACTTCCATTTTGACACTGTAATTGTTGATGAGGCGGCCCGGGCAAATCCATTGGATCTATTCGTGCCAATGGTGCGGGCGTCGCGCCGGATAATCTTGGTCGGCGATCACCGGCAACTCCCGCAAATTCTAGAACCCGACGTGGAAAGACAACTGGAGTTATCGAGAACAGAAACGCGCGAAGCGCTGAACGAGAGTTTGTTCCAGCGTCTTTTCCTTCAGTTATCGGAACTCCAGAAACGCGGTGCTGTTGTTAGGGCGGTTACACTGGATACCCAGTACCGCATGCATCGAATTCTCGGCAATCTCGTCAGCAACGTGTTCTATGAACCGTACGGCGAAGGATTCAAATCTGTTCGTCCTGACGAGGATTTCGCACATTCGATACCTCGCTATACTGGCAAGGTTGCTGCTTGGATCGACTTGCCAATGATTATCGAGCGCGAGAGGGGTGGACAGAGCAAGAGTAGAAGAGCAGAGGCTGAGTGGGCCGTTAGGGAAGCCAAACGCATACTCGAATTGTGCCCTCACTTTAGCGTTGGGATCATCACGTTCTATTCGGCGCAGGAGAAGGAAATCCAACGCTACCTACTCAAACTAGGTCTTGCGGAAGACGTCGATGGCCGATTCGAGATTGCACGTAAATGGGGGTTTGGTGAAGACGACCAGGGACGATACTTCGAGAGACTGCGCATCGGGACTGTCGATTCTTTTCAAGGGAAAGAGTTCGACGTTGTCATACTGTCCATGACCCGAAGCAATGACCTGCCCTCTCGGGATGCTATTGAGGCTCGCCGAAAGTACGGCTTTCTGACGTTGGAGAACAGACTGTGTGTTGCTATGAGTCGCCAGAAGAGGCTACTAATAGTAGTGGGCGACGCTGCGATGGTAACGGATGAAGCAGCCAAGATGGCGGTGCCGGGGCTCCGCGCTTTCTATGACCTATGTGGTAGGGAATATGGCATCAGACTTTCGGTTTGATACACCCATTGTGTATTATGGGCCACGGGCCCACGCGAAGACCGCCTCCCGACACTGGATCCTCTGGCCGGCATTTGTTTATCGCGTTGTCGCCCCTGAGGTGCGCGAAAGGCAGATCAACATCTTTGAGAAGGCGGTGCTTGGATTGTGCCGGGCGGGTGAAAACGATCCCGACCGAATCGCCGAACATCTTGACCTTCACAGAGACCTGATAGATGCGATTCTGCGCGAACTCCAGGACCGAAAGCTACTGAAAGCAGGCCGGTTACCAACATCTCTCGGCGAAAGCCTATTGATAGAGGAACGCGGAGAATTGCCTGAGGAGGCGCCAATCACTGTCGGATACGTGTTCCAGGATCCATGGTCGAGTGCCCTTTGGCCCAGATTTGTGCCCGAGCTACATTACCGTGAAACGCTCTACCACAACGGCCACCCGATCCTCAGATGGGGTCCTCAAGGCAGCCCACACTTGGAACGGCCATTTGTGAAGCGGGTGAACCGACAGGGACAGCCAGATCCACCAACGGCTTACGACGTCTTGGATGCGGTGAAGCGCCACCGGAAGATGCTGCGAGAGCGAGGCCCACAAGTCGTGGAGGATGAAGACGAGAGCCTGAACGTCGGCTTTATCGATACTCCTTTCATCGATCGTGTATCGGTTGTTTCTGAGGAACCTGAATCGTGCTACCTGGCTACTTATTTGTACGTTCCGAAAGACGATGCAGAGATTCCAGATTGGCATGCCGCTGATCCTTTTGGGTTAGGCTCGAGTGCCAACTTCCGTCGAGCAATAGAACGGCACATGTCAGATGACCCCTCGCTCCGGGAAGTGGTAAGAAGACTACTCGGACGGGCATTGACAAGCGATACCCAGATCCTAGAAAACCTGCAGAGTCTGCGAGACCTGGCCGTTCAAGAGATAGACTCACAGCTTTGGCCCGGAGTTCGGCTGGCACCCTTTTATGAGCGGCTGGTTGCGATGGAACGCGAGCATCAGGAGATAAGGCTACTTCCGGACTGCCCGCACGACAAGCTTGAGAATCTGATGATCAAGGCAGGTAAGGTACTGGAGGGCATGTTCGGGGCCGTGCAGACAAAGTACCCAGCGAACGTGGCCTACACTGTCTTCATGACCCCCGACAGGCAATACCGCGAGGAACTACTCAATGCAGTGGCTGGTGAGCTCGGCTTCAACCTCCCGCTGCCCGAGGCGCTGGTTCACATCAAACCCGAGGCCGTGCGACGGGTCTGCGAGATCGGAGGCGGCACATTGGGACAACGTACCATTGTCGCATTGTTGACGGCCAGGACGGATGTTAGCCACCCGTTGCGCCATTCTGCCCCCAGAGCGCCTGATCTCTTCGCCAAACTCGGAGAGCTTCTCCAACTGCGTGATCAAAGTGCTCACGACAGCCGACTGAAACTGACGGTCGCGGAAGCAGACCGGCAAGTCGAACACTGCTACGAGATCATCCGGATCCTCTCACGAGAATTATCAGACAAGGCAGTCGCATAAGAGGAAACTGATCATGGCCAAACCGCGCAGAACACAACGACAATACCAGCCTGGCACCGGCCAAACGGCTGCCAAACCAACAGGGAATACGCCACCCCAGCGTGGACCCGATCCGACCAAAGACATAGATCTGCTCCACGGGCAGACGAAGTCGCATTCCTTGGAAGGTGATCTTTTCGGTATAACGGTTCCGCCATCGCCCAGTCAGGCTCAGTTTGAGGAGAATTGGCGAAAGATTCAGGAACTGAATCAGATGCTGACTCTACAAAAGGGTAGAGCTGAACAAGCGGCAGCGAAATCCGAGTCCGCTCGGAAGGACTA
>JAAZAN010000354.1 GCA_012514315.1 Chloroflexota bacterium
GCGTCGTCAGGTCGCCCGGCACACTGAACGGTGACTCTCCGTACCGGTTGATGGGACCGTTGAACTTGTGCTCAATCAAGTTGACGATGATCGAATTGAACCCCTTGGCCTCTCGATTCGCCAGGTATTGCTCGACCTCATCCGAACTCAATGCTGAAATGAGCGACCACGCCGTGTCCCCGTGGATGAGAAACGGCGACCCATCGCAGGCAACGAGATGCCGGCGAGTCGGCGCGATCCGCAGTGGATAGATCGATGTGTTGGCGCCGCCGATGTCTTCCGAAGTCATAATGTCCTCCCGAACACTGTTTTAGCCTTGCTTGTGACGCAGGTACAGTACCGCGTCGAAACCGAAGGGCGATACGAACCGCTGCGGCCGTCCCCCCGCGACCGGGTTCGCGTGCGTCACGGCCCCCGTGCGTGGGCTGAACCATTCCACAGTCAGCTCTCCAGCGGTGGCCGATAGATCGACTGCCCCTGAACATCGTCGGGTACATACACCAGGTACGCCTCACCGGGGATAGCGAGACAATGTCCCGACGATGCCAGTATTGATCGCCTCTGCTTCTGCTGGGAGAACACGCTAGAGCGCGTACTGATGGATCAGGCGTCGCAAGGAGGTAGTGGAACGCTGGATCTGCTGCTCGGGCAACACGGCCGTCAGCAGCCCATCGGCCAGGAATCCGCTGTATCCGATCTCCTTCAGCACGCCAAACACCCGATCGAAGTCCAGTTCGCCGTTGCTCGCGGCGGCCGGCCCGCGGTCGCTGTCGTGCAGATGGAAGTACCGGACATAGTCCTTCGCGCTGCGGATTGCCTCGTAAGGGTCCTCCACTTCGAGATACGTGTGATAGGTGTCGATCGCCAGGCCCAGGTTAGGTCGGTCAACCCGATCGATGACGTCGATCGCCTCGCGAGGCGTGTAGATGGTGTTATGCTCGAAGCGGTTGGTGTGCTCCAGTACAATGTTCACTCCATACCCACTCGCGTAGTCGCAGGCTGCACGTAGAATCTCTACCAACCGGTCGCGGTAGTACCACAGGGGTCTGCCCTCCAAGGCTCGCCCGCGAGCCACTCCGACGTGGGCCAGGCAACCCAATTGGCCTGCCAGCCGGATGATGCATTGGTACTTGGAGTAGATCATCTCCGCAGTCCGTGCATCGGCGTGGACTAGGCCGCCGCCATACATGTAGTTCAGCCCGCCGGAGTTGATGGCGGAGATCTCCATGCCGTGCCGGGCCAGCACAGCGGCCAGGTCACCGGCATCCACGACCTCCGGATCGCCGGTCATCAGCTCGATGGCATCGTACCCGAGGCGTTTGGCCGACCTGACGCTGTCCTCAATTGGCCCACACAGCTCGGTCAGTTCGATCGACTGGCCGTCCTGTGCACGGAAATCCGGACTCGTGACAAACAGCGACAGCTTGATCATGCTTCCTCCTGACAGACCTGTAACAGCCTGGCCTACAAACTGAACTCGACCACAACTTTGCCAGCTAACTCAGGACAATCGGCGGCAAATTGGAACGCCTCACCAATCTGATCAAACTCATACCGCTGAGTCACGAGCTGATCGAGGTGCAGTGTACCGTTCGAAGCCATATCGATCACACCCGGGTAGGCGTTGCAGCTATTGCGCGAACCTAGAACAGTCATCTCTTTCTTGATGATGTTGACGCCACTGAAGCAGACAGCGCTGTCACTATAGCCCACGATCACACATCTCCCCGCAGGCGCCACCTGATTCTCCAGATTCCCGATGACATCGGGGTTCCCGGTCGCATCGACCACTACACTCGCTCCTTCACCCCCTGTGAACGCCATCACGTGATGGTTCACATCCTCGCGGCGCGCGTTCACCACCCGGTCGGCCCCCAGAGCAGCGGCCCGATCGAGTCGCTCATCCAGTAGATCAGTGATGAGTACCCGGGCTCCAATGACATTCCTGGCCGTGTCCAGAACAGTCAGACCAATCGTTCCAGCTCCGTTGATAATGACCGTATCACGATCGGTGACCTGTCCCCGACGCACTACATTCGCTCCAATCGTGTAGGGTTCAACAGCGGCGCCTATGTGCCACGCCATCGATGCTGGAATCGCGTGACACCGATTGAGCGGCGCCACAACATATTCCGCGAAACCGCCCGGCACGTGCGCCCCGATGACCTTGAGGTCCGCACAGCAGTTGTACTCTCCCACGCGACAGGCGTAGCATTCGCCGCAGGCAATCAGCGGTTCCACGGCGACCCGATCGCCAACCACGAGCCTATCCCCAGCACCATTGATTTCCTCGACAATCCCGGCCATCTCGTGGCCAGCGATCGCCGGATAGGAGATACTGTAATCGGGCGCGCCTTTGTAGAAGCTGACATCGCTGCCACAGATTCCGCACGCTGCCACCCGCACCAGTGCTTCTCCTGGTGCAGGCTGGGGTATGGCTACCTCTTCGATCACAATCTGCCTGGGCCCTACAATCATCGCCGCTCTCATGGCGGATATCCTCCATCCAGCAAGCTGTTTGCTAGCCTTTCACCCCTGTGAACACGATGCCCTGGATGAAGTACTTCTGCGCGAAGAAGAACAACAGCAGGCAGGGCATCATGACGATAATCGAACCTGCCATGAGCAGCTCGACCTCGAGAACTCCTGGACCCATTGGGCTGGAGCGCCTCAGGAAGTTCAGGCCCAATGCCAACGTCCAGTTCTTCTGCGTATTAAGATAGATCAGAGAATAGTAGATGTCGTTCCAGTTCCACATAAAGACGAAGATCGCCACAGCCGCCAGTGCCGGCTTGATCAGCGGCAGGATGATGCGCCAATAGATGCCGAAGAATCCACAGCCCTCGATCTTCGCCGCCTCGTCCATCTCGATGGGCAACGTGGAGATGAACTGGCGTAGAAGGAACACCGTAAAGGCCGAACCGCCCAGCCAGTCTGGCACGATCAGCGGCTTGAACGTGTCGATCCAGCCCAGGTAGCGAAAGATTAGAAAGCTCGGAATCATCGTCACCTGCGAAGGGAGCATCATCGTGCTCAGCAGAATGATGAATAGTACATCGCGACCGGGGAAACGTAGACGCGCGAAACCGTACGCCGTCATCGAGGCCGTCAGCATCTGGCCCATCAGACATAATGCCGTCATACGCACTGTGTTCCAACCATACAGGTGGAACGGCACCCGCTCGAAAACCTGCGCGTAGTTCTCCCATCGGAATGGGTTCGGAATGATCTGTGGTGGGAACACATATGTGAAACGGGCATCCTTCAGTGACGTCGAGAGCATCCATATAAACGGAGCTAGAAACAGGATGGCGCCCGGGATGATCAGCAGTGTGCCGAAGGCCTGAGAACCCACCTCCCTTAGACGCTTCTTCGGAATCCGACGCAGTCGCGCACCGAGACTAGAGTGAATCGATGCCATATTCTATCGCCCCTTTACCGTGCCCTCATAGTACACCCATAGCGGTGAGGACTTGAAGATCAGCAGTGTGAACGCCAAGATAATGAGAAACAACACCCACGCCAGCGCCGACGCATAGCCCATCTTGTAGTACTGAAAGGCGTTGTTATACAGGTACAGGTTGTAGAAGAGCGTTGCTCGCCCAGGGCCGCCGCCGGTCATCACATACGCATTGGTGAAGTACTGGAAAGAGCCGATCACGCCCATAACCAGGTTGAAGAACAGCACGGGCGACAGCATCGGTAGGGTAACCTTCCAGAACTTACTCCACCATGTCGCGCCATCGATCGACGCCGCCTCATACAGCTCAGTGGGAATGCCCTGAAGTCCGGCCAGGTTGACAATCATGCTGCTGCCCACGCCCCACAGGCTCATAATGATCAGCGCTGGCAGCGCCCAATTGGGGTGAGATAGCCACGCCGGCCCCTGAATGTTCGCCACGACCCGCAACACCAGGTTGATCAACCCAAACTCCGTGTGGAAAATCCATACCCACAGCATAGCCACCGACACACCAGAGACGACCGAGGGCAAATAGTAGACCGTACGCCATATCGTCAGGCCAGGCACTTTCTGGTTTAACAACAGCGCGACGATCAGACCTCCCACCAGCTGCAGTGGAACGGCAACGACGCCGTAGGTCAAAGTCACTCTCACCGCATCGCGGAATGACGCGTCGGAGCCAAACATCTTGATGTAGTTAGCAAGCCCGATGAATTCAGGAGGGGCCACTATTTGATATTCCGTGAAGCTCAGCACTAACGAAGCGAGCATTGGTCCCAACTGAAGAGCCAGAAACCCAACGATCCAGGGGGCGATGAAGATGAAGCCGAATATCGCCTCGTGACGCGCCAGGCTGGGTTTTCGCA
>JAAZAN010000052.1 GCA_012514315.1 Chloroflexota bacterium
AGTACACTCGTCTGCGTCATTCTGGAGCTCCCTGCAATGATTCTACTATCTCCAGTGTGTATCTTACACGCTCCTCGTCCTTAACTTAACCGCCAGAAGTTGTACCCGGATATCATACAAAAGTATGGTTTGTTCGCTGTGAGCCTATTGACGCGACCATGAACAAGCGCGACACTTGATACTTCTGCGGCCCTTCTCATACCTTGGCGGTGGGCGCCAAGCCAGAAGCCCCACCAAGCCCGGCATGATTCGACTATGTGTAGGCTCAGGTGGTCAAGCGAGCTTTGCGCCGGTGAGGGCAGGCGAGATCCCGTCGGTGGTACAATCGGTGGTAGATATCTGCTTTGGTATGCGGTGGGCGTCATGCACGAAGAAACGATGAGTTCCAGAGACCGAGTAAAGGCTGCACTGGAGCACCAAGTACCTGATAGGGTGCCGATTGACCTGGGCGGCTCTTGGTGCAGTTCAGTGACAATCCCATTCTACAAAAACCTGAAAAGGTATTTCTGCAGTGACGCACCAACCATTGTGATGGACCGCATCATGCAGGTCAGTGTGATCGACGAACAGATACTCCGGCGACTTCATGTCGACACCCGGTGTGTATGCCCCAACGCTCCAGAACTTGAGCGAAACCAGGACGTAGAGCTGGCAGACGGCCTCTATCGTGATTTGTGGGGCATCGAGTGGATAAAGCCGCCAGACTCCCACTACTACGACCTGCACAAACCGCCCCTGGGCGGCGAGATCACCATTTCCGACATTATGCTTCATCCCTGGCCTGAACCTTACGACCCTGGCTACACGCGTGGCCTGCGCGAGCAGGTTGCACGAATGCGTGCCGAGACAGATTGCGCTCTCGTGCTGAACCTGTCGCTCTGGCCACTTCAATGCAGCCAGAACGTACGAGGCTACATTGAATGGTACATGGATCTGGTGACGGCGCCTCGGATCATGCAATGCATGGTCGATTGCATCACCGAGTCGATGCTGGGACCGATCGAGTCAATCACCGATGCTGTCGGGGATCTGGTGGATGTGATCGCTGTGTCGGACGACATTGGCAATCAGGACAAACTATGCATGTCACCTACGACCTATCGGAAGATCTTCAAACCGAGCCATGCACGGCTCACTCAGGCGATCAAGTCCCGATCGACTGCACCCCTCATGTGGCACACGTGTGGAAGCGTCATTGACATCTTGGACGACCTCATCGAGATCGGAGTGGACTCGCTCAATCCGGTTCAGACCACTGCCAAGAATATGGATCCCGATCAACTCAAGCGCAGGTATGGCGATCGCTTGTCTTTCTGGGGCGCGATCGACACCATGCATGTGCTAAACCACGGAACGCCTGAGGACGTGCGACTGGAGGTTGAGCGCAAGATTATGGCGCTCGGTCGAGGCGGCGGATATATCCTAAACCCAATCCACAATGTCCAGCCCGACGTCCCAGTGACCAACTTGGTGGCCATGATTGAGGCTGCACTCCAGTACGGCTGGTACGCTACCGGCGCTGAAGAAGCCAGGGCTTGAGGCTGTGCACTACAGGGCATTCTGTGCACTACAGGGCATTAGTTGCGAATCCGCGGTCGCTCGGTGGCAGATGCGGCGATGCAAAGCGGTGCCAGGCAGTCGCGGCGGCGCCTATCAGGCCCGCGTCGACGCCGAGCGCGGCGGGCACGATGGGCAGATCGCGATTGACATCAGACCAGATATGACACCTGGTGGAAGCGAGGAAGCTCTCCCAGTACAAGCCACCTGCCAGCCCCAACCCGCCGCCCACAACAAGAATCTCAGGATCAAGCACGTTGACCAGGAAGCCGGCGGTGACCCCGAGCGCCTCGCCAGCACTGCGCACCACATCCACAGCAGCAGGATCGCCGGCGGCAGCCAGGGCAAGCACGTCACGCGCGCTGTCTACCGCCTGTGTGCCTAGTGCATTGTACCGTCTCGGCAGGGCCAGGCCTCCAGCAATGAGGTCGAGCACCGGCTCCAGTCGTAAGCCACACTCTGTACAAACGGTACTGAGCGGACTGCTGGCGGAGGTGATGGCGTTTCCGGTGGCTCCCCTATACGCCACCCCATCGATCATCAGGGTGTGGCTGATCCCACTACCAACAGTGAGGTAGACAAAGAGGCGGCAGCCACGGCCAGCGCCCCACAGTGATTCGGCCAGAGCTGCAGCACGCACGTCTGATTCGACCACTGCCGGAGCAATTCGATCGAACATCTCTTGCAATGGCAGTCCGCGCCAGGCTAGGGTGTTGGTACTCGTTACGCGTCCCTCAAGGTCGACGTTTTCTGGTACTGCAATGCATACGCTGACTGGGTGATTTGCGCCGGTTGCGCGAGCCTTCGCCATTGACAGTAGCTCGTTGGCCAGGACCAGGCAATCGTCAAGGACAGCGTTGGCATCACGCCAGGCCGCAGTAGGGATGACCCTCCGGTGGTGAATCGTTGCGGCAGGAAACCCAACAACGCCACCTGCGATCTTGGTCGCCCCCACGTCCAGGCCAACCGCTAGAGCAGGGTGGTATGCGGTCACCTTGTCATTGGTCGTGTCGGAATTGCTCGAGTCTGCTATTGCGCTCATCGATAGACTGGACTCTCCCTGCGCCGTGCAGCCATGGGACCCTTCATTGACGAGTCAGGTCGGAAGCGTTTGCTCTAGCTCGTCAAACCGGAGAGGCCCGAAGCTGGTCTTCAGGCTGTGAATCTGCCCGTCACGAGCGGACTCCTGCGCAAGGAGCATGATCTCCAGTACGTGGCAGGCGTGTTCTGGGACCACGAGCGGGCGCGTTCCTTGCTGGATGCACTCGACAAGGTGCTCCAACCCAGATGCCCAGGACCAGTCCGGGCTGGTTTCGGGATAGACCTGCCATATGCCCACCTCGCTTTGCCACATCTCATATCCTTCCGGATTCCAGTCGTCGCCCAGCATTTGGATGGTTCCGCTGCTGCCATACACCTCAATGCAGGGTGAGCGATACTGCTGCATGGTAAAGCCGGTGCTGACGACTCCAAACACTGAGTTGCCGAAATCGATCATGACGTGAGCATTATCCTCAGCTTCGACCTGGATCAGGGCGCCATCGACCACGCGTTGGGGGATGGCTACACCGGCCATGGCCGATACGCGGAGCGCAGGACCGAGCAAGCCGGTCAGGCTGGTGAGGTTATACACGCCCAAATCAAACAGCGCACCGCCTCCCTTGCGGTAGAACCACTGGCCCCACGACGGTCCCTTCCACCCATATCGAGCTCGGGCAAGGAGTGGACGGCCGATGTCACCGCCCCAGACACGCCGCGCCATGGTTTGGAATGTCGGACTGAGGATGACGTGTGGTGCGGGCAACAAGTAGCCGCGGGTGTGACGTGCCAGCTCCACCAGGGCCAGTCCATCTTCTAGTGTCGTGGCGAGGGGCTTTTCCACCATGACATGCTTGCCCGACTCAAGTGCAGCGCGGCTCACCGGTGCATGGAACGGCATACTGGTCAGGACAAGGACCAGGTCAATATCAGGCGATTCCACCAATTCCTGATAGTCAACGGTGAAGCGCGGGACATGGTAACCTTCCGTGACGCGTTCCCGCCGTTCCGGATGGCGATCGCAGGCCATGATCAGGTCGGCGCGTCCTTGCTCTCGGAGGCGCTCGATGAGAGGCATGTAGCCTACCTCAAGAACGTTGCCGCAGCCGATCACGCCGATGCGCACGGGCTTGGTTCTAGAGGCGGGTTTCGCAGGATTCATGATGACCGCCATTTCAGGGGAGGATGGCGGCGCGCCCAGCGTCGATCGAGACCTGGACCCGTGTGCCAGGGCTGTAGACAGCAGCGCCACCCAGCTCACGCACCACCAGCGAATGCTCGCCAACGCGCACGCGGTGGATCCAATAAAAGCCGTAGAACGAACTTCGTTCCACCACGCCTTGGGCGCAGGTGGCGCCCTGCTCCGGACGCGGCTCGGCGAGGCGAATCGCCTCCGGGCGCACCATAAGTCGCACGGTGCTCCCAGCCGCCTTGCCAGTAGTGGCTAGATTTTTCAGGACTTGCCCGCACCACTCCACGGCAAGCCCACCCTCAAATTCCACCACGCGCCCTTCGAGCAGATTGGCGTCTCCAATGAAGTTGGCGGCAAACTCAGAGGCCGGAGCCCGATACAACTCCTGGGGAGTAGCAATCTGGGTGATGATCCCATCTCGCAGCAGAACAACCCGCGTTGACATGGCCATCGCCTCATCCTGGTCGTGCGTCACATAAATGAAAGTAGTGCCAACCGCCGCCTGGATCTGTCGTAGCTCGTCCTGCATCTGGAGCCGGACCTTGCGGTCCAGTGCTGATAGAGGTTCGTCCAGCAGCAGCACCTCGGGCCGGTTCACTAACGCACGCGCCAGTGCCACGCGCTGGGCCTGACCACCGCTGACTTGATGGGGTAGACGCGTTTCGAATCCCTCCAGGCGTACGAGGGCCAGCGCCTGAGTCACCCGCTCGCGCAACTCTAACTCGTTGACACGCTGCAACCGCAGCCCAAAAGCCACATTTTCAGCCACGTTGAGATGAGGAAAGAGGGCGTAGCGCTGAAAGACCATGTTCAGAGGACGTTTTTCTGGTGGCAGCATCGTGACATCCCGACCGTGCAGCAGCACGCGCCCTTCAGTGGGAGTCTCAAACCCGGCGATGATGCGCAGCAGTGTGGTCTTGCCGCACCCGCTGGGGCCCAGGAGTGTCAGAAACTCACCCGGATAGACCGCGAGGTTGATTTGATTCAGGGCAGTGACTTTCCCGAAGCGTTTAGTAATATTGACGGCTTCGACCACCGTCTCGTCCTGCCGAGAATAGGAACCCAGGGCGGCTTCGGTGCCAGATGCGGGCCTTTGATTCACTGACTGGGTCCTTCCTCCATATGCGGCGCCGGGCTGCGGCGCAGCCAGATCAGCGCAGCTGCCGTAGCCAGGCTGGCCACGAACACACAAAAGATGATGGCTGCCACCGCGTTGATCGACGGGTCGATGCGTCGCCGCATGCGCGACCACATCATGATCGGCAGCGTCGAGTCGGAGCCGATGACGAACAGCGTGATCAGGAATTCATCGAAAGACAAAGCAAAGGCCAGGATGCCGCTGGCGAGTACGGTCGTCCAGGTGAGGGGAAAGGTTACCTTCCAGAAGGTCTGCCAGGCGTTGGCTCCCAGATCCCGTGCCGCTTCCTCGATGGCCACATCAAAGCGTTCCAGGCGATTACGCGTCACAATCAGAACATAGGGCATGACGTAGAGCAGGTGGGCCAGAAACACGGTCAGTAGAGACAGCGAGATGCTGAACCGTCCGAAGTAGGCCAGCAGTGCCAGGCCGATGAACAAGCCCGGCAAGGCGATGGGGGCCATCGCCATCGTCTCCAGTAAGCGCTGAAACCGCAGCTTGTAACGGGTGAAGGCCAGCCCGGTAAGTGTGCCCACCAGCATTGCCGCTATGCTGGAGGTCACACCCACCTTGAGGCTAGACCCAAGCGCCGAGCGAAAGCTCTCTTCTGCAACCACGAACTGAAACCATCGCAGCGAGGGTCCGGTGAAAGGCAGCGAGAGCAGGCCTGATCCCTGGAAGGCAAAGACCAGGACAACGACCACCGGTAAGTACAGGTAGATCATCAGGATCCAGGCCACGATGCCAAGTGCGTGCTTCTTCACGCTTCTGACTCCCCGCCGCAGAATGCCGAGGACGCGCAGTGCCAGCCAGGTGACTGTCAGGACGACGGCAAAGAGGATCACAATGTAGAAGGAAAGGGCGGCGCCTAGGGCCCAATTGCCGAGTCTCACGAATTGGTCGTAGACCACCACGCCGATCATCGCCCCGCTAGTGCCGCCGATGAGCTGCGGCGTGACATAGTCGGCGGCCGTTAGTAGAAACACGAACACGAACCCAGTGAAGACAGCGCGTCCGGTCAGCGGCAGTACAACACGGGTAAAGGTCCGCCCAGGTCCTGCCCCCAGATCGCGTGCTGCCTCGATCAGATCACGCCCAACGTTTTCCAGTGCAGCAAAGATGGTGAGTGCGGCAAACGGAATGTAGATATTGACCAGCGCCAACACTACGGCGCTGCGAGAAAACAGCAGGAATCCGAATGGGTTATGGGTCAGTCCCAGGCTGCCGAGGGCGGTGTTGAGCACGCCCTCGGTGCCGAGAATGATGCGCCAGGAGTAAATGCGCACCAGGTAGCCGCCGAGAATCGAGACGACCGTCAACGCCAGTATCGTTACCTTGACCTTGCCCGTCTGGAAGCTGGCGTAATAGGCCAGGACATATCCCAGCACGGTGGAAACGGCAGCTGTTGTCAGACCAACTCGTAGCGAGTTGATCATCAACCGCCAGTAGGTCCGGTCGGTAAAGGCCTGCCGGTAGTTGTCAAGTGTCAGCGGAAGCGATACACGATATTGTCCTGGTGTCAGGAACGAGTACACCAGGAAAGTGCCGATGGGTAACACGAGAAGCATTGCCACCAGCAGTATGAGCGGCGAGGCCAGAAGGTAGCCGGATTGCGTCCTACGCATCCTCGTATTCGATCCTCATGCCGCCTTCACATCTTCCCATGCCTTCATCCAGTCGCCGAAAGTTACCTGGTTTCCAGATGCCTCGTTCGGTGGGAAGAGATGGAGCGGGTACTTCTGCGCAAAGGCACCAAAGTTGTCGTAATCGTACATCTTCTTCACGGCCGGGTCGGTGATCAATTTGGCCGTGTCGGGACACACGGTGGCGGTATACAACTCGTTGGCCACGGCAAGCTGCACCTCGTCAGTGAGCATCAGATTGAGCCACGCCAGCGAGGCGTCGCGGTTGTCTACTGTCTTGGCCATGGCGTAGGCGTCGATGGAGATCACCACTCCATCCAGCGGTTGGACGCTGGTCACCTGTACGCCCTCCTTGGCCGCCCAAACATCGAGCGCACTCCAGCCCACAAAGCCTGCCACCGCCTCACCCGAGATCAGCAGGTTGCTGAGGTCGCCGTAGGACGGGGCGATGGACTTGGCATTGGCTTTAAGCGCCACCAAAAACTTCTTGACCTCTTCGAGTTGGTCCTTTGTCATGGTGTCAGTTGGAATGCCGAGCACGGTGGCCGCGACGAGGATGTTGGCACCGGGATCATCTACGATAGCCAGCTTGCCCTTGTACTTGGCGCCGGTCAATTCCTCCCAGCTTTGTGGGGTCTCGATCAAGTCCGCACGGTAGTTGCAGACGTAGGTGAGCCATGTGAAGGGCGCACCCATGTATGTCTTGTCTGGCAGGCGCCAGTATTCTCCCTCTTGGAAGTAAGGGTACATCCGTTTGAGGTTGGGCACCTCATCGGCAGTGAAGGTCTCGAACAGGCCGAGCGCCGACCAGGACTTGTAGTAGGCATAGAAGTAAGTGATCAAGTCGATGCCCTTGCCAGCTGCGCTGAGCACCTTGGCGGGGGTGTCTTCTGAGTTGCCAATGTAGGCCGACCTGAGATCGACAGCATTATCGTTGCGCCATTTCTCAGTGGCCCCCAACATGTCGTAGCCTTCCCAGCCCAGAAAATCGAGTTGGCCGGATCTCGGCGGAGTTGCGGGTGGGACTGGCTTGCACCCGCCAAGCGTAGCGGCCAGTGCGGCGCTTGCCGCTACTGTACTCATTCCTCGTAGGAAGTCCCGGCGGGAAGTCCACCTGACTGTGAGGTTGACGTTTTCGCTCATCGTGTGCTCCTCTCCTTGTGTCTGGTGACGATCACAAAAAGCGCCGCTTGGTGGCGGTAAACACCACACCCATCAAGCCTACACGCGACCTGTCGGGGGCATCTGACCACCCCCTCACGCGGCGCCCACAGCCTCCACTGCCGCCTCCACGGTCATCCGGCCATGGATGAGGCGACCCAGCACTTGCAGGAGGCGGGCTGGATCGTGGCTCTGCCAGACGCGTCGGCCTATTGCCAGTCCCGCGCCTCCTGCCTCCAGAGCGACTTCTACAGTGTTCAAAAGGTCGAACACCGTACCCACTGCCGGGCCACCCGCGATGATAACCGGCACCGGACAGCCCGCCGTAACCTCAACAAACGATTCAGCGCTGCCGGTGTAGATCGTTTTGATGGCTTGTGCGCCGAGCTCAGCTCCCAACCGTGCCCAGGCCGCTACTTGTTTGGGCAGCCAGCCATCATCGCGTGGTAGAAACTCGAGTATCACGGGGACGCTGTAACGATCGGCTGCCTCCACGATCTCGCCGGCGTTGCGGATTGCCTCCGCGTCACGCTCGCCGCCGATATAAAGGGTATGCACCAGCCAGTCGGCATCGAAACGTAGGGCAAGATCAACGCTGGCGTACACCGCCTCATAGCCCTGAATGGGACTCAGATCGTTTATGGCGCCCACGCGCATGACCAGTGCTCGGTCGCTTGGCATCTCGGTGGCAATGGCGCGCGCGAAACCGGGTGACACCAGCAATCCGTCTGCACCGGGGATTGTCGCTCGCGCGATGCGCAACGGATCTTCGATGCCGGGCAGCGGTCCAGAGTAGAGCCCATGATCTATGGGCACCAGGATGGCCCGTCCGTCGGCATGGCGGAACAGCCGCCGCATCCGGCGCAACAGGCCCGACTGAATGGTCGCGGACAGCATGCTGGGTTGAGTTGTATCTGATTGAATCATGGGAACCTTCGGACTGACGGGAATGGTTATTGGCGTTGACTTAGCGCCTGAGCCGCTAAGTAAGGTCGAGATCCGGGTTGCATTGGACCACCACCTTCAATCGTTCCCCCGATTGGACGGCAGCGAGAGCCTCTGCGATGTGATCGAGGGCGAAGATGTCGGTGATGAGCGGTGTAAGTTGGAGTTCGCCACGCTGGATGAGCTCCAGCGATTGCATGAATTCGGCGCGCGTATAGTCGGATGAGCCTGTGATCCATGTCTCGCGATAATGCACGGCGTTTGGGTCAAGGACCAGATTCGCCCTGGGATGGATTCCGGCAAAGAGAATCATCTTGCCGTCAAATGCAAGCAGTGGCAGCGCCTCTTCGGCGGCAGCCACCGCGCCGGTAGCCACAATCGCGGCCTCTACACCCCAGCCGTCAGTGTACTGATTTACACCAACGGCCAGGTCTCCCGAGCTGGGGGCAAAGGCCACGCTGGCGCCTAAAGCGAGTGCCATGTTGCGCCTCTGGGGCAACGGATCGCTCACCAGAACGCGCATACCTTGGCTTATGAGTGCCTGGAGGTGAAGCAAACCCAGGGGGCCGCAGCCCAGAACCAGAGCGGTGGTTCCCTTCTGGAGGGCCAGGCGGGACTGCGCCCGCAGGATACAAGCCAACGGTTCAGTGAGAGCCGCATGCAGGAGCGGGGTGCTGTCTCGCAAAGGGTACACGTTGCTGGCTGGCGCGGTGATGTGAGTGGCAAAGCCGCCGCGCGAAAAATCCGCATTCGCACAGTGGTTCTCCAGACCGCGTGTGCAGGCACTGCAGGTGCCGCAGCGGCGTATGGCATCGACACACACGCGATCACCTGGACGGAGGCCATGCACCTCAGCGCCAGTCTCGGTCACCACTCCACTCAACTCGTGGCCCATGTGCAGCGGATAATGCACCGAAGAGGAGAGCCCCAGATAGACTCGCAGGTCCCAAGGACAGACCCCGCAGTAGGCGACGTTCACGCGCACGTCACCTGGACCAAGACGCTCTATCTCCTCGTGTTCGATCCGAATATCACGCGGTGCATAGCACACCGCTGCCTTCAGCCTCATCGCCTATCCCTTCTTGTGCAACCGCGTCGTCTGAAGCTCAAAGCGCAGACGGTCACCTCGATAAGCGACCTTGAAGTTCTCTATAGGTCGTCCGTCTGCAAGGAAAGTAATTCCACGAAGCAGCGCGACCGGTGCCTTCACCGAAATGTGCAGCAAACGGGCCTCGAAGGCCGTGGCGGGTACTGCTTCCAACGTCTGCGTTGCATGGTCAAGAGCGAGCCCGTGGCGAGTCTCCAGCAGGTCATACAGAGACTGGGTGACCACATCCTCATCTTCCAGACCCGGACACAGACTGGCGGGCAAATACGACTCATCGATAGCTGCGGGAGTCTCATCGTAGAATCGCAAACGTACGAGATGAACCGCGCGCTCGTCAGGCGCCAACCTCAGCCGCTCAGCGATTTGGTGAGGTGGAACCTCCAGCTCTTGCGTGAGGAGTTGAACATGCGGAGTCAACCCGTGCATTAGTGCGTCTTGGCTGAAACTTGACAGGTATCGAAGGCCAAACGTCACTTTGTCCGGGGCAACGAAGGTGCCGATGCCGCGTCGCACCTCGACCAGTCCGCTCCGCACCAATTCGGCAATCGCTTTTTGAGCGGTCATAGGGCTAATGGAATGCTGCGCGCTCAGTTCCTGGACCGAGGGAATGCGCTCACCCGCGGCCAAATCGCCGCTTTCGATGCGCGCCCGCAGTTGCTCGCTCAACTGATAGTAGAGTGGTACGGGAATCTGCCTGTGAAGGCCCTCGTCCATCATCAGCCGTCCTGCCTGTTGTGCCGGGTGGCCCGGGCCGGAGTTGGGAGAAGGCGAATACCGCCGTCTGTAATCCAAGCCATAGGTCAGGACCTAGCCATACTAGTATACTAGTATACCGTAACACTATCAGACAATGTTCGGCATGTCAATACCAACTACTAGGCTGAAGATGGATAAATCGCGCATCCAGCGCGAGCTAGATTGTGGATTGCGCCCTAGCATGCTTTCTTGACTTGAGGTGCTCACCCTGCGCCGTCCTTCCCCTTCGCGTCCAGCTTGTAGATTCGCATCGGGTTTTCATAGAACCACAGTCTGGCCAGGTGGAGTGCGTATTCCATATCCATCTCGTCGGCAACCACGCGGGCTGCAAGCGCAGCCGAGACTGCCTCCCGAGCCATGACGAGATGGCCATACACCTTGTGAACGGCCGCGCGGTAGTCGCCGCCGAAGGCGATGATCTTGTTCACGGGCACCAG
>JAAZAN010000053.1 GCA_012514315.1 Chloroflexota bacterium
ACAAGGAACTCGAGTTCTGGTTCGAGATCGAGCGAGATCGGGCCGAGCAGGTGATGGAATAGCTGATAAAGACGCCCCTCAGGTCACTCGGTCTGCGCTTGTGGAGTACGTAGAAGTACTGCTGGAGTTGGCCCAGACAACGCGAAAGACGACGACGCAGGCGTTTGGCACGGAATCTGCCCGCACCCGGCAAGCTGCGCTGCGTGCTGTGCGCGGGCACGGCAGGCACAGCTACCGCCAACATCATAGGTATTCGCTGTCGGTGGTGCCCGATTGTGGTACCTCTGTCAACCATATCTAGGATACATATGGCTGTGCCGATGATGCCCAATTCAGCGGATCGTCTCTCTACTGCCGGACCCGATTTCCAGTTTTAGCCTCCGTATTGAGAGTGCCCTAACTGGGAATGTGGGTACCCCGGGGGTCGATCAGCCACTCCCCCCTCCTTCTCGCTGGTCAGCAGCGTCGGACTCGTCCACCGCAGGTTTAGACAACAGCTCACCAGCATCACCTGGCTTCCACCCGACCATCTCTCTGGCCATGCGGTCGATGGCCATGATGACCAGTTGGGTCCTGGTTAGGCCCAGGCGAGTACAGAGATCCTCAACCTGATCCTGCGTGATCGTGGGTATCCTGACGTTCAGTTGTTCGCGCATCTCGTCGGTCTTCCTCTCTCCCGATGCTGCTCTCGGCCACGGGCGCGCTCGTTGCTAGAGCCCGTGCCTCGCATCACCACTGCTCGTATCTGCTTCCTCTGTGATTCACCAATGATGGCCGCGCGCGATCCGTCCGCCTCTTGCCCGGAAAGGATGATGGGTCGACACCGATGGCGTGCGCCGGCCGTGGGCGGGCGGGTGTCCGGTCCCCGCCCTCTCAGATCTAGTCGAGGTCGTACTCCGCAATTAGAGCCTGAGTATCGGCGCGCCGCACGACGGCACCATAGACCGTCAGTTCGATTTCCAGCAGGTCCTCGAAGAACTCGCGCAGCGCGGGGTACTCCTCATCCAGTAAGGCAAACGCCCGGGCGCACCCTTCATCGACATGCGAGTCCCCCTGGGGACCGTGTGCCTCCACTTCCCATCGTGTCCACATTCTGCTATCCTTCCCTGTGTGGCGGGGGTCAGTGTTCGTAGCGCCAACCCCCTCGTAGCGTAGGCTATGCCACTGGAGCGAAGCGAGCGGCGGTTTCCGTGACAGGTGCTGCCGCTCGCTTCACGTTGCGTTCTGGACACTCGAGTGCAGCGAGCCTAGCCTCGATTGCGGCCAGTCGCCGCTCGAGTGAGCGCCTGCGCTGTTCTCTCTCGGCCCAAGTCTGAGCGCTCAGGTCATCCTCTGTCCACTCCTCCATCCCGATGCCTCCCTTTGAGTTGTCGGGCGCCCCGACGGCGCTCCCTATAGCACAATATTAGCACAATGCTATACGGCCGTCAATGGTCAAGTGCCCGTACTGTCCTTGGTCGCGTCCTTATGTGTCGGACTCTTGTGGGGTAGAGCGAGCCCATGCGTCGGGAGCGATACTTCCCCATCAGTGACCAAGCCCACCTACAGGGGCGGTGGCTCGGACTCCAGGCCATAGCTTATGCGCTCGAGGACTCTGGCGATCTTCTCAGCCACCACGGTGTCTCGGAGCCCATCGAGGAAGTTACGATGACGACGCCCTCGACGCTTCGGAGCCGTATCTATTCGCACATAGCGGCGGCCTGGGCGCGCGGTCAGGGCGTCACGATCTAGCATCGCACGCAAGCGTCTATCAGGACTGTCTTGGCGTGTCACCTGAGATACGTACAGCAACCGATGGCATCGGCGACAAGCCCACTCGC
>JAAZAN010000054.1 GCA_012514315.1 Chloroflexota bacterium
AGATGTCGTGGCGTGATTTCAGGCGCTCGTACAGCGGTCATATCACCCTCCTGTTGGCCGCACACTGACTGGGTAGATCACGGCGACCGGGTGATGGCCGAACGCAGCCAAGGGCAGGACTGATTGAGTGCAGCGATGACGGGCGGGCTTCGTTCAGGTTATTCCACCACACGGATCTCGAACACTGCAGGCCATAGTTTGCCTGTCACGAAAATGCGATCCTGATCCGCGTCATGGGCGATCCCGTTCAGAACATCGACCTGGGCGCCGCCGCTCATACGCTGAGTCAGTCCGCTAAGGTCAATCCATGCCTTCACCCGACCGGTGGTCGGGTCGATCCGCGCGATGCGTTCTGTTTGCCACACATTCGCCCAGATCTCTCCGTGCACATATTCCAGCTCGTTGAGCATCGTGACGACTCCTTGCTCCGTCCAGACGTCTTGCTCTCGCACGAGATTGAACGTCATTGGATGCAGATAGCGCAGCGTAGCTGTGCCGTCGCTCATAATCAGGAGATGGCCGTCTGTGGTAAGTCCCCAGCCCTCAGTTGGATATGTGAACGTGGTCGGCGACATCGTGTCGAAGCTCACCAGATTATACACGAGCCCGATACGTGACTGCCAGGTGAGCTGAATGAGACAACCGTCATGGAGTGTCAGACCTTCTCCAAACAGGTCGGGGGATAGGTGGGTTTCGCGCACCACCTCCCCAGTCTCCAGATTCACCTGCCGCACCGTCGACTGTCCATACAGCCCGGTACTCTCGTATAGAAAGCCATCGGCAAACAACAGCCCTTGCGTGAACGCCAGAGGATCGTGTGGATATGCGTTCACGATCTCGTAGCTCGCGATCGGTGTCGACAACATCTCCAGCGGGGAGGCAGCCAGCAGTGAACATTGAGTAGGCTGCACCGTTGGCAGTGTCACAGGAGACGATGTCCCCTGCAGATGAGGGCCACCGCGTGTCTCCGGTTCCATTTCGGGCGCGGCCTGCGGGATGGTGGACTGTGGGGCCTGGACCGCGCTGGGAGCTTTCGGAACACAGCCGTTCAGCGTCAGTACTGAGAAGACAGCCACTGCCATTCGACCGAGCATCGGGAGCCAGTGGGGCCAGGGTGATATACCACCGGCGTCCTGCGCTCTGCGCTCACCTTCGTCAGGGACAGGCGCCATTTGCTCCTATTGATTGGTGAACCGGGCGAGGCAAGCCCGCGCCGCCGCCGACCCTAACTCCTGGGCCGTGTGAAGTTCCATCAGTGCCTCGTCCTCACGGCCTTGCTGGCGATAGGCCAGCCCCAGGTTCATATGCGCTTCCGCGTGCGCTGGGTCGATGAGTACCACGTTGCGGTACTCATCAATGGCCTGTTCGACCTGACCGATATCCTCGTAGGCCATCCCGAGCTGCAGACGGGTTTCGGCGCTGTCCGGTATCAGGCGAACGGCTTCACGAAGGTGCCCGATCGAGGTCTCGATCTGTCCTTCCTCGTAGTAGATCACGCCGAGGCGCCTATGAGCATGTGAGCAGTCTGGGTCAATGTGCAGGGCGGCCTGAAAGCGGCGCACCGCTTCGTCGATGTCTCCCTCAGCCATGTGAGCATCACCGCGCTCGACCAGCGCTCGAACTCGCGCCTCTCGATCGGCCTTCTCGTCGGACGCGCCAGACGCTGCATCCGTCCTCTGGCCTTTGCCTCGCGATGGCATCTCGGGCAGATCGGTGATCGTCTTATCCACAGGCGGCGCACTGATGTCCTCGAACAGCGCTGAGGACCATGGGCTGGAAGACGACTCACGACGATGCCGCTCTGCTCTGATAGCTTCGGCTAGTTCGGCC
The DNA here is from genome assembly GCA_012514315.1 of Chloroflexota bacterium. Classification (GTDB taxonomy): domain Bacteria; phylum Chloroflexota; class Anaerolineae; order B4-G1; family B4-G1; genus JAAZAN01. The sequence continues at coordinate 1,831 of JAAZAN010000054.1, forward strand.
TTTCGCATACGCGACCGTCCTGTGATGTCAAGTTCGCTCGCGAGCTCCCTCAGCTGGCTGACTGTCATCTCATCAACGTCGTCCTGGGCAGTACCGTGAACGGTGTCCGCTGCAGCCGAGCTATCAGGCGTGGCGCCCTCGATGGTTGTTGGTGAACCCTGTTCCTGTTCCCATCGCAGAACTGACTCGTCATCAGAGATCGGACGCGGTATCTGACGCAGGTGGGTCAACAATGTTCTGGCTGGTTCGTAACCCAGTTGCACGGCGCTCTCTGCCTCGTGCAGTGCTTCGTCGATCCGTCCCATCTCCTTGTACGCGATGCTTAGGTTGTTGTGTGCCTCGGCGTAGTCAGGCTTGAGCCGGAGTGCCGCGAGGTACTCGCGGATGGCATCGGATAGCTGACCGAGTTTGCGGTAGGCGACGCCCATTCCAAAGTGCGCGCGCGCGTCGCCGGGATTGATCCGGAGCACTGCCTCGTATTCCCGAATTGCCTCTTTCATGTAGCCCAGGCGGCGATAGGCCACACCCAGACCGAAGTGTGCGCGTGCATCATCGGGATCCTGTCGGAGCGTCGCTTGGAACTCGCCGACTGCTTCATCCAATTGGCCCTGCTGTGCGTACACAATGGCCAGGCTGTAGTGCGTCTGGGCGTCATCAGGATTGATGCGAAGCGCTGCTTTGTAGGCCTCGATCGCCTCGTCGAGCAGGCCGCGTTGAGCGTAGATCCACCCCAGGCTACGATGGGCATCTGCATCATCCGGATTGATGTGAAGCGTCGACTGGAACTCGCGCAGGGCATCGTACCAACGCTTCTCCTGCCAGTAGGCGAGTCCAAGACTGTAGTGTGCTTCAGCATATTCCGGATTGTAGCGCAGAGCAATCTGGAACTCGTGGACTGCTTCCTCAACACGGCCCTGCTTCCTATAGGCCACCCCCAGTGCATAGTGGGCGGTAGGGTCCTCCGGAGCGATTCGAATGGCAGCCTGGAACTCATAGACCGCATCGGCCCAGCGGCCATTTTGCAGGTGAACTCGGCCGAGGTTGAAGTGGGCTTCGAAATCGACGGTTGCCGGTCCCTGGTATGAGCTCTCCTGATCGGCGAAAACCATAGCGATCCTCCTCCTCCCGCGCGACAC
>JAAZAN010000055.1 GCA_012514315.1 Chloroflexota bacterium
AGTTGCTGGACTAGCGCCGACGCGTGGTCGTATTCGCCCGGCTTGACCATGCCGATTGGTCCACCTGAGTGTGTGTGGGATGCAGCGATCAGCACGGACTCAGGTGGGATGCCGCATCTCCGGCAGATATTCTCCCTGGCGGTTTGGGCGACATACCGTGGCATCATCGCCACGTCGACGCCGACCAGCGCCACACGGTTCTCTTCATCGTCGAACACTGCGGCGCGTACCTTGCACGGGTCGTGAACCCATCCGGCGTTGAATCCTTTGCCGTAGTCGCCCGGCTGTTCCATGCCTGGGGCAGGCGTAATGTCGCGTTCGGAGAATCCAGCTTTCATAGTAATCCACCTCGTTGGCTAAATCAGGAGAGCTGGCTTCAGGCTCCAGCACTGTAGTCGCATGTGTAGTGCTAGCTTCTCCAACTTCAGGTCAGGGGTATGGGGCGTCCATTCCGGCAGCATCTTGTAGATGCCTTCTTGCGCCAACGACTCCGCAACATCAGGCTCTTGCGGACCGGGCTCGATAGACGTCGGTGTCAGGGTTCCTTCCAACACGTGTGGATATGCCCGCGTGAGGGATCGCAAGAATGGGCCAGGGCCAATCTGCACTCCATCGACCTCCAGTGACACTGGCAGGTGCTGTGTCGCGTCGATATGGCGAACCAACGCTTCGCACATGCTCAACAATTGGGTGGCGTTGACCACCAGCGACTGATCCAGGAGCGGGGGTTGTGAGACTGGCCCCAGAACCAGTCGTGGAAGCAAGCACTTAGGACGGGTTGACCCAATTGCCGCGGTCAGGAACGCACGCCCAAGCAGGTCCAGGAGCTGGGCGGGGGAGGCCGTCGAATCGTCGGTCGAGATTACCGCGCTCTGCGAAGCATCCGAGGCCAGTTTGCCCAACTCATCCCAGGAGATGGCGGTATGATCAGGCGGCACGCGCTGGTTCAGGGCGCGTACCGACAGAATCCTGACCTCAGGCAGCTCACGGACAGCGGCAACCATGCGACGCAGATTGCGCAGTCCTAGACGGTATGCATCATCTTCGCGTCTGGGCGCGAACTGGTAGTCGGTGGGAGTCGTGTTCTGACCACGATTGTAGTTCAGAGCGTCCCAGAAAACCCGATATCGGAGTCGTGTTGGGTGGCCGCCGAATAGTCCGATGCACCCGACACCGTTCTGTCTGGCTCTCTCGATCTCCGCAAGCAGCGCGGGCAGGCCGCGCTCGAAAGCCTCATCATCACAGTACGCGTCCTCACCGCCGGGCAGTCCAACGTAGTCTGAGTAGCACAACTGACCGGCGAACCAGCAGGCACCAGTGTCACCGGCTTTCACATGCGTGTAGACGTTAGATGGAATCCCAACTAACCGCGTGCCCGCTGGCACCTGGGGACCCCAACTGTTGCCGGATGTTCCCCAACTTGAGGGATACTGGCCCAGAATTCGTGCGAGGTCCCTGGCCCCCTGTCCCTCCTGTCTCACGATTTCTGCCACCCCGTCTGCCCAGTCCTTGTCGGCCAGGTACTCAGAGACCGTGGGATGAACTGAATGCCGGTCAGTGTGAAGGCACACATCGTGCTGAGCGACTGCTGCGAGCACGTCACGGCGCCCACGTTGTTCCCACAGGCGGGCTTTCTCGCCAACGACACACATCGTGGCGACCACACCATCGTCTGCAAGCATCGTACCGATGTCACGAGGTATATCGTCCGAATCGGAATGGACCAGATCCTCAACATCGAATATCAGGTAAATCAGCATATGATCCTCCTGGGTGTAGGGCTATCAGCAATTGCCAGACAGAACGGTCGTCCATCCTGGGACGCCGTGCGCGGACGTCTCTGCGTTCCAGTGCCCCAGAAACACGCGACAGATACACTACAGGCCGAGGTGATCAACCAGATCGCCGATGTATCTGGCATCCTCCGCGACGAACACGTCTGGGTCACCCGTGCCGCAGTATTCGATCGCCAATTGTCCACGATACCCCACGGCCTTGATGGTCTGTAGGATCAGGTAGTAGTTAATGTCGCCGAACCGGACCGGTATATTCCAGTCATAGCCGCCCGGTAATAGCTTCACACCCTTGATGTGGGTATACCCGATTCTGTCACCAAACATCCGCACAGCATTCACCAGGTTCTCCTGCGGGTGCGTGATGAGCATATTCGCGAAATCCAAGGATGCGACTACGGCGGGTGAGTGATTGGACGACAAGATACGGAGAAGTGAGGCGGCGGTATCGTGAACTCTGCCCATGTGTGTTTCCAGGGCGATTGTGACTTGAAGACGTTCGGCCACGGAGGCGACGCGTTTCAGGACGAGCTGGATACTTGCGAAGTCGTCGACGGCCGCGCCAGCAGAAGTGACTTCGCCGTTACCATCAATGCGGTGAAGGCTTATCTGGGTGTGTAGTATTGGAATCTGGAAGTGTTCCAGAATTTCCAGCACGGCGACGAAGTCCTGTTCCTCATCGGCGCGTTCGTGATTTCGCGATACAGGCAGGGGGGCGTAGTACACGCTGTTGATTGCCAGGTCCAGCGAGCCGGCAAGCTGCGTCGCGCGATCCAGCGTGTGCGCGACGCGATCTGGTGTGGATAGGTCGATGTCGCTGAAGCTGCGCAGTTCGATCCCTGCGAACCCGTGTGCCCGCGCTTGCTGCATCGCATAGGCCATTTCATATCCGCGGTAGGTATATCCTACTAGACACAGTTCTACCATCCTGAATTCCCTCCTCAAGATGTCAAGAGCGTCGATTGTCAACACCATACTCGCGATGGAGTGTTTCCGCAAACCTATTGAGTTCTCGGACTGGCCCCAACATTGGCAGAACGGCAAGCGCGCGCTTCAATGTGTCCAGATGCGGTTCCAGTAGATAGTCAATGAGGAGACGGCGCTGAACAGCCAAGAGGCGGGTATATCCGCCCAGCCAGTCCGGCAGCTCACCAACGGGCATTGGGTGGAGAGTGCTGTCCTTCACGAGTACTGGTATCTCGACTATGGAGTTGACTGGGAAGTTGGTGATGGCGCCCTGATTGTGAACCTGAAGCGCGATCACCTCGGGTCGACTGGCTGCAATACTCTGCATCAACCGGCCGACCGTCACCCCGGTCAGTGGGTAGTTCAGCGCCGACCGCTCCGGGTGGATACCTGCCGGGTCGCAAATGGGTCTGCCTGTCTCGATGGCGCGATCGAGCGCCAGCTCGCAGCGCTCTCGCTTGCCACGCCAAGCCTCCCAGAGGTGACGCTCAGATTCCGTCTGGCCTATCTGGTATGGCCAGTTGTGGTAGGCCGAGCTTCGCAAGTATCCCGTCAAGTCGCGAATAGCGCGGATGCCGCGGGTTCCCGGATGGTAATCCTGCACTTGCTCGAGTTCGTCCCAGCGATCCTGCCACAAGGTGTAGCCGTCCTGTCCTCGGACCTGGATGTTCAATACCCAGCCATCGTGGTTGACACCGGCATGGTGCAGCACGATAGCGTGTTCAGGAACTCTGAAGGTGTAGGCCAGCACGCCCCGCAATCCGTCAACTTCTACACACAGGCCCGCTGCCCGGATCCCTGTCGCCTCGGTCACGACACCCGCGATGACGTCAGTCGGGTTCATGAGTGTGAGGAGTAGGGCCTCAGGGCAGAGTTGCTTCATGTCCGCTGCCACACCCAGGCTCCAGGGAGCGCAGGCGAGCGCCCACGCCACGACACCCAAACCGTCTTCCTCCATATGAAGATCGACGCCCTTCAGCACCTGCTCCAAGCGTTCGTGGACGTCGTGCAGCCACACGGACAGAAGGACGACATCGGCGTCTATCAATGCTTCCTGCCGCGTCCTGGAGACGACAGCCTGAAGCGGCACTCGCCACGTGGTGCTTACCAGCTCTGCATAGGCCTGCATCCGCTCTGCTTTCGCTGGCTGGACGTCGTAGAGGGCCAGCTCAACTCCATACGACGATGGGCTGTTCCTCATCACCTCAGCGATACCATTGATGATAGATGGGACGAACATGCTCCCACCGCCGATGTACGCCAGGCGCTTTCTAGTTTGCATAGCTGTGCCTCCTGGGCATCCCTCCTGTCCGATGGCGCCCGTTGAGGCCTCTGGGCGGGATGCGTCGCTCTGCTGCTGGCCTCTAGCCACCCATTCTACCACGGCAGTGTCGGAACAGCATAACCGGATGGAAGGTGATCAGGCAGTCATGCAGTGTGTCGAAGTGCGGGGTTGCACCGACCTCGTTCCGTAGAGGCTGTCCAGAGAGTTACTCGTAGGCCAGAGCCTCCCGTACACTCACTCGGGTGGCCTTCATAGCGGGCCAGAGGCTGGCGATGGCCGAGAGGATGATCACGATGACCAGCCATATCATCGCGCCTGACAACGAGTAGCTGAAGTCGAGCGGTACCTTGAGAAGAGCGAGCCCAACAGCCCGGCCGAACATGAATGCGCTGGGGTAGCTGAAGGGCAAAGCGATAAGCCAGCTCAGAACACCCACCAGTGTGCCTTCGGCTACAACGGCACTCAGAATGGCTGTAGAGGTGGCTCCTATGGCGCGCATAACGCCGATCTCCCTGGCGCGCTCGACTACATTGATGGACATTGTGCTCATCAAGCCCACGCTGCCCACAACAGCGGCGAGAACCGCCATGAAGAGCATCAGATAGACAATGATATCGAACGCGGTCTGGTTCGCCTCTCGGACCTGGTTGGCACTCTGGAGATCCGCGAGTTCGATATCGCGTTTCGAGTAGGCTGCTCTCAGATTCCGAATCAACGTTGCCTGTGCGTCCGGATCATGGGCGCCGGCAGCTACAGTGACCATCACTCCCCGCTTGTGGATCCCGCTCTCACTCGTGAGGGTATCCACTGGCACCCAGTTGTCACGCTGCTGATTGTTCACATTCAGGATCAGCCCGACAACCGTCCATTCTGATCTGGCCCCGTCGATCGTGAGTGTGATCACGTCTCCGGTCTGAAAACCTTCGTCCGCCGCAATCTTGCTGTTGAGCAGGATTGCACGGCCATCGCCAGGTGTGAGACCACGACCGCTCACGATACGTGGATGGAACATCTCTGAGTTGGGCGGAACTCCCCATAGAACGATATCGCGTTCTTGATTGTCGCCGATAGACAGTCGAGCACCGCGATAATCCCAGACCTCAACGGCTGTAACGTCAGGGATGCTTCTGGTGGCTTCCACAATCCGTTCCACGCGCTGCGGCTGATCCAGAATGACGAGTACATCGAAACTGAGCTCGTCCAGAAGGACCTCAAGCGTTGTGTTCAACGAGTCGCCCACGCTCATCACGACGATGAAGGTAATTCCACCCAGTGTCAGCGTCAGGAGGGTCAACGCAATGCGCGTCTTGCGGCGGATGGTATTGCGGAGACTCATTGCCAGCAATGGGGGAATCCGTCGAATCCCACCCATCAATCGATCAAGCCAACTGTGTCCAAAGCCGGCGCCCAGCCCATAGGTGCTGATTGCCCGATGGACCGTGATCTGGGCTCCACTCATCACCGGCGCCAGTGCTGCCACGACCGGCACGAACAATCCCACTGCGACCTGGATTATCATCGCTGATGGTGACACGCTGAAGCGGCCCGCTGGGGTGTTGACCAGATCCAGGAACGACAGTGCTGCTCCATAGGCTGAGACCGCCCCTAATGGCAGCGCCACTACCATAGACAGGACGCCGTAGATGGCGGCCGGAGCCAGGTATATGCCGATCACACGCGCAATCGACGCACCGAGGACCTTGAGCACCCCGATTTGCCATATCTGCTGTGCTACGAGGGCGTTCATCGTATTCACGATCAGGAAGCCGCTGAGCGCCAGAGACAAGGCGCCCATCACGGACAGGACGAGGAGCAGCGAGGAAATCGTCTCCTGTGCTGGGTGTACGTTCGGGTCGGTTACACTGAATCCGCCAACCGTCAGGCCAATGCCCTCGAGGTGGTCCTTGATCCGCTCACCCATCTGTTCGGCTTCACTGCCGGTGAAGGAACGGAGCCGGACGTGCAGACGGCGGAATCCCTCATTCTCACCGACCATCCAGGCGAGAGTCTCTAGATCCACATAGAAGACGGCAGGTCCTCCCATTATGGGTGGCGCCGGAGCCGGGTCGCGTACGATCGCTTCGACCAGAAGCTGTCTTTCTGATCGACCCATCTCGACGATAACGGTCGCGCCCAGTGGCACCTGGAAGTGCTGCGCGGACTGGATATCCACGGCAACAGGATGACTGGATGTCGATGAGGTGGGCCAGCTTCCGGTAACCAGTTCGATCAGGTTGATCTGTTGGTTGTCGTAGTCTGCTCGAGCGTAGAACTGTGCTCTTCCATCCCGCCAGCCAGCCTCCCCGTCGAGCTTCCAGCGGATGGCAATGCCATTGTCCCCTTCAACAGCAGCGACACCGGGTATGCGACGGACTGTCGCGACAATCTCCTGATCGAAGATTGTGCTCACGGCGATTGTCACATGGGGCGGCCGGCTTGCCCGGAAGTGCTCTGTCATCCGTGTGTGTAGGATATCGGACAGACCGAAGACCAATCCCAGGGCGAATATCCCGATTGCCGTAGAAGCGACAACAAGCAGAGTGCGAAGAGGACTGGTCCACAGATCTCGCCAGACCTTGCGCCAGATGACGTCCATTCCTAGCGCCTCCCATTGTTCTGGTCGCGGTCCAGCCGTCCATCCCTGATGTGTAGCACGCGCTGTGAGCGTACGCTCAGGGACGGATCATGCGTTACCATCATGAGCGTTCTGCCTTGGGCTACCAGATCTTCGAACAGGGCGAGAACTTGGTTGGCTGTAGCTGTGTCCAGATTCCCCGTCGGTTCGTCGGCCACGATGATCCGAGGGTCATTGGCTAGCGCACGAGCGATCGCTGCGCGTTGTTGTTCTCCACCGCTCAATGCGCTCGGCAGCTTGTGGGCGTGCTCTGCGATACGCATCCGTTCGAGTAGGTCCATCGCGCGTCTCTTTCTCTCACAGCGCGGATAGGTCTGGCAGAAGTCCATTGGAAGCACCACGTTCTCCAGCACCGTGAGCGTTGGCAATAACTGAAAGAACTGGAAGATGACGCCTACGTGTCGACCGCGCCAATGCGCCAGCTGATTTTCGCTCAATGTATGGATGGCCTGATCTCCGACCTTGATCTCGCCGCCTGTGGGTCGGTCTATACCGGTGATCATATTGAGTAGGGTTGACTTGCCCGACCCTGACGGGCCCACGATGCTGACGAACTCACCCGACTGTATCTGGAGTGAGATGCCTTTCAGGACGGTCATACCTCCCGCCTCCGTCTCGTAAGTCTTGGTCACGTTCTGGACGCTAATCAGTGGACCATTGGTTGTCATAATCGCTGGCCTCCTGGGCGCTCCCGTTGTTCATGCACACGTGGCACGATAGGGTGTCTCGCTCAATACGCTGTAGAGGCGGCCTACGTTGTACGGAGCTGTAGTTCATTGTCTACCGAAGGGTGTCTGCATAGATATCGAGTGACGGCTTGAAGGAGTCGTTCAGGTGGATCTGCCTTGCTGACAAACGCATCCGCGCCTGCCTCAATGGCAGCGTGGAGTGCCTCGGGGCGACCGCTGAGCGCGATTACCGGCAACCGTGGAAAGCGATGGCGGATTGGCGCCAGTAGTCCTTGTTCTGCTAGGCCTGGCAACTCCCAGGCCAGGATCAAGATGTCAGGAGCGGTCATCTCCACCTGCGTCATCATCTCATACGCATCACCCGCTTCGCCAACCACCTGTATCCCAATTCGTCTCTCCAGCAATACGCGCAGGGCGAAACGCACCCTAGATTGGCTGTCGGCAAGCAGGACGCGGTTCATGGACACCTCACAGATGCTCACTCAGCCGATGTGCTCCCACTATACAACAGCATTCCCCCAGGCGCATCGGGCGCCTGGGGGGATACGCAGTAGTCCAGTTGTACGATATTCGTTGGGATCAGGTGACTAGCTTGTGACGCAGAGCCAGTGCGACAGCTTCAGCCCTGTTGGTGACGCCCAGCTTGGAAAGCACGTTACTCACGTGGGCCCTCGCCGTGGATCGACTGACGACGAGGCGTTCAGCGATCTCTGGGTTGCTGAGACCTTCGACCATCAGTTCTAGCACCTCGCGCTCACGCGGTGTCAGATCGTGGCCAGGCATAGGCCCTTGAGTAGCTGCCTGGATCAGGACCTGGGCAGCCTCCGGAGCCAGCGTCGGGCGCTCTGCGTGAGCTGCCCGGATAGCTGCAGCCAGATCGTCGGCAGACACATTCTTGAGCAGGTAGCTGATGGCGCCCGCTTGCAGTACGCCCTCGACCAGCACCCTGTCCTGGAAACTGGTCAGTGCAATGACCTGGATATTAGGCCAACGTGCACGGATGCGCCGGGTCGCTGTCGTGCCATCGGCGCCAGGCATGAATAGATCCATCAGGACGACATCCGGCCGAGCCTGTTCACACACTTGGATCGCTTCTTCGCCATCGCTTGCCTCTCCCACGAGCAGCAAGTCATCCTTTGTACGCAGGAACGCAGATAGCCCCTTTCTCACCATCGCGTGGTCGTCGACAATCACGACTCGAATGCCTGTTCCTTCACTCATCGCACGTTGCCTCCTCCAGTTACGAGAGAATCCTAACTCCCAGAAGACCTGCCGATGCCCAAACAGAGGCATCAATCGCGCTTCGGTAGGGTGTTGCTGCCAGGCGACCACTTCACCTCAACCCGCGTGCCTCCGCCGATCTGGCCCTGGATTGTCAACACCGCGCCGAGCGCCTCGGCTCGTTCACGCATAATACCCAACCCCAGTCGCTCAGGCGACACACGGGTTACATCGAATCCGCAGCCGTCGTCTATCACACTCAGCTCAACGCTGCTGAACTCGCTATCATCGCTTGTGCCCTGTCTCTGTGTGTCAGGGCAGTGCAGTGTGATCGTGACCTGTTTCGCTCGAGCGTGCTTGATCACGTTGTTAAGCGCTTCCTGTGCAATGCGGTAGAGACCGACGTGCACGTCAGGAGGTAAGTGGCACTGGCCATCTGATGTCACTGTGATGGACAGGCCCGACCGGCCACGGGCAGCTTCAGCAAGTTGGCGGATCAGATCGGCAAGGCCGATCTCCATCAGAGCTGTTGGCCTGAGCTCAAGCAACAACGCGCGCATTTCGGCCAATGCGCCACGACTGAGACAGCGCAGCTCGTCCAGGAGTTCTTGTCCTTCAGTCTGGTCGCTTGCCCACACAATGGGCAACGCGTCGGCGATCAGGCTTGCCGAGAAGAGCGTCTGAGTCACTGCATCGTGAAGATCGCGAGCCAGGCGGTTGCGCTCCTCAACGACAGCTAGCTCCTGCGTCTGCTCATACAACTGTGCCGTGTCGATGGCCAGAGCTGCGCGCTGAGCCAGGGCGACAAACAGCCTTTGCTCATCTTCGCTAAACGATCTGGGCTCGTTGTAGTCTGCTGTGAATACTCCGAAGACCTCTCCATTCATTCTGATCGGAACCTGAAGTGAAGCACGAACGCCTTCACGTGTAAACGGATAGTGGACTTCGGCCTCGCGAGGGCCGGTTGAGGTGTCGCCGATGGCGACGGGTTTCTCCGAGATTGTGACCAGCGCAATTGTGCTATTGCCTGGGACGGCCACGAACTGGGCGAGAGCGTTGGGCTGGAAGCCTCGAGCTACGCGCACGACCAGACTCTTGCGCTCAGAATCCCAGGTCCAGAGTGAGCTCCTGTCAGCGTGCAGGATATCTACGGCGATGTCCACGAGCGCTCGCAGTACATCATCCAACCTCATATGGCTGAGCAACTCGGCATCTGCCCGGTAAAGAGCCTCCAGTTCCTGCATACGCTTCTCTATCTGAGCGAACAGGCGGGCATTCTCAACTGCTACGCCGATCTGGCCTCCGATTGATGCCAAGAGTTCGGCTTCTTGCGGATCGAAATCGCGGTATTCCCGCGACACTGTGAACAGCAGCCCCAGTACCTTGCCACGCGATATGAGCGGGCAGACGGCAAGCGAATGGAAGCCCGCCCGGGTCAGCGTTGACCACTTGAGGTGGCGATCCGCCGACAGATCGTGGGCAGCGACTGGCCTGCCTGTCTCGATGATCTGGCCGATGAGTCTTGTGTCCAGCCTGAGGTGGTCGATCGCAGATACTGTACGTGCGTCGAGACCGCGACTGCACGCGATGCTCATCTCGGCCTCATCCTCGCGAGCCAGGTAGACCCCACCTGCCGCAGTCCCAACTACGCTCAGTGTTCTGTCAAGTGCGCCGCTCAGGACATCATCCAGGTCCAGCGATTGGCTCACCACTGCGGCGATTGTGTTGAGGGCTGCTAGTTCCCTGGTTCGATCAGCTACCCGCTGCTCCAACAGGGCATAGGACTCCTGCAACTGATCCGACATTCGGTTGAACTGGCCTGCCAGATCCTCCAGTTCATCTCCCGTGGCTGCGACGATCATGCGACCGAAATTGCCCTCTGCGACTTCCTGAGCGGCGCCGATCAGCTCAGTCACAGGTTGGGTGATTTTTCGGGTTGCAGCAGCCACAACGATCGCTGGGATGAGAACACCGAGGCCAAGGAGAACCAGCAAGAACTGCTGATAACCACGGCTTGTTCGTGTGAGTGCATCCCAGTCGGATTCCATGACCATGCCCCAGGACGTACCTGGAACAGGGGAGAAACTGGCGATGAAGTCCCGGCTTTGGCTCTCTCTGATGTGAAGCGCACCGGCTTCACCTTTCAGCAGCCGCTCGACGGCCGGGTTAGTGGTGTAGTCGCTGCCGATCTGGTCGATGTCGTAGTGGAAGATCACATGGCCTCGACCATCGACCAAGTAGGCGCGATCGGTTTCCTCAGCGCGCAGTTCGGAGATATCGCGGTAGAAGGGACTATCGGGGGCCTCGTCGAGGCGAAACAACCCTGCGATCACGCCGACTAGGTCGCCGCGCTCATCCCGGATGGGCACCATCACCGCAATGACATCCGCACCGTCCGGCCCATCGGGTATCACGTCTGAGAAGGCTGCACTTGGATCGTCGTTCATTCGTCGGACGCACGGTCGGCCCGCCCACGACATACCCATCAGTTTCGATCTCTCGGGCTCGGCGGCCACTACCGTAAATTGGCTATCAAGAACAAGCACCCCCCCGTCGAACACTGCCAGCCGCCCTCTCACTCGCCTTAGCGCATTTCGCCGAGCGGCTGGATCCCGCTCGATGAGATAGTCCGCGCCAGCCAGGTCAGCCAGTAGACCCGTATACTCGGTCAACAACCCGGCATATTCAGTCAGTCCTGAGGCAAACTCACTACTAGAGAGCCGGGTGAGTCTCTGATCTCGCTCGATTATCAACTCCTCTACGACGCGTTGATAGGCAACGAAAGTGACCCAGGCCACAGCGAGGAGGATGATCGTGGTGGGTACGAACGACCAGGCGATGATCTTGGTACGCAGACTGCGCCATCTGATGCGCGGGACCATACGTCTTCCCCGTGTAATCGAGTCTGTCCAAACGTCTTGACTTGTGAGCGCGGCAGTAGATTCCGGTGATTCTATCTCTCATGGTAGCTTGAACTGTCGTGTCCGGTGCGTCTCGCATGGTATCACACGTGGCCCACGGCGGCAACAATGTTCGACGTCGGGTCGGCCGATATCGGCTCACGTTGGTTGTGGCGATTTGGTACAGTGGGGCGTCAGCCTGATGCAGAGGCGGTTGTCACGCGCAGGATCTCATCGGCAATCTGGTCGAGCGGGAGCGTTACGTCGACTGCTCCAAGCTCAACGGCCTGGCCGGGCATGCCATAGACAACGGAAGTCGCCCGGTCTTGAGCGATTGTGTATCCGCCGCGGTTGTGGATGGCCTTCATTCCCGTGGCCCCATCGTCCCCTATTCCCGTCAGTATGACAGCACAGGTTTCAGAAGCACAACAGGACGCGATGGACTCGAATGTGATGTTGGCCGACGGTCTGTGCGGCGTCTCCTTCGGCTCAGGATCTAGGGTGACCGCAAGTCTCGTCTGACGGCGTACGATTCGCAGATGCAGCCCTGGAGGCGCCACCAAGACCGTGCCCTGCTCAAGAAGCATCCCGTCCTCTGCCTCGTGAACTGGCAGTCTCGAGTGTTCGGATAGTCGATCGCAGAGCAAAGACAGGAAGCCTGGTGCAAGATGCATAATGACTACCAGCGTAGCGCTCAGATTCGGGGGTAGGTGCGAGAAAACGACCTGGAGTGCGGCTGGCCCTCCTGTCGACGCAGCAATGGCGACCAGACTTCTTCGAGATGGTCTCGGGGACGGCCCCTGGGATGGGAAGCGCCCTGGTCGCGGGGCGCTAGCCGACAGGCTGTTCACGACGGTGCGAAGCCTGGCTCGCGTGGCATCCGGGTTGAGTGAAGCCTTCAGTGTCTGGCGGAAGGCGCATAGGATCTTGATGGCCAAGTCGTTGGAGCAGGGATCAGTGCACGTCGGCCTGCCCCGTCCACTCAGCGTGGCGTAGTTCGAGGGGCCGTATATCACAGCATCCGCGATTTCACGGGATACGAGCTTCTCTTCCGGCAGTGTCACGTTTGCATACTATGCTGGATAGCCCCACGGACTGCGTCGACGTTCGACGTCGTACGACTGCAGCCAGACATGCTACTGCATCTTGTCGACTAGATGACTGGCTATCGCTTGTACTTGAATCGCCAACGTGCTGTTCGGATGCACTAGAACCATGGGCATACCGCGTTGTGTCGCCTCGAAGGAAAGTTCGGCGGCGGGCGGGACAACTCCTGCGATCTCATACTGCAGGGCGCTCTCGACAGCTTCAAGAGTGTAACTGGCCGCGGAGTGAGTCCGGTTCACCACGACGATGGATATCCGCGACCCCGGTATCTTCAGCTTGGACATCATATTGGACAGCAGGGCATCGGCGAGAGACAGAGCCGCGCGCTGGGGTTCGACAATGACGACAATCGAGTCACATTCAGGAAGAAGCAGGCGGGTGGCCTCGCTCAGTTCCGTACTCATATCCAGTAGCAGGAAGTCAGTAGTCGCCTCCAGATGTCGGACAATGGCCTGGGCATGCGGGCGATGTAAGGGCAAGGCGACTCCAGGCGGCTCGACCTGCCCGCACAATACGAATAGGC
>JAAZAN010000056.1 GCA_012514315.1 Chloroflexota bacterium
CCCAGGACATTGACCTGGACACCCAGGGCCGGGTTGGCCCGGCACGCAGGAACCTGCAGACCGGCCAGGTGCACGATGTGGGTGATTGAGTGCTCTTCAACGAGAGCGACGGTCGCCTCGGTATTCCGTATGTCGCCCTGCACAAATTGTACCCGCGATAGTTCATCCGGCGTCATCACCATTCGGGGGCGGACGGGGTCCACTCCCACATCAAGGGCCACAGTGGGCACACCTTCACGCGCCAGGTTGCGCAGCACCCACGCCCCGATACACCCCAACGCACCGGTGACCAGAAACCGCTCGGCCTCGCTCATACACATTCCTCTCGGCACCGATTGGTCAGCCGACCGATACCCTCCACCTCGACTGTGACGATATCCCCATCACGGAGGAACAGCTTGGGCTCACGGAAAACCCCCACTCCGTGGGGAGTCCCTGTGATGATGACGTCCCCTGGAAGCAGGGTGAAAGCCCGACTACTGAACTCGATCAACGTGGCCACACTGAAGATCATCTCAGCGGTTGTCGAGTCCTGAACCAACTGCCCGTTAAGCGTGCAGCGAATGGGCAGAGTCTGGGGATCCGGCACCTCGTCGCGCGTCACGATCCAGGGACCCAGCGGACAGAAGGTATCGAGTGACTTCCCACGCACCCACTGGCCATCGCTAAACTGGAGGTCACGGGCGCTCACATCGTTGCAGACAGTGTAGCCAGCCACGAAGTCCAGCGCATCCGCCGCGGATACGTTGCGGGCCCTACATCCCATCACAACGGCCAACTCGACCTCGTAGTCCACCTCCTGAGTCAGCGACGGGTTCCAGGAGATCGTATCATCGGGCCCGATGATGGCGGTCGTAAACTTGGTGAAGATCATAGGGGTCTTCGGGGGTTCGTGCCCCTGTTCACGACAATGGTCCATATAGTTGAGGCCAATCGCGATCACCTTGGAGGGGTTGCAGATCGGCGGCAAGAGCCTCACATCGGCCAGGGCCAGGCCATCCCCGGATCCGGCAACGATGTCCTGAGCGATCTGGAGGGCAGGAGCGCCCAGATCCAGGAACGACCGCATGTCGGAGGGCAACCGACGATCGCTCGCGGCAGCCAAGTCAATGATACAATCACCTTGCACTGCGCCGATCCGTGCGGCGCTGTCATACTGATAAGTCGCCAACTTCATAGATCATTCTCTCCGGTTCTGAGATAGTGGGGGAATCCTGGGACACACGGAGGCACAGAGTGCGGCGCCTACATCTCGCGCACGATATTGCGTAACGCACCGATGGCCTCGATCTCAATGGAGACCAGATCGTCAGTCTGCAATGTGAAGTCATCCCCTGGCACAATACACGTGCCCGTGAGGAGCACAGCGCCGCAGGGCATCGTGTTGTACCGTCCCAAATAGCCAGCCAGTTCGTCGAGGCCCCGGTGCATCTGAGAGGTCCTGGTGGCGCCCTCGAAGACGATCTCACCGTTACGTTCGATCTTTAGCTCGATAGCCAGGTCCTGAGCATCTACCGCTTCATCGACGAGCGTGACCGAAGGCCCTAAAGCACAGGAGTGATCGTACACTTTGGCCTGGGGCAGGTACAGGGGATTCTCTCCTTCAATATCCCGGCTACTGACATCATTGCCCACCGTGTATCCGATGATCTCCATACGCGGATTGAGGAGCAACGCCAGTTCGGGCTCCGGGACATTCCAGTGACTGTCCCCCCTGACACCAATCCAGTCATTCGGACCAACCACCTTCTGGCCCAGGGCCTTGAAGAACAACTCGGGACGCTCTGCATCGTACACGCGCACGTAGATATCTTTGGCCTGTGCCTCGCGCACCCGAGCCTCGCGGCTCCAGGCATAGGTGACCCCGGCGGCCCAGATCTCCTGCTGATCGACCGGCGCCAGGAGATAGGGAGTGTCTGCATTGGGCGCACAATCCAGCGAGCTGTAGACGTAGGATGGCACGGTCGACCGGTCAATCTCACCCAAGATGTTGATGACCGGGGTCTCCAACGAAGCCTGAACGAGGTCAGCGACGGTACCCAGGCGCGGGTCTCCACTGGCCGATATGTCGAAGACAGTGTGACCGATTATCTGACCCAGGCGCGGACCCTCACCTGGCAGGAAGAAACGACAGAGCTGCATAGTAGTACCCTCACTCCTTATAGTTCTCAGACATCATCAGCCGGTATATTCAAAACGACCGCGGGGGCCGATCAATCGATCAGACAGCCAACACGGTCCGGACTGATGCTTGCACGTTTAGCAACTTAGGTTATCATACCGTGTTAGGTAGAATGACGCAACTCGTGCGCGCCGGGTACAAGGAGGTCGACTTGATGGATATCTTCGACAAGTGCCGCTCGTTCGTTCGGGCCAGGGAAGCACAATCCGCGGGCATCTATCCCTATTTCATCCCGCTGACGGACAGCGAAGGGACCGAGGTGACAATCGGCGACCACCGGCTGATTATGATTGGCTCGAACAACTACCTGGGGCTGACGACCCACCCCAAGGTGCGACGGGCAGCCGTCGAAGCGACGGAGCGATACGGCACGAGCTGCACGGGCTCCCGCTTCCTCAACGGAACGCTGGAACTCCATCTAGAGCTGGAGCAGCAGTTGGCGGACTACGTTGGTATGGAGGCGGCTCTCGTCTTCTCAACCGGCTACCAGACTAACCTCGGCACCATATCGGCCATCGTCGGGCGGGGTGATTTCGTCATCACCGACAAGGAAGACCACGCCAGCATCATCGATGGCTGTCGTCTTGCGCTGGGCGAGATGCGTCGTTTCCGCCACAACGACATGGACCATCTGGACCGTGTCCTGGCCGGACTCGCTGAGGACAGCGGCAAGCTGGTCGTCGTAGATGGCGTCTTCAGTATGGGCGGGGATATTGCGCCGTTGCCCGACCTGGTGACAGTCTGCAGGAAACACGGTGCACGCCTCATGGTGGATGACGCACACTCGGTCGGTGTGCTGGGGAACGGGCGGGGCACGGCGGCTCATTTCGGACTGACCGGTAGCGTGGACTTGATGATGGGCACGTTCAGCAAGTCGTTCGCCAGCCTGGGTGGATTCATCGCCGGCACTGCCGAAGTCATCCACTACATCCAGCATTTTGCCCGGTCGCTGATCTTCAGCGCCAGCATGCCGCCGGCCAACACCGCGGCGGTACTGGCCGCGCTGGAGGTGATGCGCAACGAGCCAGAACGCGTCGTACGGGTCAATCAGATCGGCGAGCGAATTCGTTCCGAACTGCGCGGACTGGGCTACAATGTCGGAAACAGCCAGACGCCGATCGTGCCGGTGATCATCGGAGATGATGAGTTGACCTTTATGATGTGGAAGGCCTTGTTCTCAGCCGGTGTCTACACCAATCCGGTGATCCCCCCAGCCGTACCTCCCGAGCTGTCATTGCTGCGGACAAGCTATATGGCCACACATACGGACGAGCAGATCGATCGAGTTGTGGAGATCTTCGCTGAGGTCGGACGCACTGTCGGGATTATCTCGTAGATTGTGCAGAGTAGACATCAGAACCGAGATTCGAGCCAGTCAGAGAGCGCGCACTGTGCGTATACGCGCAAGGTAGGAGTGACGCCAAGACATGCCCTTGTATGAGTACGTATGCCGCGATTGTGGTGCGGGGTTCGAAGAACTGCGCACTATGTCCCAGGCCGACACACCCATTGGCTGCCCGAAATGCAGTGGGATGAACGCACGTCGTAAGGTATCGCTGTTCGCAGCGATTGGAAGCAACGGCCCTGTCGCGGGATCCGGCACAGGATGCGCGTCATGCTCTTCGGGCAGTTGCGCAACGTGCGCTTCACGTGGAGCCCCTACACACTGATATCGAGGCAAGGCACGGATCAGAGCGGGGCCAGGCGCCTGACCGGATCAGGCCAGATAGGCCCTGTTCGCCTCCCAGGCGTCGATCGACTCCTGGACTAGCGACCGTATAGTAGTATTGGTGATAGCGCTCACGCTGTCGAAGACATCGCCCCCTACGTGAATCCGCAAGGCGCCATCGGCCCCCGTTGTCAGCCGGATGCGCAGCCTCAGGAGTTCCGGCCGCTCACGCAGGCGTTCCTGAAGTAGACTGTCGATCTCATGGGCCAAAACCAAGGATTGCGGCACGGACCGTGACAGAGAGAGAGATGGCCTAGCCATCGCTCCGGTATCCCAGGGCGCTTCAGTAGGCCAGCGACCACGGGCGGACGCCTCCGGCGACTCATCGACAGACTGGGGCACAGTCGGCAGCCAACCCTCAGCAAACGCAAGTATAGCCTGAAGCGCTTCGATGGCCTCAGCACGCGAGCTGGAATCACCGACGTCGTCCAATCGGCTGTAACGCTGACCGCGGAGCCTGACCTCGGGCTTGCCTCCCCTGCCCCGCGACACCCAAAGCAGAGATTCCGACGGCGTCGACACACCGGATTCGTCAGCCACCGGTGAGGGGGATGGGGGAACCTGGGCCGCACGCCCGTCATCCTGCGTCAGCTTGATCAGAATCCAGACGAGAAGACCGCCGACCAGTGCGGATATGCACCCAATCACAACCAGAACTGCTGCCGTCATCTGGGCCATGATGAGAGGATGATACCACAGATCGAACGGCTTGTCTACAGGTAATTCGCGATGACGCAGCCTCTCGCGCGGTCGAAGAGATGACGTCCCCAGGTGCAAGGAGTTGACTCGAACCGGGTTGGTCATGACGAGGTTCGCACTTCGTCCCGAATGCGGTATAATTAGCAGTCAGGCCCCAGGCTGCCGATGCGGCCTGGGGTGAGAGACGATACGTTCATCCGAGGTCTGATCAATGCCCTGCATCTTTCCGTTCACTGCCATCGTTGGCCAAGAGCCCATGAAACGGGCGCTCATCCTCAACGCAATCCACCCGCAGATCGGCGGGGTGCTCATCCGAGGCGAGCGCGGCACCGCCAAGTCAACGGCGGCGCGCGCGCTTGCGGCGCTGCTGCCGGAGATCGACGTGGTTGCCGATTGTCCTTTCGGCTGCGATCCCGACCAACCAGCGATGTGGTGCACCCGATGTCACGAACGAGCCCAGGCTGGGGAGACATTGCCCCGCGGCAAGCGTCGCACCGGCTTCATCGATCTGCCCGTCAGCGCGACCGAAGATCGGGTCGTCGGGACATTGGATATCGAGCGGGCGATTCAGAAGGGGGAACGGCGCTTCGAACCGGGTGTCTTGGCTGCCGCCAATCGCGGTGTCCTCTACGTGGATGAGGTCAATCTGCTGGATGACCACGTCGTCGATCTCCTGCTTGATGCGGCTGCCATGGGCGTGAACGTGGTCGAGCGTGAGGGGGTCTCCTTCAGTCATCCCGCGCGATTCATCCTCGTAGGGACAATGAATCCCGAGGAAGGCGACCTGCGTCCACAATTGCTGGATCGGTTCGGGCTGTGTGTTGAGATCGAGGGGATCCACAGCCCGGGCGCACGCGTGCAGATCATAGAGAATAACCTCGCCTTCGAGTCGGCGCCCGAGGAATTCTGCGAGGAGCATTCCCCTAAGGAACGGATGCTGTCAGACGAGATCGCTCGGGCCCGTGAATTGCTACCCGAGGTGCGATTCACACGCTCCGATCTGCTGACGATTGCGACGATGATGAGCCAGTTGGGCGTCGATGGACATCGCGCCGATCTGGTCATGCTGAAAACCGCTCGCGCTCACGCAGCCTTCGAGGGACGCACACGCCTCACGGACGACGATATCCTGCTGGCCGCCGAGCTGGCGCTGCCTCACCGGTTGAGAAGACAGCCGCTTCAGGATGCTCAAGTCACCCTGAGCGACGTGGCTCAACGGCTGGTCGATGCGCGCGCTCGGAATCTCACCGAACCTGAGGAATCGGAGCATCAGGACGAGAACGTCCAGACGACGGTGAAAAAAAAAGCCTAGCGGATGAGGGGAACGAGGAAGAAGACCCCACCGAACGACATGCGTCACCGCAGGAACCCTCTATGCAGGACGTCCCCGAGTGGCCATCGGAGGGTCGCTGGTGGGAGGGAGGCGAACGCACGTCCGCCGCTGAGGCGTTTGCGCCGCGACGACTGGACACCCCGCTCGATCGTCTGACTCGCTCGCACGGTGGCAAGCGCAGTCGAACCCGCACTGACCGGAAGCGCGGACGCTACGTGCAAGCACGACCGTCACCGGGCGACCCCACCGATCTGGCTTTCGACGCTACCCTTCGCGCCGCAGCGCCATACCAGAGTCGTCGCAAACGGGCCGATGGGCCGGCGCTGACGCTGGAACCGGATGATTATCAGCGCAAGGTGCGCGTGCGACGGGCCGCAAACCTGATCCTCTTCGTCGTCGATGCGTCCTGGTCCATGGCAGTGGCAGAACGGATGCAGGCAACCAAAGGCGCAGTGATGTCGCTCTTGATGGACGCTTACCAACGGCGCGATCGCGTCGGATTGATCGTGTTTCAGAAGAACGATGTCCGTGTCGTCCTGCCGCCGACCAACAGCGTTGAGTTAGCCAGACGGGCGCTCAACGATCTGCCCGTTGGAGGAAAGACGCCGCTATCCGCTGGGCTGCATAGATCCTATGAAGTGATCACGCAGGAGCTGCGTCTACATCCAGATCTGATGCCGCTTATGGTGTTGTTGACAGATGGCGCAGGCAACGTTTCGTTGACCAACCTACCGCCGCAGGAGGAAGCGTATCGCATCGCCGATCTGTTTCCGGCGGCACACATTCGGTCGATCGTGATCAATATGGAGCAGCCAGCGTTCGACCAGGGTTTGGCTCAGAAGCTGGCCGACCACCTGCAGTCTCCGTGCTACACACTGGAGGAGCTGAAGGCCGAATCGCTGGTGCTGACAGTACGGGGAGAGCTGGCCGCGCAGTCTGCATGATCCGGTACACAGCCCCGAGGCCCGTCTATCCCGCAGCGAGCTTGCCGATTCGCAGGGTAGACATTGCCTTGCGATGGACCTGGCGAAGTGTATAATCCCGATCAATGCGCGTAGCAATCATCGTCACAGTCTTGAACGAGGCCAATAGCCTGCCAGACCTTCTGGAGAGTATGGCGATCCAGACACGGCCTGCCGATGAGATCGTGATCTGTGACGGTGGTTCGACAGATGCGACGGTGGCCATTCTGGAGTCGGAGGAGCGTCTGCCGCTTCGGGTGATACGGAAGCCTGGGGTGGGCATATCGGCCGGGAGGAATACAGCCATCGACGCGACGTCGAGTGACGTGATCGCAGTAACGGATGCGGGCGTGCGGCTGGACCACGAATGGCTCGCGCGCATCATAGAGCCGTTCGATGATGAGGCAGTGTGGGTCGTCTCGGGGTTCTTCCGTCCGGATCCCCACAGCGTGTTCGAAGTCGCGATGGGGGCGACCGTGCTTCCGGAACTGGGGGACATCGTACCGTCTCGTTTTCTGCCCTCGAGTCGTTCGGTGGCCTTTCGCAAAACAGCCTGGGCTGAGGTGGGCGGGTATCCCGAGTGGCTGGACTACTGCGAGGACCTGATCTTCGATCTACGCCTCCGGAAACGGTACGGGGATTTCGCCTTCGCGCCAGCGGCAACGGTGTTCTTCAGGCCTCGAACCACGTTGAAGGCATTCTTCGTGCAGTACTATCGCTACGCACGGGGTGATGGTAAGGCGGACCTGTGGCGTCTGCGCCATGCGGCCCGGTACCTCACCTACTGTGTCGCGGTTCCAGCCGTGGCATTCGGTGGACTACTGATCAATCCCTGGATATGGCTTCTGTCTCTCATCGGCATTCCGGGCATGTTTCTAACCGGCTGGCGGCGTCTATTCAATTCATGGGACAATCTGAGCAGCATCGCGAAGGCACAGGCATTTCTGTGGGCGCCAATAATCCGAATCACGGGCGACGTAGCCAAGATGCTCGGGTATCCCGTGGGTTGGGTGTGGCGTTGGCGACATCGAGAACAGATCCCGAACTGGCGGCAGAACTGACACACGTTGACGAACGTGCGTCTCGCCACGCAATCCAGAGCCCGCAAGGGTTAGAGGAGAACGGGAGAGCGGACAGCCAGCAGTTCACGGGCAGGCCGGGTACGATTTTGAGGAGGCAACGTGACATCTAAGAGCGATGAGGAGCGTACAGTCTTCAACGCACCCAGTGCACGCCGGCTACTGAAGGGCGGCGGAAAGGGCCTGACCGAAGATGAGCGCGCTATGGTGGTCGCCATGGCCGAGGTGGATATTGCATCGGGCGCGCAGCTTGACGAGGAATCCCGCGCGATACTGGCCAAGCTCAAGGCCGGTCTGAAGGACTACAATGTCGATGAATTGGAGCAAGCCATTCACCGCCTGGTCACGGCCGAGCCGCGTGGGGAACACCCACTGGACTGGTCGGACCTGAAGCGATCACGGCGCAAGAAGGCCCCTCGCAAGTCATCGCGGTGAATGGACACGGCAAATCCCTGTCTCGGGAATGCGTCGGGTCGGCGGCAGCTACTGCACGGTCTTAGAGCTTTCAGCGTCTGGATGGAGAAGCGCATAGCCAGCCCTCGGGAACACCTCACGAGCCTGGCCGCCTGAGGGCTGTGGCCCCACCACCGCGTGTTGTTCAAGGATGTCCATTAACCGCGCGGCACGCGTATAGCCGATCCTCAGCTTGCGCTGGAGCAGCGATATCGATGCGCGATTCTCATGGATGACCAGGTCGACGACCTCAGGAAGAAGCTCGTCCTCGAATTCGACCTCCGCGTGAGCGGGCGCTGGCTTGGACCGCTCCTCCCATAGTGGCGGCTGGATCGGTCGCTCGGCAGCAGAGCTGATCGGCTTGCCCTGTGCTGTCCAGTAGTTCACCAGATGCCGCAGCTCATAGTTGGACACGTACGCGCCTTGCAGACGCAGAGGGGTGCCGATATTCGGGGGAAGGAACAACATATCTCCCTGACCGAGCAACTGCTCCGCACCTGGCATGTCCAGGATGACGCGTGAATCCACGGAGGACGCGACATTGAACGCGATCCGGGCGGGGAAGTTGGCCTTGATCAGGCCCGTCACCACGTTGACGCTGGGGCGCTGGGTGGCAACCACCAGGTGGATTCCCGTGGCCCGGGCCATCTGGGCGATCCGACAGATCGAGCGCTCGGTCTCCTGCGGGGCCATCATCATCATATCAGCCAGCTCATCAATGATGACGACGATGTAGGGCAGGGGGCGCTCGCCCCGGGTTGGGGCAACGCGTTCATTGAAGTCCCGTATGTGAGTCGCGCGCACGTCGGCGAAATGACGGTAGCGACTATCCATCTCGCGGAGCACCCATTTCAGTGCGCCAGTCACACGCTCCATCTCGACGACAACCTTGGACGTCAGATGAGGGATGCCATTGTAGCCTGTGAGCTCCACCCGCTTGGGATCGATCATGAGGAACTTCAGCTCGTCAGGCGTCCGCTGCATGAGAAATGCAGCGATGATCGAGTTGATACAGACCGACTTACCCGAGCCCGTCGTCCCAGCGATCAGCAGATGGGGCATCGCCGTAAGATCCGCCACCACAGGCCGGCCCGAGACGTCCTGACCCAGGCAGAGCTTGAGCAGGGAGTCCAGCCCAACATAGGTCTCAGACTCCATCACATCGCGCAAGGCCACCAACGACACCTGAGGATTGGGGACTTCGATGCCCACGAGTCCTTTGCCAGGGATCGGCGCCTCAATACGCAGTGTTCTCGCCTCAAGCGCCAATGCGAGATCGTGCGACAGGTTGTTGATGCGGCTCACCTTGACCTTGGTCTCGCGGCCATTCTGATTCTTCACCACCAAGGGCTCCACGCCAAATTGCGTAACCACCGGCCCTCGGTTGATCTCCACGACTCTAACCGGCGCTCCAAGACTCTCTAGAGTCTCCTCAATGGTCCGAGCCTGCATCCGCAGGATATCGGCGCTGACATCCTGGTCCCCGCCTGGCTCCAGTATCTCGCTCACTGCAGGGACAACCCACCGCTGTTCACTGCCAATCATCCGTGGCCGGGGGATAGCCGAGTCGGTCGCTGCGGCCGTCTGATTGGCTGGAGTAGCCTGACTGATCACTGGCAGGAAATCAGCATCCTCCGACGGCTCAGATGCGGCCTGGACGGGTGGTCGGTCATCCGAGGTCGTGAGCGGCAATGGCTGGACACGAACGTGCTCATCGGAGATAGCCTGCCTTCGCGGGACTCGCGCGGCAAGCATCTGAATCAGTTGCTCCGCATCCTTGATGGTGTATCCGAAGGTGAGCGCCGGCACAATCAGCCATAGAGCGATCAAGGCAACGACGACGCCGACGCCGCCCAGACCGGCCAGTAATGCACGACTGAGGGCTCCACCCAAGGCCCCGCCCCCACTGCCCGCACGAGCAGTCGCGCGAAGATCCCCACCGAACTGCAGCGCAGCGCTGAGGAAGTGTAGCGTCGTCAACAGAAGGAGATAGCCCAACAGAGCGCCCAGCACCTGTACCAGAGTGACCTGAGGCAATCTGTCCTGGAAGGTGCGCAGGACCAGCCACAGCCCGGCTGCACCGATGAAGAGCGGAGTGAGGTAAGCCCCCCAGCCGAACCCCGACCGCAGTACCCCAACCCACCAACGGGGAATCACGCCATGATTAGCCGAAAGGAAGCTCAGCAAGGTCAGCACGGTCACCGTAAGAAGAGCGTATCCCAGGTAGTCCAGCGCCTGGTCCAGGCTGATCTTGGGCAGAGTGATCTTCTGACCCTTCTTGCGTCGGGTTGATCTTTTCCTTGCCATAGGTCACGTCAACGGATTCTGAGGGGGAAGACCTGCATACAGTGACAATGGGCGTGTACAACAGGGAAGCACGCCCGAAGTGAAGCCATCCACACTGTCATTATAGCACATCTCCGATGAGAGCGCTAAACCA
>JAAZAN010000057.1 GCA_012514315.1 Chloroflexota bacterium
CGACCGGTATTTCAGCCAACCCAACGTACCCCTCCCCCACCTCCATGGTGACGACCACGACAATATCCCGTGCCATATCGATCCTATCCCAAGCTTGGAAAGCCCTGTTGTACGATGGCTCCGTCGAATCCTCGCGGATACTCTGCATTTCCTCTTCGTTGGCGGCAACCAGGACCTTCATTCCCTCATCAGAAGATGGCATCCCGTACCGATAGCCCTGTCCATACGCCACCGTCTCGAAATAGAGCCGTTTGGCGCCAGCGGGAAGCGTCGGCACCACGAACGGCTCGATCGTAGGTAGCACAGTCAGAGGGATGAAAAGCGTGGGCTCGGCAACATGCGTGGGCACCATGGGCCCCCACGGATGCTGCACCGCAGTCCCGGCGGATTTCTCCTCGGCGTCGCGCTGGCACCCAGTAGAAAGCCCCGCCAGAATCAGCGCGGCCAACAGAATACGGGCCAGGTGCCTACGGACGTTTGCCGGGATTTGTTCAGGCATGCTTTCCTACCTCAATCTCTTCAGCGAGCGTACTGATGACTACAGCTCGACCGTCACAGTGTGTCGCACGCTGGCCAGCGACAGGCCCAGCCTGTTGACCAGCACCAACTCTAGCTCTCCGCCCTTCTTGAGCGCCGCTCTGTCGATCACCACGACATGGTGGGGATGGGCAATAGCGGGCAATCTCACCTGAAATGGTGGCCAAGGAGATGGTGCGAGACGGGCCGTGACGATAATGCGCTTTCCCTTTTGGCAGACGCGCAGAATCTTGGCAGGAGAAGAAGACGGGCGTAGCGAACTCCATTCGGTCACGGCTGTCAACGCCAAGTTGCCTTTGACCCACTTGCGCCAAGTTGGATTTGACCCACCCCTAGCGGCGCTCCCCTGTCGGACTAGAAACAGACTCAACAGCAGCGCTCGGGCTGGTGCCAAACAACCCAGCGCGTCGTTTCTCCCGTAGGCGGTAGCTTTCACCACGGATGTTGACGACGTGACTGTGATGCAGGAGACGATCCAAGATCGCCGCCGCGATGACCGGATCCCCGAGCACTTCCCCCCACTCAGCGAAGCTTTTGTTCGACGTCAGGATCACACTGCCCCGTTCGTAGCGGGCGGAGATCAGTGCAAACAGTGCGGTAGCCGCCACCCGATCATAGGGCCACACACCGAACTCGTCGATGATCAGCAAGCGTGGGGCCAGGTAGACGCGCATGCGCCGCTCGAGACGATGCTCGGCCTGAGCGCAGCGTAGATCCTCCAGTAGATCATGAGCACGCGCAAAGTAGACCCCTTGTCCGTGTTCGATGGCTCGCAAACCCAACGCGACCGCGAGGTGCGTCTTGCCCACGCCGGGAGGCCCCAGAAAGAGCACGTTGGCCGCATCGGCGATGAAGCTCAGGCTGGCCAGCTCCTGTATCTGCCGTTCATCGATCCCGGGCTGGAAGTGGAAATCGAACTGCTCCAACGTCCGGCAGTAGGGCAGATGCGCTAGGCGGGTGCGTGTACGCAGATAACGTTCGCGGCGTGCGGTTGCCTCGATCTCCAACAGCTCGACCAAACAGTCCGCGTAGGGCAACTTCCGTTGCGCGGCGCTCTCCAGACGACCATCCAAAGCCGTGGCAGCCTGGGCTAACCCCATCTGCTCCAGGTGCATGCGTGCTTTCTCGATGGTGAGCATGGCGTCACCATCCTCGCCCAGTCGGCTCGTAGAAGCTCAAGGGGCGCCGTTCCACCTCGACCGTGGGCAGCTCGTAAGCCAGAGCCTCCCGCGACGGTGGATTGCTGTGCGCCGTGACCAATGCCCACTGCCCCAGAGCTTTCAGGTGCTGCCCTGGCCTACTGGCACGGGGATGCACCGCCAGGCGTTGGGAACCATCCCAGATCTCTACGATCTCCTCGTTGGCCTGGACTTGCACGCTCTTGTGTGCCCAGTTCCCGGGCACCCCGTAGCAGGCCCGTTCCCAGCGGACGTAGTTGTCCCGTCCCACGATGCGCTCCTCCCGCAGAAAGGGAAGTAGTCGCTCCCGTCCCGGGAGGGCGCGCAGCACTAACCGTTCTTGCTCCAGACGCACGGCTGGTTGCTCAAACGTGGTACCATGCACACGTACGTCCGCCACCGCCGCACACCAGGTGCGTGCTTGTTGGTTGAGATCCGCCACGTCCGTGAAGCGCGCACTCGGCCAAAAGTTGTGGCGTACGTACTTGACCCCGCTCTCGACCCTCCCCTTGGTCTGGGCTCGATATGGCTTGCAGAGCGTGATGGTGAAACCCAGACGCAGTCCGAAATCCAGAAAGCGCGCGTTGAACTGCACCTCCCCATCCGCCTCCCGTCCCAAGACCACCAGCTTGGTGTTGTCGTAGAGGTAGCGCTCCACCATGCCTCCGAAATGCTCCATGGCGTTCAGGTGGCAGTGGATGAA
The DNA here is from genome assembly GCA_012514315.1 of Chloroflexota bacterium. Lineage (GTDB taxonomy): Bacteria > Chloroflexota > Anaerolineae > B4-G1 > B4-G1 > JAAZAN01. Next base: position 2,419 of record JAAZAN010000057.1, read on the forward strand.
CGTGGCGGTATCCACCTGCGGCAGGAACTCTACGTAGATCGCCCGGGACCAACTCAGCACCATCACAAAGGCCCACACCCGCCGCATCTTGCCATCCGCGCTGTGGTAACGAAAGCAGCCCAGATCCACCTGTGCCTGCTCCCCCGGCTCCGTCTCGTACCGCGTGGTCAGCGGCTCCTCTCGGGCGCGCCGTAACGGCTGCAGGTAGGCCTTGACGGTGCTGTAACCACCCTGGTAGCCCAAAGCCCGGATCTCCCGCAGCAAGACCACCGCGTTCTCTACCCCCTCACTCAGACGCTGTCGCAGATGGCCCTCGTAGGGCTCCAGCACCCTGGCGCGCCCAGGACGCGACTTCGCCACCGGTATCCCCGGCGCACGCAGATACTTGCGCACGCTGTTGCGCGACACCTGTAGTAGTCGCGCAATCTGACGGATCGACTTGCCTTCGCCATGCAATTCGTAGATGCTCTTCACTGATCCACCTCTCAGCATTCCTCACGTCTCCTCGTACCCGGCTAGGCGCGAGGCTAACGTGAGCTGGGGGGTGGGTCAATTCCATTTTGGCGCTACTGGGTCAATTCTACTCTGGCGACAACACGGCGACCACGACGAACTGCTTGGATACGTCGATCTGCGACAGAGGCTGGGGTATAGCTGAGTTATACATAGGTATGCAGTTTGCGATCTCTGTCACTTCATCGGGTGTCGTGCCGACCACGATCGCGTGTTTCCCGAACTGAAACGACTCGCAACCCTGTGTGAGTCCTGGAGAGCCTGTATCGACACCTATGTCGACAGACTCGAAAGGAATCGGCCGTCCCAACGGCCAACACGAGAAATGCAACGCCAGGCCCAGGGCCACGGCCG
>JAAZAN010000058.1 GCA_012514315.1 Chloroflexota bacterium
GATCGACGTAGCGCCGATGATCACCCATCACGTCCCGTTCGACCGCGTTGCTGAGGGGTACGAGCTGGCACGCACGAGAGAGGACGGAGCCATCAAAGTCATCATTGAGATGCCTCAGTGAGCGTTGAGTGCTGCCTGGCACGGGAGGCCGCTCAGCCCTAAGGATGGTGTGGCCTCGATGGACTGTCGGGTCCGGCGTTGTCTGACAGGAGCGCTCGTCTCGCTCGTAGTCTGCTTCAGTCTTGGCGGAACCAGAGCTACCTGGGGCGGTAGCCCGACGCTCGGGCGCCAGCCGCTGGCGACCACTGTGCTGGGCGGGGGCGACAGGCTCATCGAGATGAGCCAGCAGGTGGAGCAGCGGGTGGTCCGAGCCTACTACACCGACCGTGGAATGCTCGACGGAGTGGCCAGCTGGGTCGAACCTTGGGAAGTAGACCCTGTAGAAGGGTGTCTCGTTGTAGCTGTCGACTCGAGTCAGTATGCGTGGTTGCTCGATCAGGGCTTTCGCGTGGTAGTCGACCAAGGACGGACCCTGAGACTGAATGGGGCCGCTGTTGGAATCGTTGGGCAGTCGGACGGCGTCTCAGGCTATCCGTGCTATCGGACAGTGGAGGAGACGTTCGCTGCAGCGGAAGAGATCGCGTTCGGCTACCCGCAATTGGCGACCTGGGTAGACATCGGCGACTCGTGGGAGAGGGTTGCCTCTGGCGGTGCGCGAGGGCACGATATCCGCGTTCTGCGCCTGACCAACGCCGAGATTCCTGGCCAGAAACCTGCACTGATCGTGGTCGCCGCGATGCATGCTCGGGAACTGGCATCGGCCGAGCTGGCCATGCGTTTCGCGGAGTATCTGGTCACAGGATACGGCCACATCCCAGATGTGACCTGGTTGCTTGACTATCACGAGATCCACGTGCTGCTGCAGGCGAATCCCGACGGTCGACAACTGGCTGAGACAGGGCTTCTGTGGCGAAAGAATGTGAACAATGACCATTGTCCCGGCACCACGCGGCGCGGTGTGGATCTCAACAGGAACTTCGCCTTCATGTGGGGCTGCTGCGGTGGGTCTAGCGGCTTCGAGTGCGATGAGGTATACCGCGGGCCGTTTCAGGGTTCTGAGCCTGAGACTCAGGCCATCCAGGACTACCTGCGCGCTCTCTTTGCTGATCAACGGGATGATGACCTCATTTCGGCAGCTCCAGTTACCGCCACCGGTGTCTTGCTCGATCTTCATAGCTACGGACGGCTTGTACTATGGCCGTGGGGATTCACCCGGGCGGCAGCACCGAATGAGTCGGCGTTGAAGATGCTTGGTGAGAGACTGGCCTTCTTCAACCAGTATGTGCCCTGGCAGGCGAGTGATCTCTACGTCACCGATGGTGCGCTGGATGATTTCGCGTATGGGACGTTGGGCGTCGCGAGCTTCACAATCGAGTTGGGGACCGACTTCTTTCAGGATTGCACAGCATTCGAGACCGAGATTGTGAGCGCGAACCTCCCGGCGCTGGTGTATGCCTCAAGAGTTGCCCGCATGCCCTATCTACTGCCGTCAGGTCCTGAACCCCTTGACATCACGGTTTCACCCAGCGTGGTCGACGACGGCTTGACGGCACGTCTCACAGCAATCGTTGATGGCACCCGCCGGAACTCTCTCGACCGCGGTTCTGAAGGATACTCCCCGATCTCTGCAGCTGAATACTACCTGGACGACCCACCCTGGGGTACGACGGTCGCGTCATCACCCTTCCCGATGGCGGCAGTCGACGGGGGCTTCGATGAACCGGTCGAAGCAGTCGAGGCCGCGATTGACGCGGTTGGGTTGACCACCGGGCGACATCTGGTGTTCGTGCGTGGGCAGGATAGTGAGGGGAACTGGGGCCCGATCAGTGCCGGCTTCCTTTATGTTCTGCCTGTGTCAACATATCTGCCAGTCTGTCAGACGGGCCCATAGGGAGAAGAGTCCGGTTGTCGCCATGCTGCTGTGATCGGCTGTGTGAATGATGTGCTCGATGTGACAGCAGATCTACCGACCGACAACGAGAGCAGCCCCGACGAGTCCAGCGCCGGTGTGTACCGACAGCCCCGCAGAGATCGGGCTGATACTCGGGTCAGGAGGGCAGTCGATCGAGCCACATAGGAGACCGTAGAACTCCCTGGCGTCCTCCTCTGCGTTCACGTGGAGCAGCGCCGCTCGTTCGACTGGCCGCCCACTGACGTCGCGCCTGAGGAGCTCGACCATCCTCTCCCACGATCGCTTGCGGGTGCGCACTTTCTCAATCATCTCAAGCCGACCTGCTCGGGGCGCCAGGATCGGTCTGATGTTCAGTAGCGTTGCCATGCCGGCGGCCAGATGGCCGATTCTCCCACTCATCGCGACGTACTTCACCGTTGACAGAGCTCCATACAGGACGGTCCGTTGACCGATTTCGTGTGCAGCATCGATGACCTCCTCGACGGACGCGCTCCTCGCGGCAGCCTCGGCAGCGGCAATGGCCATGAATCCTTGCGTCATCGACACAGTCTGCGAGTCGATGATGGTGATGTTACAGTCGGGCATAAGATCGCGTGCAGTGAGTGCGGCGGTATAGGTGGCGCTGATCTCGCTGCTCACACACAGACACACGATGGCATCCGCTCCTCGCTCCATTGCATCCGTGAACGCCTTGGCGAACGCGCCGGGCGTCGGCGCAGCGGTGCTGGGGAGCTGCCCCTCTCGATCCACCCGGGCAAACAGCGCCGCGTCGTCGATGTCGATACCGGTCTGGAAACTCTCATCCCCGAAGTTGATTGTGATGGGGACAAGCAGGATCCCATGCTGTTCGGCAAGGTCTGGGGGAAGGCTGGAGTCTGTATCGGTTACGATCGCGATTGTTGGCATCATTCCTCCGAAGCTCTTGGCCACGTGCCAGCTGCACCTGCGTATTGCGGGTATACCAGCAGATGGGAAAGAGTGTAGTATACCCGATGCGGCAGGACACACAACTTGGCGTTGAACGTCAGCCACGGGCGCGGGCCAGGGCGCGCAAGTTGGCCTGAAACGAAAGTGGAGTACAATCCTGAGCGTAAATCTGCTGGAGAACGTGCAGTCCTCCTGCACGGACATATTGTCCATCCGGTGGGGTGCGGTCTCCAACCATACACACACAAGGAGCTAGGTACAGCTATGAGGATAATTGCTCTGTTTGGCGCCGCGGGCAAGATCGGGACACGCATCTCGAATGCGTTGCGGGGTACATCTGAAGGTCGCGTGCTCTTTGTTGAGTCTGGCGAGGCTGGCTTGGCGCGTTTGAGGGAGCGCGGACTGACCGCCGCTGATCCTGAACAGGCCGCCCATGAGGCTGATGTCGTGATTCTCGCGATCCCCGACGTCGCCATCGGCCAAGTGGCGCGGTCGGTTGTGCCAATGATGAAGAGCGGGGCGATGCTGATCTGTCTTGATCCGGCCGCACCCCACGGAGGTGAGTTGCCTGACCGGTCGGACATCGCCTACTTCGTCACGCATCCGTGCCATCCGCCCATCGTGCACACCGAGACGGAAACGGCAGCACAATTGGACTTTTGGGGTGGTGTTGCGCGGCAGGATGTTGTGTGTGCGCTGATGCAGGGCGGTGAGGAGGACTACGCAACGGGCGAACGTATCGCCAAGCTGATGTTCGCGCCGATCGCCAACGTGTATCGTGTGACTGTGGAGCAGATGGCAATCTTGGAACCTGCGCTGGCAGAGACGATCGTGCTCACATGCCAGGTTATCATCAAGGAGGCTGTTGACGAAGCGGTCAAGCAAGGTGTGCCTGAGGTAGTCGCGCGAGCGTTCGTTCTAGGACATATGAAGGTGAACCTGGGGATCCTCTTTGGCTACATCGATGCTAAGCTGTCAGATGGTGCACTGCTTGCACTCGATCGTGGCAAGGCCGCGCTGATCAGACCGGGTTGGCAGCGTACGTTCGAACCAGACAGGGTGCTGGAGCAAGTCAAGGCGATCACGGAGGCGCGTTCGACGCCGAGACGGGCAGAGGCTCCAGGGGGGAAGTCCTCTTGAGACTCGGCATTGGCTCATACACGTACACATGGTCCATCGGTGTGGGATCACAGCGTCCCGAGCAGCCTATGACGGCGATGGAGCTGCTTGAGCGGGCCCACGATCTGGGCGTGCACGTGGTGCAGATCGCCGATAACTTGCCACTCGATCGCATGGACGGCCGTTCACTGGATGAACTCGTGCGACGGGCGGCTGAACTCGAGGTCACGATCGAGATCGGTACGCGTGGTATAGGGCGCGAGCACCTGATCCGCTATGTCGCTTTGGCGGAGCGGGTTGGTTCGCCAATTCTGCGCGTTGTTGTTGATACAGCTACTGAGGAACCCTCTGAGGACGAGGTGGTGAGAGTGTTGCGCAGCCTTGCCAACGCGTTTGAGTCAGCGGGCGTCTGTCTGGCTATCGAGAACCACGACCGCTTCTCTGCAGCGACCCTCGTGCGGATACTCGATCGGGTCGGGAGCGAGTACGTGCGGATATGCCTTGATACGGTGAACTCATTCGGGGCGCTGGAGGGGCCGGGTGTCGTTGTCGAGGCGCTTGCGCCGCGGACTGTGAATCTCCATGTGAAAGACTTTGACGTCGTGCGCGCCGCACACAACATGGGGTTCGTCATCGAGGGACGTCCGGCCGGGCAGGGAAGGCTGGACGTGGAATGGTTGCTGCGTATACTCGCGAAGCACGACCGGGACCCCAACGTCGTGCTGGAACTCTGGACGCCACCTGAGGCAACGATGGCCGCGACCTTGGCCAAAGAAGACGCGTGGGCCAGGCAGAGTGTCGCCTATCTTCGGCGGTTCTTGCCCGCATAAGGGTGCGCGGTCAGCTTCTCACGCAGCCAGTGGAGCGCAGCCGTGACCGGAGGAACGCGCATCGCGAGCAGGGCGCCAACCGCGACTGCGTAGCGCAGTGCGTCGCCAGGTTCCTTTCTCGACCAGTACAAATGGACGACGTCAAGGATCGCGGCAAGGTAGACGAGGTAATGCAGTCGTTGCCAACTAGGCCCCAATCGTCTGCGCCAACCGACAGTGGATGTCACCGCCAAAGGACATAGCAGCATGAGAGTCAACAGGCCGGGGATGACGTAGCGTTGATAGGGCAGGTCGCGCCAGACCAGGCTCAGATCAAAGCCGTAGTCCCACCCGACGAAAACCAGCACGTGGAGAAGCACGTAGCCGAAGGCATACATGCCAAGCGTCCTGCGCTCCCGCAGGATTCTGGTGAAGCCAAAGATGATCCGAATGGGTGTGCAGGACAGTGAGAGTATGAGCAGGATCAGGCCTGCCTGTCCGGCGATCGCCGTCATCTTCGAAATCGGATCGATGGGATGCCGTCCGGATGCGTACGGCCAGATCATCCATATGAGCGGAGCTAACGCACCGACGTGCACGAGCACACTGAGCCCGTTCTGCCTGAGCCGGTCCATCAGTAGAACCACTCCCTGTCATTGACACGGGGGTAGAGCTCAGCGACTTCATCGGCGTACCCATTGAATAGCAGCGTCTCGCGCCGTTGCCCCTCGCCGATGCGGCGTTCGGTGGCCTGAGACCAGCGGCGATGCGGGACCGCCGGATTGACATTTGCCCAGAAGCCGTATTCAGTTGGCCCAACGGCCATCCAAAGACTGGTGGGCATCTCGTCCGTTAAGTCGATGCGCACGATGGCCTTGATGCTTTTGAACCCGTATTTCCACGGCACAACGAGGCGCAGAGGCGCGCCGTTCTGAGGTAGCAGGAGTTCGCCGTACAGGCCGACGGACAGGATCGTAAGAGGGTGCATAGCCTCATCCAGGCGTAGCCCCTCAACGTACGGCCACGGATACGATCCCAGGCTGACCTGCCCAGGCATCTGTTCTGGATCGTACAACGTCTCGAAGCGGACGAATCGGGCGTTTCCAAGTGGCTCGACCTCACTCAGGAGTCTGGACAGCGGGAAGCCGATCCACGGGATCACCATTGACCATCCTTCCACACAGCGCATGCGGTAGATGCGCTCCTCCATACCGAATGCCAGCAGTTCCTCAATGTCGAATGTTCTCGGGCGATGAACGAGTCCTCCGACGGAGACTGTCCACGGTCGCGTGGTGAACCCTTCAGCGAGGCGGGCGACGGCCTCCTTGCCAGTGCTGAACTCGTAGTAGTCGTTGTAGCTCACAATCGCCTCGCGACTTGTGAGTGGTGCACCCAGTTCGTCTGTGTTGGCGGAGGGGGTGGGAAGCATCACTTTCAGGCCGGGTTCTGACAGTGCGTCCGTGGGGGCGGGAGACGGGGTCACCGTCGGAGCGCAGGCCGCAAGCGCTGGAAGAAGGGCTAGGAGTCCACTCAGGCCCCGTAAGAACTCGCGGCGA
>JAAZAN010000059.1 GCA_012514315.1 Chloroflexota bacterium
CCGCCAACCCGAAATCGCCGACGTTGGGCAGCGTCGCGAGGTCCACCGGTAGAGAGTACCCGCTGTAGCTCGCCGGCAGCGAGACCGGCACGTCGACAAACGCGGCGAACCCGGGCCCACGCACATCGGCGGGTATCTCGGGCGCGACGACAGCCGACTCGCCCGCCAGTGTTGCCGTCGGCTCGGACGCGACACCTTCCGCCGTGGGTGATGACTCAGGTATCGGCAGGGCAGTGGGCTGCAGTGTGGATGGCAGATTGCACGTACACGCCAGCACGCTCATCACAAGAACCAAGATGGCGACAACAGGCTTTCGGTTCACGGAGACCTCCTGATCTGGAACAGCGCGGGAAGGGATGCCGCCTGAGGTGAGTCTCATCGACGAGACACTCGACTCGGCCCGATGCTCTAGACCACTACTGTACGAGCATGCTCAGTATACTGCTGTTGCCCTGAGAGGTCAAGCAGACCTGCCCGAATATGCCGGCTGCAGACCGCTGTACCATGCTGAACCCGAAGTCGCTCCACCGCCAGACGACCACGTGGCTGCCCGGTCCCGCCTGACCCCGCGCATATGAACCCTCAAGAGTCACGATCTCGTTGATTCCATCTCCGTTGACGTCGCCGACGGCCAGGGAGAGTAGCGGGACGGGTAACGCGGAGCCGGCCCACTGCTCACGACCTGTCACCGGATCCAGCAGAACGAGGTGGCAACTATTCCCGTCTTGGTCGTGGTATCCAGCGATGGGGCTAGGAGCCGATACCCACTGCTGGATAGGCCAGTCTTCCCAAGCCCTCCAGACGACCAGTACCCACTCCGGATCGCCATCGCCGGTTACATCCGCGAAGGCCTCGTGCGCAACCGACCAGGTAGATGGCAGTATGGGGCGGGACTCCGGCAGGGCCAATCCGTTCGAGCATGCCAGCGGTGATGATCCGTCATAAACCACGAGGTCGCCATCGCCGAGACGATACATCCGCCACGGGAGGAAATGCCCCGACCCGGGTATCGCACAGAGAGACAGCGCGAGAAGCAGCGTCGCGGCGCAGCGTCCAAACTGGAGCAAGCTACTGCGTATCCCGCTCACGCCAGAACGCGGCACGATATGCGTCCAGCCGTCCACGCAAGATCGCCTCGCGGAGTTCATAAGCAACTCTGACCATGAGCCACAGATTGTGCACAGTGAGCAGATGGTGGCCCAGAATCTCGTTCGCCTGGACTAGATGCCTCAGGTAGGCTCGACTGAAATGCGTGCACGTGTAGCAGTAGCAATCATCCATCAGAGGTGAGGCATCATCTGCGAATCGCGCGTTACGGAGATTGAGTCTCCCTGCTCGCGTGAGTGCCGACCCATTGCGCGCCATCCGCGTGGGCAGGACACAGTCCATCATATCGATCCCGCGCGCGACGCAGTCGACCAGGTCGCCCGGAGTCCCCACCCCCATCAGGTAGCGAGGCTGGTCAATCGGCAGTATGGGCGTGACCAGCTCCAGCGTGCGGTGCATCTCATCCTTCGACTCGCCCACACTCAGCCCGCCGATAGCATAGCCATCGAAGCCGACCTCCGTCAGAAAGCGCGCCGAGCGCTCCCGCAGATCCGCGAACACGCCGCCCTGCACGATCCCGAAGAGCGCCTGGTCCGGGCGAGTGCGGGCCGCCTTGCACCGCACCGCCC
>JAAZAN010000060.1 GCA_012514315.1 Chloroflexota bacterium
CGTACCTGTGCGAACCTTGGACAGCATCACCCCGGCTGGACCGAGAGGGTGCTCACAGTCGATGAGGCTGTCGCGCACGTGGGGCGCTTAGTCGAGGTTCACCGGCACGAGGCGTTCGTGGTCGGTGTGGCGGGTCCCGGTGACCCGCTGGCCAATGAGGAGACGTTCGAGGCGCTGAATCAGGTGCACCGTGCCTGGCCCAATCTGACAACGTGCATCAGCAGCAACGGCTTGCTGCTGGCGGACACTCTGCCACGACTACTGGACGCAGGAATCCGTGCGCTCACGGTGACGGTCAATGCGCCCGACCCGGAGGTCGGCAGCCAAATCTACCTGTGGGTGCGTTACGACGGCGTGATTCACCAGGGCGAGGAGGGGGCCGCGCTGCTCATCGAGCGACAGTTCCTGGGCATCAGGGCGGCGCTCGACGCGGGGCTGGCGGTCAAGGTGAACACGGTGCTGATCCCCGGCGTCAATGACGCGCACGTCGAGCGGCTGGCTGGGCGGCTGCGCGAGGCGGGCGTCACGCTGATGAACATCATGCCCCTGATCCCCTCGGGCGCGATGCGCAACTGGCGCGCGCCCACGTGCGATGAGCTAAGCGAAGCACGAACCCGGTGTGAGACGATTCTGCCCCAGTTTCGCCTGTGCAAGCAGTGCCGGGCGGACATTGTGTGGTTCCCGGATGCGGTAGGGGTGTGAAGATGCATGGGCGCTCGGGCGCTACCAGGTGTCACCATTCGCTCCGGATGCGGCAAGGTTGGGTAGGACGTTGCGAATGCCTAAGGTGCTCACCATCTCCAACACTGCGCCACTCCTGTACCGGAATCTGCTAGATCATCTCGCATTGCTTCCAACGCTGTATGGCGAGGTGTTCATTCCACCTTGCTGTGCAGATGGCGCTGCACATCGTGTCGCGCGAAGCCGGGAAAGCCCTGAACGACCAGCCACCGTCCGGCCGCACGGAAACCCCAGGCTCACTCTAGGAGGTTCCAGGACTCGACCTCATCCGCCGAGACCAGCAGCCACAGCTTGGGCTATACCACACGTTCCTGCTACACCGCCGGCACGCGCGCCCTGAACACACGCTCGGGTGTGTGCTGAAAAGCTTCGGGCCTGTTGCAGTCTCGTAGGGGCTCACATCGATTTATCGTGCGTTGAACTCCAACTGCCGGGGAATGTCGGGCGAACGAGAGGACGTGTGCTGGATGGGCTGCAGTCGCGGCAGGCGCCACAGTGGACGATGCACAGTGTGTTGCAGAAGAAGCACATCGGAATCGTGCGCTGTGCCCGACGGTCGGGAGAGACCTCGAAGGTGCTCAACACGCTCGCTCGTTGACTGGCGGCTATCACGCTCTCACAGCCGCACTCGGTCTATCCCGCGCCCCGTGTCTCTCCGCCCAACCGCGCTACTGCCTTCCGGACGCTCTCGAGATCAGGATCGCGCAGCGCGCCGGGTGGGGCAGAGCGGTCGCCTGACACAATGGCCAGTGTCCCGTCCCGGCAGGGGATCGCCAGGTCGACCGTATACTCAACGCCAGTGTCGTACACGGCATATTCCCGTTCAACACAAAACCCGTCGTCCTTGAGCGTGACGTAGAGTCCGTCCGCCCCGGAGACATAGAGATCGTTGATCTCTTCGGCGGCGGTGAACCGATCCCACGTCGTCTCCAGGAACGTGATGCGCCGCCAGCGCAGGCTGGGAATTGGAGTGTCCAGGCGAGCGAGTGGGCCAAGCTGAAGCTGATAATACACCTCATCCGCACGCGGGTGGTTCGTTTCTTCGGGCAGGATATCCCGCCGGCGCACCAGCTCGTGGCCGCGCACTGGCCCATACCAATGGATGGCCCATCTGTCGTCCCCGAATGCCTTGGTGAAGTAGAATGCCAACACATTGGCCTCTGTCGCGCTCCGCGGGGCATGTCTGACTGGTACACGGTACCACCCTTCTTCCTGCGCGATCCCGAAGTCGCGCGGGTTGTTCATCACAGCGACGAGCACCCGATCCGATGGGGCGAAGGGATCTGTGTCCACGTGATAAGACCTCCAATCGTGTGGAATCTGAGGCGAGTATAGCCCGACCTGTAACACATCGCAAGGTTAGTAGGCCGCGACAGGGCCTCGTACCATTTGGGCTGGCCTTTGGCGATATCTTTCTCCTGTGGTAAGATGTTGTATCGGTAGATTCCACCTCGCCACTCAGGAGGCTGCGATGTCCGACCGACCGAACGTGATCTGGGTCATGGCTGACGATATGGGCTACGGGGACCTGACCTGCTACAATCCCGACGGCAAGATTCCCACGCCCAACATGGACCGGATAGCTGCGGAGGGCATGCGTTTCACCGATGCGCACTCCTCCTCGGCGGTCTGTACGCCCAGCCGCTACAGTGTGCTCACCGGTCGGTACTGCTGGCGCACGTGGCGCAGAAGTGGTGTCCACGGCGGTTTCTCGCTGCCGCTGATCGATCCAGCTCGTACTACGATCGCCTCACTGCTCAAGGCGCAGGGCTACGAGACAGTTGCCATTGGCAAGTGGCACGTTGGGCTGGAGTGGCAGCCCAGGCGCGGCCACGAGCACGACTTCGACCCTGAAAACTGGGCGGATGAGGGTTACGTCGACTACACACGGCCCATTATCGGTGGTCCCCTAACGGTGGGTTTCGACTCCTTTTTCGGCATCGCTGGATCCCTGGACATGCCGCCATACTGCTTCATCGAGAACGATCACACCGTGGGTATACCCAACGTTGAGAAGTCACCCTACAATCCACAACAGAAGCAGGGCTTTATGACACCTGGCTGGCGTGACGAGGACTGCGACGCTACATTCATCGGAAAGGCTGTGGACTTCATCGACGATCACGTCGCGAAACGCCCGGACGAACCGTTCTTCCTGTACCTGACGCCGTCAGCCCCGCACCGCCCCTGTATGCCGCCAGGCTTTGCCAGGGGACAGAGCGGGGCCGGGGCGCGAGGTGATATGGTCTGGGTAGTCGATTGGATGGTGGGGCGGGTGCTCGACGCGCTTGATCGCCACGGTCTCGCCGACGACACGATCATCATCATCACCAGCGACAACGGCGCTCGCCCGTGCGATGTGGATGGGTTGATGTACGATCACAAGTCGTGTGGCGATCTGCGCGGTTACAAGGCCGATATCTGGGACGGCGGACACCGTGAACCCTTCGTTGTGCGCTGGCCCAGCGTGATCGCGCCCGGTTCCGTGTGCGACGCGACGATCTGTCTCAGCGACTTCCTCGCGTCGTTGGCCGATATTCTGTGCGTTGACCTGCCGGAGAGTGCGGCTGAGGACAGTTTCAGCTTTCTCCCGCTGCTGCGCGGAGACAGTGATGGCCATTCTCGCCCGCCGGTGATCCATCACTCTGCCGACGGCATGTTCGCGATCCGCGACGGGCGCTGGAAGTGCGTCTTTGGCCTTGGGTCGGGTGGTTTCTCTGAGCCTCGGGTGGGGTACTCTACGCTGCCCGACGCCCCTGAGGGCCAGCTCTACGACATGGTGGACGACTGGCGCGAGCAGCTCAACCGCTGGAACGAGTATCCGGAGATCGTCGAGCGGTTGAGCGATCTACTCGAAGACTACCGCGAGAAGGGCCGCACGCGCCCTGCGTAATGTCTTCGGACAGAGCTTGCCAGTTCTGCCGATCCGGGTAGAATCTACCCCAGATTCATGCAACACTATATCGAAGTTCGTGGTCGCGCTCGGCCGGTTCGGTCGGCGTTACCCTACAGTGGTATCATCGCGGTTCTCTGTCTCAGCGCGCTATTCCTCTACTTTCTTCGCCTCGACATCGCCCCCCTGTGGTGGGATGAGGGAATCAGCATCGAAACAGCTGGGTTGGCACTGCCGGATCTGATCCGCACAACTGTGACGGACGATGTGCACCCCCCAGGCTATTACCTGCTGCTTCACTACTGGATGAGGCTGACAGGGTCGTCTCCATTCAGTGTGCGAGCGCTCTCTGCACTGGCCGGAGTGTTGCTGGTTCCTCTGCTCTATGCCTCGGGCCGGCGCCTGGGCGGACAACGAACCGGATGCGCGGCCGGGCTTCTTGGTACGATCGCTCCATTTGCTGTGCACTACGCCCGTGAGGCGCGCATGTACAGTCTGGGCATCGCATTGGCGGCCCTGTCTACCTACGCCTACCTTCGCATCCTGTACGGCGCAAGAGACCGACGTGTCTGGTGGATGGCATACGTGATGGGCAGCGTGGTTGGGCTGCACATACAGTACATGTATAGTGTCCTCGTCGTCACCCAGATTATCTCCGCAATCCTCCTTGATCGGCGCAGGGTGCGCCAATGGGGCTTGTCAGCGGTTCTGATCTTGGCGTTCCTGATTCCGTGGACGCTGTACGCCCGCGCGCAGGTCTCCGGGCTCCAATCCGATCGCTTGGGGGCGTGGGACTGGCGGACGACCGGGGAGCAGGCGTGGCGTGCGACTCAGTATCTGGTCAATGGGCTGGCGACGGTCGACACGGTCAGGACATCTGGAACGGCTGTTGTCGCTCTTCTGTTGGCCTTAATCGGCCTCGGTGCGCTGTTTCGACGGCAGGCTGCGGTGGCTGTAACCCTTCTCCTCGGCATCCTGGGCGCCATCGCCGTCGTACTCCTGGTAGAGTACCAGCCAGGGGAAGACATTCTGCGCGGCGTCAGGTTGGCGTTCGCCGGTCTGCCCTTGCTTCTTCTACTGATGGGGCAGGGCGTTACCTGGCTGGGGTCTCGTCGGGTAGGGATTGGCGCGAGTCTCGTTATCCTGCTTATCGGAAGCGCCGCCCGTGGCATCGTGGCCGCGTACTATGCGCCGATCGATGCTGATGAGGACTATCGACCTCTCGTCGCTCAGATTGAGGCGATGGCGCGACCCGATGACGCGGTATTCGCGGTCTATGCGTGGCAGCGTGGATACTTCGCGAGCTATGCTCCAGATGCGGGATTGGCGATATATGGTGATTGGCCTGCGTCTATGAGCGGCTCCGAGTTCGTCGCTGAGTTGCTCGCATCGCACGAGCGGCTGTGGATAGTCAACTACCGCGCGGATGTTCAGGGTGGCAACGCGCCCTTCCATTCGTGGCTGGACCAACACGCGGCGCTGGCATACGATGAGTGGTTTGGAGACACGCATCTCGCGCTCTTCCTGTCCGGTGATGACCCGCCGGAGGCATGGACAGAACAGGTCGCGCTGGAGGATGGCACTACGCTGGCCTATGAGCCGCTGTCGACAACGGTTCACGGGGGCGACGTGGTGCAGTTCAGCATCAGGTGGCGATTTGACGAAGCCATCGGGTCCTGGCATAGGGTTCTGGTGCATCTCGGATGGCCAGGCGTTGAGCCAGTCGCCCAGAATGATCTGGCGCTGGACGTGGACTGGCTCGATCAGAATGAACGGTCAACGGGCAAGGGGGTGATCCAGCGTCACGTCCTCTTGTTGCCCGACGATGTACCACCTGGGGAATATCAGTTGTACGTTGGTCTCTACGATTCCCGGGATGACGAACGCCTTGCGGTTGTAGACCCATCTACCGATGATCGTCCGGGACGAGTCTGCATCGGCCGGGTCAGGGTGATTCCCAAGTTGTGATGGGCGTTGGGCTGCTGCTAGACCGACAGGTTTGTCAGGCAAACTGGACCACGGTGAGCGATGAGGTCGACGTCAGTCTGATGCGATCCCACGTGTCGATAGTGCGGTAACACGTACGCGTGGCAGCAGCGCCTCAACCTGTACTCGCCGGCAGATGCCCGTTCCCTCGGTCATGACCACTGCGCCTGCCGCGGCTGTTCCAAGCGCTAGAGCCTGTGACCACGTCTGCCCGCGGCTACGCGCCAACATCAGCGCTCCACTCATTGCGTCGCCTGCGCCGGCCGTGTTCACCGCAGGAACGTCCAGCGCCCGGGCTGTGTAGACGCCCTCGGCTGTGACTGCGACAGCGCCCCGTATGCCCACCGTCACCACAATTGCATCGGATGCCCACACGCCGAGCCGGGGCAGTAGATGGTCGACCGCCGTCTCCATATCCGAGAGGTCGCTCGCGCAGGGATCCAACATAGCCAACTCGTGCCGGTTGATCTTGAGCACATAGGGAAGTCCAGCAACGCCTCCCCGTAACCCCTCACCCGAGGAATCCAGCAGCGTCACAAGGCCACGCTCACGTCCGTGGCGCAGAATGCGGGCATAGCTGTCGGCCGGTAATCCCTGCGGAAGGCTGCCGCCGCAGATCAAACCCCAGGCGCCGGAACGATGCCTGTCGATCCGATCAATCAGCTCCGCGAGGTGGGCCGGAGTGGCGTGCAGTGTGGGTGCGCTGATGCTCGATTGCTTTCCCACGGCTTCGTCGACCAGAATCGTCTGCATTCGCGATTCGCCCTCGGCTGGGACGAGGTCGTGGGGCACACCCAGATCATCCAGCAATCGCGCGTGCAGATCGCCCGTGAATCCGGCTCGGAGACCGAGGACCAGTGTGTCGCCGCCCAGCTCGTGAATCACCATGCTGGCGTTCACGCCCTTCCCACACGGGGTAACTGCCTCACGTTCGGCACGGACGACCGCGTCCAGACGGAAGTTCCGAACGTAGACTACCCGGTCGATGGTCGGGTTAGGGGTAACGCTGAGGATGACGCGCGACATGGCCCTATCCCACGAGCAGATCCTGCAGGAGCATCGTGCACGCGCTCCATTCCAGCCGTTCCAACGTGTCGTACGCGTCCGCCAGGTCCCGCCCCACTACAGCCACGCCGTGACGCGCGAGGATGAGGCCCAGGCCATTGTGCTGCAATGTCTCGCGCCGTGGGCGGAGCTTGTCGACGAACGCCTCAGCTACCTCGGTGCTGTGACTCGGAAGTGGCGGCACCACCTCAACGACACCGAACTTCTCGGTGTACTCGTTGGTCGGTAGAACGGGCTTACCCGCCGCCGCGAACACGCTCAGGTAGCGAGCATGGGCATGGATTACCCCATTGATCTCCGGGAACTCACGGTAGCAGGCGAAATGAAGTTGTGCCTCCCGGCTGACCTGGGCAGCATCGCCCTCGATGGGATTGAGATCGTTGTCCAGAACGATAATCATGTCCTCTCTCAACTGCCAGCGGTGCTTACTGGCGGATCCCCGCGGCGTGATGTAGATGCGGTTGTCCACCCGACAACTGATGTTGCCGCCGGCGCTGTTTGTCAGAAAGCGATCGTACATCAGGCGGCCAATTTCGATCATGAGTGGGCGCGGATCATTGGATGTCATAGTGTTTTCTCCTTGATGTCAGTGTGTTGGGCCCGGCCGATCCCGGGCGGCTAGCTCTCGTCAGTTATCTCGATTGTCGCTACGTAGATGGCGTCGGAGCCGGTGGTCGGGTCGAGTAACCGCAACCCGGTATCGGGCACGTACATACCCACCACGATCCTATATGGTCCGGGGGCAGCGTCCGATCGCGTGGGGATTTCGTACGTGTCGCGCACGATCTCGCCGGGCGCCCAAAGGGTCGTGGGATAGACGCCATTCAGCGGTACGCTGTCCCGTTGACCGGCCATGGTCTCAGGGGCAGCGATATGTGTGAACACTGTGTAATCCTGCTCCATCTCCTCCAGCGCGCGCCAGTAGAGGGTCAGTTTGATCGCCTCACCACGTCTTACGCGCGCAGCAGATAGATCGTATCCCATCAGTTCAACCTGACTGTCCAGACTGACTCCGAGCGGATGGGAGATATCGGGCGGATCGAACGTGCGCTCGACCTCAGCGACAGTCAGAAGGCCGATCTGGGCCTCAATAGGTTGTGATGTGTTTCCTGTTGTGTCGGCAACGATGACACGAAGTGGGTATGTGCCCGGAGGCGTATCGGGCGGGAGGCGCAGACCATATCGGTCGGCCACGATCTCGTCGTCTGTCCACAGGCTGGTCGGGTAGGAACCGTGTACGGGGACGTCCCGATATAGGGACATATCGCCCAGCAGGATATCGACCTCGTACCGGGGTAGGGGGGCGGCCTCGGCGCGCCAGAAGAGTGTCAGGTACACTCGTTCTCTGGGGCGCGCCTGCTCTGTGTCCAGGTTCGCTCCCAGCAGCCTCAGATCACCTGAGGAGGCGTCGATTCGAAGGCGCATGCCCAGGCTCGCCTCATCGGGAGGTCGGTCAGCTCGGGGCAGCAGGACGGGGAACTCCACCCAGTTGCCAGCGAACCGGTCGCCGGCGCCCATAACGGGCAGCATCTGGTTACCCTGCGGCGTGTAGAATCCGAGGCGCACGGTGTATTCGCCAGACGGGGCGCCGGCGTCGACCGGAATGGATAGGCGGTCGTAGATCCGTTCGCCCGCGGTCCACTGCTCCGCGGGATAGTGGAAGGGCACGGTCTCGCCCCAGACGGATCCCCAGACGTCTACGAGGCGCGCGATCAGGCCGTAGTCACCAGGGGTAGGCTGGTTGAGCACACTCCACAGTACTGCCACGTCAACCGTCGCGCCGTTCTCCCCCAAACCAATGATGTCGTAGCCCAGCGTCTGGACCGTGTGGGCGAAGCTGGCCTGGAGTGAATGGGTTGGAACGATGTCCGTGTCGGCGCTTACGCGGAAGGCGGCGAATGCTGGAAGCCCATCGGGCCCCTGGATCGTTGTCTCCAGCGCGATGGGCGACAGCGCCGAACGCACCCAGGCCAGTGATTCGTATCCTGCCGCGTCGTATACAGATCGTGGGTAGATCAGTTCCCCACTACCTCCCGCCGGCAAGACGACGGTCCTTCCGCCAGTCAGTGAGCGTACCGCGTCGTAGTCCTGCACCAGGAAGGCGAGCGTCGGATGGCGATAGTGCTCGCTCGCGACGTAGCGAGTCGAGGCTTGAGTCCCCGCATCCATCCGATTGAGGTACCGGGCCACATCGACGATATCGCCGTTGGCAGCGTCATAGAGCGCGGGCGAGACCGCCCAATCCCTGAAGTAGGCTACGACAGTGGTGGGTGTTCCGAGCGCCAGTGTGGCGACGACCAGCAGCGCCAGGGCGCACGCTGGCTTCATCGGAATACGCCTGGCGACATACTGGTTGAACACGTGAGTGAAGAGCCTGTGCAGGCCAACTGCAGGAAAGACAAAAACAAACGGAATGAGACCCACCGTTCGCAAGTTGCTCGGCGTGATCTCACCGGTGGCAAGCGCGCTTGGAAGCAGCATGACAGGGAGGCAGGTCAGAAGGAATACCTGCGCTGCCCGCGTCTTTGGGGTTGACTCCCGTGCGATCCCGCCAGTGGTCGTGCCCCGTGCGGCAGGTAGCCGGGCAATCAACTGATGCACGATGATGATCAGCCCTATGCCAAAACAGATCGCGAGCGCCGGGCCGAATAGCGGCCGGAGTGGGAGATTGAATCGGATGTACGGGTCACCTCGGATGAACAACATCGCTGCGCATGCGGTGATGCCCTGCCACACTTCCGACCAACTTCCCGCAGCAATCTGCGAGGCTCGGTTGAGGAAAGTGTCGGGATGGGCAGTCCAATAGTGGGCCAGAGGCGCCAGTGTCAAGAGGGCGCTGAGGACGAAGATGGCCGCCTGGCCGATTCTTTGTCTCCGATGCGCCTGATCGGCCGTAATCACTGTGAGCAACGCAGCGGCAAGAGGCAGCGGGAACGCTCTGGCTGCCAAATAGGTGTAGCCCGTCAGCCCACAGCACAGTCCGGCAAGAATGAGCCAGAGCGTGGACCGCCGCGATGGACCCAATCCGTGCCACAGCGCACCGACGGTCAGGGCCTGGAGCAGCGGCTGTGTAACGGCTCGGAACCCGTAGCGACTCAGCACCAGGTGCCAGAACGATACGGCCAGCAGCGCTGCGGTCAGCAGGCCGATCCAGGGGCGATTTGGCTCTCCCAGTAGTTCATCGGTCGACCATACGGCAGCCGCTACCGTGGCGATACCTACAAGCGCGGAGCTAAGGCGGAGGGCTGCTGGAGTGGCGTCCAGTATCCTCATCCACAGCGCGGTCCAGTAGAAGAAGAGGACTTCCTTTCCTGTGTACGCCGCGATGAAGATGGGACGGCTCGACCCGGCAGCGATCTCACGGGCCAGCGTCCCGTTGGCCGCCTCGTCGTAGTGGAGTCCCACAGGCAACTCGGGAAGCCGATAGGTGCGGAGCGCACCGGCCACCGCCAGGGTGAGCAGAAGGCAGGCGGTGGGCAGCCAGCGCCCGGTGGCGCGCCACGTTGTAGATGAAGTCGGCATAGCCTGAGATTATAGCAGTCGTGCACACGCCCGCAACCCATCGCCGCACGTTTCGCTGCCCAAGTTTCCAGCAACGAGTCTTTGGTGGTGGCGTTGTGTGCGACTGTGCAGGGGCGCGCCCCGCCATAGCCGACAACCAGGTGGAGCCCCACCGTTCGCGATCGCTCGCCTAGACAGAAAGGGTGAGAAGGTGCTCTGCCCGGCTACTAGGTTGACACACGAATACATGCGGCTCGATACCCGTGGATGCCCCGTACAGCTCCGGCAGAATGGACTCGACGTCCAGCAGGGCGTCCTGGTGGACTAGCGCCACGACACAGCCACCCCAGCCTGCTCCCGTCAGGCGGGCGCCGTATGTACCATCGATCTTCTTCACCGCGTTGACCATCGCCTCCAGCTCGGGACAGCTCACATCGTAGTCATCGCGTGCGCTGGTGTGAGCCTCGTCGAGCAACTCCCCCACGCGCGTGACGTCACCGGCGCTGAGCGCGTCGACGGCAGCCTGAACCCGACGGTTCTCACTATGGACGTGTCGGCAGCACGCGCGGACTCGTAGTAGGGCATCCGGGTCTCGCAGAGGCAGATTCGCCAGGTCCGCACCACGCTCACGAGCCTGACTTACGCTCATTACCTCCGGCACGATGTGCGCCAGCTCCTCCCACGCGATGTGCTGGACGTCGCGCAGATGTGTGATGTCCGCGACTCGCTCACGGAGACACGCGACGCCGGCTCGACACGCGGCGACGCGGAGGTTGAACTCTCCTCCTACGTTTGTATGACGGATGCCTGTGTTGGCAACGAGCACCCGATAGCCAG
Organism: Chloroflexota bacterium; assembly: GCA_012514315.1. Lineage (GTDB taxonomy): Bacteria > Chloroflexota > Anaerolineae > B4-G1 > B4-G1 > JAAZAN01. The sequence goes on from JAAZAN010000060.1 coordinate 11,024, forward strand.
AAGGCATGGGTACATGATTCAGGTGGTAATCGCCGTTCCCCAAAGGGCGGCAGTCGAGGAAGAGTGCGTGCTCGGGGAGGGCAAGCAGTGAGATGAATTGGTCCATAATGCCGCCTCGTGTCCCCACATACCATTCCGCTTCGCTGCACTGTCGCGCGAAGGATATGCGCTCAGGCGACCAGTCGTTCAACCACGCTAACGCGAGAGCGGCGACCACGGTCAGTGCGGACGATGAACTGACACCGGCCCCGCGTGGGGTTCCTTGAGGTGGCGCAGCGGATACCAACGCATCCATACCCAGCAAAGGTCTCTCGATATGATGAGCCAGCATCTGGGCTGCCCCACGGACATAGTTCGACCAATCGCCAGCCTCGGCCGGTTCGATATCGAAGCCTACGGCAAAGGTGCGTGACGCGAACACCGGCTCTGTGTTGTGCAGATTGACGCTGCTATCCGCCCTTGGGCGGGCCAAGAGCAGGATGTCGCGGTCGATGGCAACCGGCAGCACAAAGCCATGGTTGTAGTCGGTGTGTTCGCCAATGAGGTTCACGCGTCCTGGAGCCCGGAAGATGCTCACGGGACCGGGCCCGAAGACCCCGGCAAAGGTCGATAGAGCAGACCTATAGCGGGCCTCCTGTTGTGTGGACTCACCATATGTCTGCTCGACTACCTCAGCAAGCTGCATTGGGTCTCCCCCTGGAGTTTGGTCTGTTGGCGAAGCGCCCTACACACGATGATGGCGCGAGAACACTTATGATCTGGTCGGATGCCAGGGCTCTCAGGCGCCACTTCTGCCCTGCGAACACTGTGAGCAGAATGAGGGGCGCCATCAGCGCGACTAAGGTGCGTATGGTTGACCGACATCAAGGACGTGGTTAGGAGACTGCGGACGTGCGGTCCCTCGGTCCGGCCTAACCGCTCCCCGGGCAACCTCGACAGTATACACGGTATGTCGCCAGAGTCCAGTTTGCCGTGCACAGACACCCGACCGATGCGCACGACCCGGCAGGTGTCAGGTCTCACCAGAACGCCTGCCGGGCCGTAGATGTGGGATTTGCGAGTCCCCGTAGCACGCCATTTGAGTGACGAGGTCTTCTTCTACAGAGTATGGGCCGTATCTTTCTCTCCCAAGATGATGCTGTGGGCTGAGCTTTCCCGAATCGTGGCTGGCGAGACGAGTGTGAGACGCGCATTGCGGTGGAGCTCGTCGATGCTCAGCGCGCCGCAACTGCACATAGTGGCTACGATCTTGCTCAACGTCAGCTCGACGTTGTCCTTCAACGCCCCAGCATAGGGTACATATCCTTCCACGCCTTCCTCGAACACCAGGCGGGACTCACCCCCGATATCATACCGCTGCCAGTTGCGTGCCCTATTTGTGCCCTCCGCCCAATACTCCTTCACGTAGGCGCCGTTAACTACCGTTCTTCGTGAGGGGCTCTCGTCGAAGCGGGCGAAGTACCGTCCCATCATCACGAAATCCGCACCCATCGCCAGTGCCAGTATGATATGATAGTCTTGGGCGATGCCGCCATCGGAACAGATAGGAATATAGACTCCCGTCTCCTCGTAGTACTCATCCCGGGCTGCGGCCACCTCAATCAGAGCAGTGGCCTGTCCGCGCCCGATGCCCTTCTGCTCCCGCGTGATGCAGATCGATCCTCCGCCAATGCCCACCTTGACGAAGTCCGCGCCACAATCTGCAAGGAAACGGAATCCTTCACGGTCGACGATGTTGCCTCCACCGATCTTGACATCGCCGTTATACTCCGTCTTCACAAATTCCAGCGCGTCGCGCTGCCACTGAGTGAACCCAACAGACGAATCGACCACCATGATATCGACGCCGGCCTCGACGAGCGCTGGCACTCTCTCTCGGTAGTCGCGCGTGTTGATGCCTGCGCCAACCATCAACCGCTTGTTCCCATCCGTGAGCTCACGGGGATTGGCTTTGCTCTGCTCGTAGTCCTTGCGAAAGACGAGAGACCGCAGCCTGCCATTCTGATCGATCACCGGAAGGCAGTTGAGCTTGTGTTGCCAGATCAGGTCGTTCGCTTCGGTGAGCGATACCCCCTCCTGCCCCGTCACCAGCATCTCGAAGGGCGTCATCAGGTCCCGTACCGGTGTGGTCAGTTCGACGCGACTTACCCGGTAGTCCCGGCTGGTCAGAATACCTAACAGCTTCCCGTAGGGTGTTCCATCATCGGTGACGGGCATCGTGGTGTGTCCCGTCTTCTCGGCCAGCGTCAAGACATCTCCGAGCGTAGTGTCGGGAGTGATGTTGGAGTCGCTTACGACGAAGCCTGCCTTAAACCGCTTGACCTCACTCACCATGGCCGCCTGTTCATCGATGGGCTGGGATACGAAGATGAATGAAATGCCACCGCAGCGTGCGAGGGCGATAGCCAGAGCGTGATCGGAGACAGCCTGCATCACGGCGGATGCCAGGGGAGCCTTCAGCTCGAGGGCGGGCGTTTCGCCTCGTGCGTACTTCACGAGAGGGGTATTGAGGCAGACGGCGTCCGGTACGTGCTCACTACTTGAGAAGTTCGGAAGCAGCAGGTACTCGCCAAAGGTATGAGACGCATCGTAATACTTCGCCACAGACTTGCCTCCTCAGCAAGGTGGTAGCCGAATTACAGGTCGGCTACTTGCATATGCGTGCCAACTCGGACTCGGTGGTAGAACCGCCAGCGTGATCAGACCTTCTTCATTGAGGCGTAGATCGCTCCACCGATCGCGCCCAGCACTGCGCCAACGAACAGGCTTCCGAGGCAGCACACTCCACTGCCGATCGCCACCCCGCCGGTGCCCATGAAGATGTCCAGCATATCACGATCGATCCCCAGATCGCGTAGCTGCTGCAGTTGCTGCGGGGGGATTGCCGAAACCATCTGCCCGGGGCCCGCAATGAACATACGGACGACCGAGATGATCGCGCTCGCGATGCCGCCAACTGCACCGCTGATGGCTCCGGCCAACGCACCTGCGCTAGCGCCGCTCCCCGCGGTGCGCGGTACGTCCAGGAAGCTACCCGCCAGAACACCGATGCCCAGATACACGAGCCAGTTCAGCCCACAGCAGAAGCAACTGAGCACCTGGATCATGCCCAGTAACGTCAGAACCAGCACCACCGCCCCACCAATTAGCCCAGCCTTCAGACCCGCTTTTCCAGCCATCGTTGCCTCCCTCTACTCTGATATTCGCCTTGCGGCCCAGTGAATGATTCGGACACCGAACTCGTCCGTCCGATACTACCTCTTGCCAACCGTCCGGTATGGCATGCCGAGCGGCGCATATTGGTTTCGCGGATATGCTCTTTGACCTAGGCCAGACAGATCTCCTCACAGTTGGCTGGTAAGTTAATCGCCATACCGTCATGGGCCAGCGTGCACACCGGATCAGCGAGCCGGCTTATCAGCTCCTGGTCCGTCAGACCAACGTGACCTAGATGGGTAAAGACAATCCTGCGTGCGCCAACTTGATGGCCCCACTGTAGACCCCGGAGCATCGGCAGATGTCGACCTTGCCCCTCCTCCGGATGAGGGGTGTAGCGGCGGTCGGCTTCCTTCTGCGTCAGAAACGAACCGTCCAATACGAGCACCTCGACGTCTGCCAGTGCCCCCGAATCGATGTAGTGGAAGTCCGACGCGTAGAACAGGCTGCGGCCGTATTGCTCGATCAGCAGGCCGGCCGTCGTGAAGACCTGTGTGTGATGTGTATCGAGCGGTGTGATAACCAGTCCATCATCGAAGGCTAACGGCTCGCCCATCCGCATCGCGCGTCTGGCAAATGGCCGGCGATCGTACTCGCTCGCTTCGGACGCTATCAGGTAGCGGAAGGCGCTCCAGATGCGGTCCCAGCCATCCGATGGCGCGTAGATGGGGAGAACCGGCAGACGCGATATCCGTCTGAGACCCGCCAGATCATCCAGGCCCATATAGTGATCTGCATGAGGATGGGAGATGATGATGTGATCGATCAGACCGAGAGCTTCGTAGGGTAGTCGGTTCAACTGTCGGTAGATGTCGGGGCCGGTGTCCACCAGTATCGACGAATTGATCAGGATGGATGGTCGAGTCCGTTCACCGTGCGGGGCCATCTTGCTGGCGGTACACTGCGGGCAATCGCAACCCCAACGGGGAATCGGACGGGATGCTGAAGTGCCAAGGAATCGGATAGTGAGCTGCTGCATCGTCAGGGCACCGGGTTGTCTGCAACGCCCAAGTTCCGAGCGACATCCATCGTATGTGTAGTTCCCCCAGCCCGTCCCTCGGCTAAGGGCGATACCAACGGGGTTCCGTCATCTGCCACAAACCATACGTATACGCGACCTTCACCCCCGTTTCCCAACGTGTAGGATGCCGCGGTAGCATGTGGCATCACGTTGTCCGGAATCTGGGGGATCTCCGCCTGTCCCCAGGGGCGGTCGGTATAACGCGCCAGTGGACGCTGTGGCCCAAGCACCGTTAGTGTTCTCGGGCCTGAGTCATTCACTGCCGCAATGATAGCGATCCAATCGCCGTCAGGGGCGAATCCATGGCGCACCGCCAGCGCGCGTGTGTAGCAGTCCAGCACGCCTCCGGCATAGCGTCGCGTGGATTCGCGATCGACCTTTTCCCAGGAGCCGTTGTATGCTGCGAGTGCGTAGTACAGGTCACCGTTCCCATCGGAAATCGTGGTGGACAGTACCCTGGTTCCCCAGAACACGTTGGTCCACGGATTCTGAAGCTGTTCTGGCGATGGTCGCCATTCAAAAGGCATCACCATCATCAGGCCCACTGCGCCGACTGGACTCACGGCCTTGGCGTCCCCGCGCGACTCTTTCCACATTACGGCGGCAATGAGGTCAGGATCCAGACGCCGCCGTTCGGCTTCCTGTCGGATGATCGATTCCCACCGTCGGATGGCGCTTGGCCAATAGGGCGAAAGGACAGAGCCCACGCTTGAACTCTCGCAAGCATAGGTCGTCGGTGAGAGGATGGTGCTGACGGCGGCCACCATTAGGATGGCGACCATGAGATAGCGCTTAAGATGCATGTAGTATTGAAGTCCAGTCGATTCCAGATCGCGCGGCAAGGGAAGGAGCCAACCTGGTCTGCCGGAACACCCTGCCAACCCATGCCCGGAACGCGCTGGGCATCTTACTTGCTGATTGCTGAGATGACAGCAGTAGGTCGATAGTACAGTAAGCGACGAGTTGCGCCCACTATAGCGGAAAGGAGATGATTTGTCAAGCGTGGTGCGGCGCCGCGACCACAGCACCGGACAGGCAGCAGATACTGAGGGGAATAGGCTTACACGGTGGCTTCATATATTCCCTTGCTGCGTATGCCGCGATCGCGCTGACCAGGGCTTGTGTCAAGCTGCCCCGATCCGCATCCAGCCTTCACCAGGTTACTGGACGCTCCCGGCCCGAAACGGAGGTACGTCTCGGAAGCAGACTGAAGGTCCGCGTACACCCCCCGATACTCTGGTGGAAGGAGCGCAGCAAGCTGGTACATGATCTGGTCGGCCATCTGCCGCCGCACGTATCGGTCTACCGGCATACCGCCCGGGTCGACCCAGAAAGGGTCGCCAACAACGATATGGAAATCGGTGCGCCGAAAGCGCCGCAGACTGCTCCACAGCCTCTCGCCACCGTAATAGACCACAGGTAGGATGGGAGCGCCGCTCCGCAGTGCCAACATGGCTACCCCGGGGTGGCCGCGCTGGAGACGCCCGTCGTGGCTGCGAGTGCCCTCCGGCGCGATAGCCAGGATGCGCCCGGCCTGTAGAGCCCTGAGCGCCGAACGTGTAGCATCCAGGTCGGCCTCACCGCGTCGCACGGGAATGCCCCCCCAGGTATTGAACAGGATGTGCTTGAAGGGATTGCGCCACGACTCGGCTTTGGCCATACCCGAGATAGGTCGTGGGTGCAGATGGCCATAGAGGATCGGAACCTCGATGAAGTTGACGTGATTGGCTGCCAGAATGAGCGGCCCCTCAGTTGGGACCTTCTCCAGGTCTTCTGGGTGCACGCGGCACAGCAAGTGAGCAATCGCCCGGAGCGTCCTGGTGAGGACGTCGTGCCAGAGGCTCATGTGTCGACTCCTTCTGTCCCGCAGATGACGCCGATCTGTCGTGGCAACACGGTAATCTGGAGCTGCTGGCCGTCTGTGCAGATCGTCTCTCCATCAGCGTGGGCGGGTAGACGTCCGTCAAGTGCGGTCACAATGATCTCGCGGGCGCGGAATCCTTTAACAGGCCGTTGTGTGTACTGGGTACCCTGCATGAAGCGCAGGATTAGTGGCAACATGCGCGCCCGGCTGACCTGATGGACCACACAGACATCGATCAAACCGTCATCCGGCGAGCTGTCTGGGGCCATCATGAACCCTCCTCCCATGCGTTGACCGTTCATCAGTGAGACCATCAGCGACGGCTGTGAGAGCGTGTTCCCATCGTACTCGATACGGGTGAGCGGCGCCGTGTAGTAGAGAAACATCGTCTTGAGGGCAGCCACGAAGTAGGCGGCAAAACCTGTCAGCCTGCGTAGCTTGGCGGCTTCGAACCCAACGATGGTATCAAAGCCGATGCCGATGCCATTTCCGAAATACCGGCCCTCTGGGTAGAGGCCGCCCACTACTCGACCCACATCGACGGTTCGGTGGCTGCCGTTGGCGAGCGTGTGGCAACTTTCCTCCACGCCCGTTGGGATGCCCATGCCATACGCCATATCATTACCGCGCCCGACGGCAATGATGCCCATTTGGCAGCAGCATCTGCCCATCGCCTTGGCGGCCATCAGCCCGTTCAGCACCTCATTCGCAGTGCCATCTCCTCCCATAGCGACCACAACCCCGTGTCCAGCCTCGGCTCCGGCCTGGGCCAGTTCTGCCGCATGCCACGGACGTTCGGTCAATACGATCTCACATCGGGTATCCTGTTCGCTCAGGATACGGCGAACATCCGGAACCAGACGCCTGCCGGCGCCGTGACCGGCGGCAGGGTTGGCGATAATCAAGCATGTTCTCACAGAATCGGCCACCTTTCGGAATCTGGGTATACACTAAGAACACAGCAGCGGCGTCCGAGATGCGGCGGCCGCATGGATCGCGAAGCGCCTGCACTCGATCACGCACGGGCTCGTGTTGTTGTGCGCGATGGCCTGGCATCGACACTGGACTGGTCAGACATATCCTGGATCCCTCTGGGAGACCTGTCAATCATGGGTTCGGAGTAGGGATGTGGAGGGCGGGCTGATCCGCTGGCCTTGTTCCGGTCGGCGGTGTGAGCGTCGACCGGCCATCCGCAATGAGAATCCTCGCGCTCGATCTCTGGTCGGCTAGCCAGGTCGCAACGTCCTCTCCTCTACTCCGGAGCGCATCCAGTCTAGCCTGGACGCTGAGTATCCGGACGACTGATCGTTCGAACTTGGCACGTGACAGCCCTGCGTGTTCGAGCGCCTCTGTGACGGCCTCGTCGGTGACGCCCCAGGTCGACTCGAGTTGGACAATGCTTTCCTCCACCTCAGTGGCCGTTGGGAGGTCGCCCCCGGGCGCAGATCGCAGCACCAATGTCTCATCAATCAGACGCTCCAATGTCTCCGCAGGCGCGGGAGCAGGCTGACCAGCCAAGCCGCTGAGCACCTGGTCGATTAGTACGGCATCAAGCCAAGTTGTATAGAGTATTTCGTGGTCGTCGACGACCGCCACGACTGGATCGTCGTCGGGCACGTAGGGTGGTGTGGCCTGGGCTGTCAGGGTGGGCGAGAGCCCGGCTGTGGGCACTTGGTCAACGACTTGCGGCTCCTGAGCCGGTGGGGCGAGTCCTCTCAGGAGCAGGAACATGCCTATGGCGGCAATCCCTATGGCCCCGCCGATGGTCCAGACACGTGATTGGCCTGCTTCATTCAATGCGTGTTCCCCCATCATTCACCTGCACTGACGGCGGCAACGGAGATTAGCATAGGTCGAGTCGGTTGTCAACTTGAGCTGGACTGGTGATAGTCCATCTCTTGATGTGCACCCAGATGTGGCAGGTCACACTCGCCTCCGAACCCTACATACCGGGGCGCAGAGTGTGACTTCGCGGTGTCAAGCGGACCTGTGGGTAATCACCAGGCGCTGGACCGCTGTAGCGGTCGATTTTCTCCGGGAGTTTGACCGTTCCCAGTGACCGTACTACAATATGCCGGGTTTCGGACTCTGAGGTGGACAAGCCCAAGTACTCGCACTCTATACACGGCGAACGGGAGAGAGTGGCGCTATGCTACA
>JAAZAN010000061.1 GCA_012514315.1 Chloroflexota bacterium
CGACCGCCAGAGCGCCAACGAACAACAACAGACCAATGAAGAGCAACACTCGGCTGATGCGCATAGCTCGTTCCTCCTTTTGTCGTGCCGCCTATGATACAGGTTTCAGAATTGAATGTCAAGAAGAGGCGTCACGCAAGTAGCCGCTCCCCTGTGTCCAACGAACAGCACCAGGCAGCCTGACGTTGGCACACCGTGCGGGACTCCCTGATCACACCGATGTAAGGTAAAGGAGCCCCGCATGATGCGGGGCTCCTTTACCTTATGCTGGCAGTCCACCTTCCAGTGGATGCTAGAGGGCGCTGACGATCTCGCTGAAGATGTTACCGATTGCCGGTCCCAGCAGTGCCAGAATCACGATCACAACAATAGCCACCAATACAAGAATCAAAGCATACTCTACCAAACCCTGACCTTCCTCACGAGGCAGAAACAGCATTCCACTCACCTCCCTTCCGTATTCCATCAAGATAACGTCATTATAGTGGATCATCCACCCAGCGTCAATAGGACTGCAGTACCACCCTATTCAGCATCGTGCGACACCAATCCATAGGTCACGGGCAGTTCGAACGCGATCCTGGCGCCACGTCCAGGTTCGCTCTCGACATGCAACCGCCCTCCGAGCATCTCCATCCGTTCACGCATCATGGCCAAGCCAAAACGATCACCGTCCGACGACGCGATCCGCTCGTCCAGGTCGAACCCGCTGCCATTGTCTTCTACCGCACCACGCACGTTATCATCGCCCATATCCAGATTGATCTGGACGTTTGTGGCGTGGCCGTATTCGTACGCATTGTTCAGCAATTCCTGCACGAGCCTGAAGGCAATCACTTCACGGTGAGGTTCCAGACGCCGCTCTTTCCCTGTTACGGTCAATGATGTCAGCACACCGCTGTTCTCGGTGAAACTGTCCACATAACGTCGCAGAGTGGGTACCAGGCCGAGATCGTCCAGCATCATCGGACGCAGGTTCAGGATGAACCCTCTCACCTTTTGAAAGGTCCCGGCGACGGCATCCTTCAGTGTGGCCAGTTCAGAACGCGCTCGGTCTGGGTCAACATCAAACAGCCGCTCGCAGATCTCGGCCTGCAGAATCAAGTTGGTCAGCGATTGAGCCGGGCCATCGTGCATCTGACGGCTCAGTCTCTGGCGTTCGCGCTCCTGCGCTTCGATGATCCGGATGGCCAACGATTGGCCACTGACGTCGGCCTCTTCAACTTGCGGTCCCGGCTCGTAGTCGCCGTAGTCCACCAGATCAAGAAGGTTCCGGAGCATCGTCGCATATCGAGTCAGGTGGCGCCGGTCACTCTGCAGCTTCTCCAGTTGCCCTCGCATTGTGAACAGGCGTTGCTGGGTATCGAGTCCCACCGAGTAGACTTCGCGAATGTCCTCTCGCGGTACGGTATCAAGCGCGGACTCCACTTGTCGAAGGCGATTGGTGATCTGCGTATTTCGCTGCGCCAGGCGTTCCACCTCAGCCGTCGTCTGCTGAATGAGCATGTCGACCTCTTTCAGCTCAAGCTGCGTCTGATCGAACTCTCTGCTTGCATTATTCAGGAAGTCCTCCAACGGTGTGACTTCGCCCTCAGTCGTGACGACCATAGTACACCCCTAGCCTTTCAGTGTGACGCATCTTTCTGACGCTACAGAATACTCGGAAAGCGTCGATCTCGGCCTCGCTCTTCCTGCAGCGGGACCCAGCCGTGACGCAGAGCATAGACGGCCGCCTGTGTTCGGTCAGCAACTCCCAACTTAGAGAGTATCGCGGTCATGTGATTCTTGACCGTCTGATGGCTGATACCGAGGTGGTAGGCAATCTCTTTGTTGCTCATCCCCTCGATCACCAGCTCGAGGATCTCCATCTCACGCTCAGACAAGGGCGATAGGAACTCCGCAGCTGTCGAGATAATGTCACCACCGAACCGGCGGAACTCCTCGAGTAGCCAGCGCCCAATTCCATCTTCATCCAGCACCTTCTCGCCAATGACATAGAGACCCTGACTCACGCAGCGTATGACCTCGACAAGGCGGTCGGGAGCGACATCTTTCGCGTGGTAGGCCGATGCACCTGCTCGAACAGAATGGTAGACCTGCTCTTCATCATCGTATGCCGTCAGCATAATGACGCGCACTCCAGGACACAGTGTCCTAAGCTGGCGAGTCGCTTGAAGGCCGTTTATTGTGGGCAGATTGATGTCCATCAGCACCACATCTGGATGCACAACGGGGATCTGTTCGAGAGCGGCATCGCCGTCTGACGCTTCCCCAACAACCTCAATATCATCCTGAAGCGCCAAGACGTTTCGCAGACCATGACGAAAGACCGGGTGATCATCCACAACAAACAAAGCAATCTTCCCCGTCATCAGCATAACTCCTACCTGAAGAGACCGAGGCGCCCGCTCTACTATATGCAGTCATCCCGCACGGCACGTTCTCCGCACGCTATGCATGCTACTGAGTATACCACACGGTGAGCTTGCCTGGCAACTTCGGCAAGGAGAAGCCACAGTGCACGTGGACACAGCACGATGACCGGGGCCGGCAGGAGATCGCCTACTCACACAGGAAGCACCGACGGAGGGGCTACCCGTCCCGGCTTGCCCTCCAGTGATGCTCAACGGCAAAGACACGAAGCATGTCCACCTCCAGTACAGGGTCCCCCAGGGCCGGGTCGCTTGCGGAGCCGGTGCATATTGACATCAGATCAGCCGGGCAGCTCCGATCCAGCGCCACGTATGACACCTCATAGCGCCGAATAACGTGAAGCAGCGTGTCGACGTCGCCGTTCGGCAC
>JAAZAN010000062.1 GCA_012514315.1 Chloroflexota bacterium
AGGCAGTCGCCTATCGTCAGATGTCGCTGACCTTGCGTCGTCCTCCTGGACGCGAGGCCTATCCGGGCGACGTCTTCTATCTGCATTCCCGCCTGTTGGAGCGCGCTGTCAAGCTCTCCGACAAGAACGGGGCTGGCTCGCTGACGGCACTGCCGATCATCGAGACTCAGGCTGGTGACGTTTCTGCCTATATCCCCACAAACGTTATCTCCATCACCGATGGCCAGATCTTCCTGCAGTCCGACCTGTTCTTCCAAGGTCAGCGGCCTGCTGTAAATGTCGGTATCAGTGTTTCACGTGTTGGCGGTGACGCCCAGATCAAGGCTATGAAGCAGGTTGCAGGCTCGCTGCGTCTCGACCTTGCGGCTTATCGCGAGCTGCAGGCATTTGCCCAGTTTGGCAGCGACCTTGACAAGGCAACTCAGAACCAGTTGGCTCGTGGTGCCCGCATGACCGAACTGCTCAAGCAGGGTCTGCACGCCCCGATGCCGGTAGAGGAGCAGGTCATCGCGATCTTCGCTGGTAATAACGGCTTCTTAGACGGCCTGCCTGTTGGCGCTGTCATCCGTTTCCGCGACGAGCTGTTGCAGTATATGCGTGTCACTCGTCCCGAGATCGGAACGGCGATCCTCGTCGAGAAGAAGATTTCGGACGAGACAGCAGAATTACTCAAAGAGGCCATCGCCGCTTTCAAGAACCAGTTCGCGGTCGAAGGGTAGGGGTTGCCAGATGTCCAATCTGCGCGACATAAAAAAGCGAATCACCTCGGTACAATCCACCAAGCAGATCACGCGCACCATGGAGATGGTAGCTACTGCCAAGATCAGGCGGGCAACAGACCGCATCGTTGCCGCGACACCCTACGCTATGGCGATGGTCGAGGTTTTAGAAAGCGTCGCATCTCGGACATCCGAGCAGGAAAGCCCGCTGCTTGCGCATCATGAGCAGATCAAGCGAGTTGTGGTTATCGCTGTGGTTTCAGACCGTGGTCTGGCAGGTGGCTTCAACAGCAATGTCTTGCGTGCGGTCGATAGATTCATTACTGCTCGCAAGGCCGAGAACATCGAATGCGACCTTATCACCTGTGGTAAAAAAGCCGCTGCGTACTTTAACTATCGCAACATGCCCGTCAAGTTGGCGTTTCGTGATCGCTCTGCCGATCCTGATTACGATCAGGCGCGCGAGATAGCCAGTATGGTGATTGATGGCTATATCAACGGCAGGATCGATCAAGTGGTGATCTTTTATAACCACGCCAAGAACGTTGCCGATCAGGTGCTTACGTCCGAGGTGATATTACCTATCGAGAAGGTCGCCTTCCATGAGGTCGGTGAAGGCGAGGCCACTGCAGTCTATTTGGACGAGAGTGCCAAGGCAGCCGCAGCTGGTGCCGCCGCCAAGATGACAGCGGCCAGAGCTTCGGCTGAGAAAGTCTCCTCGGCACAGGAACTGGCTGGGGAATTTGAATATGAGCCGTCTTCGGCAGCAGTGCTCAACGAGCTGCTTCCCACCTATGTCGAGACACGCATCTTCCATGCGCTGCTCGATTCGGCAGCGGGGGAGCAGGGAGCACGTCGCAAGGCCATGAAGTCGGCTACCGACAACGCGACCGAGATGGTGACAACCCTCAACAGGGTATATAACCGTGCACGTCAGGGCGCCATCACCACCGAGATCACCGAGATCGTCGGCGGCGCTGCGGCATTGGAGGATTAATGGCTACTGAGAAGAAGGACACAACCATGAATGTTGGACGAATCGTCCGCGTGGTCGGTCCAGTCGTGGACATCGAGTTCCCGGCGGATTCGATACCGGCGATATACAATGCCCTCACGGTCGAGGCTGATACACCCATCGGGCACATCAACGTCGTCTTAGAGGTTGAGACGCACCTGCCGGGCAATCAGGTGAGAACGGTCGCTATGTCTTCGACCGATGGATTGCAGCGCGGTATCGAGGCAGTAGATACTGGAGCACCCATAAAGATGCCCGTGGGACAGGCTACCCTCGGTCGTATCTGGAACGTTACCGGCGAACTGATCGATGGTGGCGAGATGCCCCAGATCGACACCTGGTACCCCATCCATCGCCCCGCCCCAAGATTCGAGGACCTCACCACTTCCACCGAGATCTTCGAGACCGGTATCAAAGTCGTCGACCTGCTCGAGCCCTATATCAAGGGCGGTAAGACCGGTCTGTTTGGCGGCGCGGGTGTTGGCAAGACCGTTATCATCATGGAGCTGATCAATAACCTCGCTCAGGAGCATGGTGGAACATCAGTATTCACCGGCGTAGGCGAGCGTACCCGTGAGGGTACCGACCTCTATCAAGAGATGAATGAGTCTGGCGTTATTAAGAAGACCTGTCTGGTCTATGGTCAGATGAATGAGCCTCCTGGAGCCCGTTTGCGCGTTGGTCTCGCTGGCCTCACCGCCGCGGAGTACTTCCGCGACCAAGGCCAGGACGTGCTGTTGTTTATCGACAACATCTTCCGTTTCACCCAGGCCGGCTCCGAGGTTTCTGCTCTTCTCGGCCGGATGCCCTCAGCTGTTGGTTACCAGCCAACGCTCTCTACCGAGATGGGCGACCTACAGGAGCGCATCACCTCTACCAAGACCGGCTCGATTACCTCGGTTCAGGCTATCTACGTTCCTGCCGACGACCTTACCGACCCGGCGCCGGCTACAGCCTTCATCCATCTGGATGCCACAACCGTTCTCAGCCGTTCAATCGCCGAGTTGGGAATCTATCCAGCCGTCGACCCGCTGGCCTCTACTTCGCGTGCGCTTTCTGCCGAGATCCTCGGTGAAGAGCACTATCGTGTGGCGGTAACCGTGCAGGAGATCTTGCAGAGTTACTCTGACCTGCAAGACATCATCGCCATCCTCGGTATGGATGAGCTTTCAGAAGAGCAGAAACTCACTGTGAGCCGTGCGCGTAAGATCCAGCAGTTCCTCGGCCAGCCTTTCCATGTGGCAGAGGTATTCACCGGCAATCCCGGTAAATACGTCAAGCTCGAAGACACCGTGCGTTCCTTTGCTGCGATCATCGACGGTAAATGTGATGATATCCCGGAGCAGGCATTCCGCTACAAGGGTGCCATTGAGGAAGTGTATGAGGCCGCGGAGAAGCTCAAGGATTAGTCTTCTCAGGAGCGAGGACTGACAGACAGAAGCACCCAAGGGGTTGCGATGGTTGTCGACACTATAGGAAGGAATGGTAGGCACAATATGCCTGGTACCATGATTTGTGAGATAGTGACACCGGAGAAGATGCTGTACTCAGCCGAGGCAAGCTTTGTGGCAGTACCTGCCACCGAAGGCGAGATTGGCTTCATGTATATGCGTTCACCGGTGATGAGCACGCTGAACAGTGGCGAGGTCAGGATTAAGCCGCAAGACAACGACACTGTGCTGCGCTTCGCGATCGCAGGTGGTTATGTTGAAGCTGATGGACATAAGGTGGTTGTGCTGGCTAATCGAGCCGTCAATATCGCAGATGTCGATCCAACGCTGCTAAAAGAGCGTATCATCAGCTTCGAGCAGGCATTGACGGCAAGTGAGGCTGACGATCCTGAACGGGCATTCAAGAACAGCGAACTCGAATGGTATACCCTGTTGGATAAGCTGGTCTCTCGTATCTGACGAGGGATCGAAGACATCCTCAACGCTCCACAATCATCTGCTACTGCTGAAACAGGACTCCTGAGGGAGTCCTGTTTGTTTCAAAGCCAGTGTTATACTATTTGTTGAACTATTTGATGTCGCCGCATTTGATATCGCGCCATTTGGGACGCTGCGATTGTACGCAACGGACTGTTATGATGACCGTGAAGGGATCTGCATTTGAGTGAAGAAGTGATAGTGGTTCGTGGCGGTGGGCTGCTGCAGGGAACCATAGCGGTTGGTGGCGCCAAGAACTCGGTGTTGAAACTCATGGCCGCGTCGATCATGGCACCGGGAGTCTCAAGTATCTCCAATACCCCGATGATATCGGATGTCA
>JAAZAN010000063.1 GCA_012514315.1 Chloroflexota bacterium
CTCGAATCGCACCAAATATGACGTCTCGAGGAATCAATTGACGCGCTTTTTTGTTCCCGGCGTGAGTTTTGACAGGGCGAAGCTGGGTTTTCTGCTTCCAACTGCCACTCAAAGCAGCATTCGTGACTACTTCTTGCCTACTTTGACGCGTCTGGATTAAGATGCGATTGCCCTGCGCGTTACTTGCGAACCGAGCATGGTGACATATAATATGTCGCCATGCTCATCCTATTTGTGCTACTGGGCCTGGTGGTGGGTGCCTTCATCAACCAGCTTGGCTCCGACCTGCCAGCCAGGCGTTCTCTGACCCGCCCTCACTGCCCGTATTGTGGAACCGAACGTCCTGTATGGCAGTGGGTTAGCGTCCCCGCCTATTTGGTGAACCGTGCGTTGTGTACAAGCTGTGGAGCACGAATCCGACTGCGGAATCCTCTGGCTGAGATCGGCTTATCTGTGGCCTACGGTTATCTCTGGATAGCTTGGGGCCCATCGATTCAGCTCGCGCTCTACCTGGTTTACACGGCGATCCTCGCCCTGGTTCTCATCACTGACATCGAGAGGCGCTTGATTTTGAACGTGGTGATGTACCCCGCGATCGCGTTCGCCTTCATCGCCAGCTTTTTCACGCCCAACCTGCCCTGGACCTACGCATTAGCGGGCGGCGCCATTGGATTTGGCTTCTTCTTCCTGGCCGCTGTGGTGGGGACCGCCCTCTTCGGCTGCGGCGCCCTCGGAGGAGGAGACGTCAAGCTGGCCGCCTTCGTCGGTCTCATCACCGGGTTCCCTCTCGTCATCGAGGCCTTGATACTGACCCTCATTATGGGCGCAGCTATTAGCGCCCTGCTGCTCCTCACACGCATCCGCAGCTTGCGTGACCCCATTCCATATGGGCCCTTTCTTGTAGCCGGGGCGATCGTGACACTGCTCTGGGGATACCCTATCGCCGAGTGGTTTCTCTACTGATCCCAGCCTGATTTCCCCAACACGGCCAAGGAAGCGGTCCCCCTCTCATACTCTGTTGGGTATCAGCCATTCAGAAGAAGCAACGCTTGCACGGCGCTTCCTCCTGTACTATAATTCGCGGACCACATTGAGGACTGGTAGGTGAATTCTTGGAGGATTCTCAACGCAGTGACGTGCGAGCGGAGTACGACCCTGTCGCCGAAGGCGACAGGGTCTCGATGGCTCAGACCTTCGGCGGCCACTCGGTGGTCCGAGAGATCGCAGAGACTATCCTGCTTGCTCTGATCATCTTCCTCATCCTTAACACAGCGACTGGTCGCTTTCAGGTCCGTGGATCAAGTATGGAACCTAACTTGCATGACGGCCAGTACCTGGTCATCAGCAAACTAACCTATTGGTTTCAGTCACCAACTCGCGGCGACGTCGTCGTGTTTCACCCCCCTACGCACATGGAGGAGGACTACATCAAGCGCATCATCGGCCTGCCAGGTGAGACCGTTGAAATCAGAATTGGACAGGTATGGATCGACGGCCTCCCGCTGGTCGAGCCCTACATCACGGACCTGGGTTCCTACTCTGGTTCCTGGACACTGGCGACGGACGAGTACTTCGTGTTGGGCGACAACCGTCGGAATTCGGATGACTCCCACCGCTGGGGCGTGCTGCCACGCGACAACATCGTAGGCAAGTCGTGGCTGTGTTACTGGCCGCCGGAACAGTGGGGGCTGACCTCGCACCACACGTTTGCCGACCTAGTCGGCCAGAACGAGTGATCGATGGAGGTGCGGTCTATGATGAACAAGGTGGAACTGGCCCGCTATATTGACCACACCCTTCTCAAAGCCGATGCCCAGGCTGAGCAGATCAGGGTATTGTGTGATGAAGCACGCGACTTCGGGTTTGCCACGGTCTGCATCAACCCGGTCTACGTGCCCCTGGCAGCGAGCAGGCTGTCGGGAAGCGAAGTCGCCGTCTGCACTGTGATCGGATTTCCGCTTGGCGCCAACAGATCAGCGATCAAACTCGCGGAGGCCGAACAAGCGCTCTTCGAAGGCGCTAATGAGTTAGATCTGGTCATCCACATCGGCGCCTTGAAGAGCGGTGAGCACAGCCAGGTTGAGACCGAGATCGCTAGTCTCGCGCGTGTGTGTCACGCGGCCAACAGTACATTGAAGGTCATCATAGAGACGGCTCTGCTTACGCAAGAGGAGAAGGTCGTCGCCTGTCAGATCGCCAAAGCCGCTGAGGCGGACTTCGTCAAGACATCGACTGGGTTTTCCACCGGTGGAGCCACGGTTCAAGATGTGCGCCTGATGCGCCAGACGGTGGGCCCTGGAATGGGTGTCAAGGCTGCCGGGGGAATCCGCACATACGCGGATGCGATCGCTATGATTGCGGCGGGCGCAAGCCGCATCGGGGCCAGCGCGAGCGTCCAGATCGTTGCGGAGGCGCCCAGCTAGCACCTCAACGCGTCTGGTCACGCAGAGCCGACGGACAGAACGCCGTGATAGCTGGGTACTCCATCACTCATCATGTAACGATGCGGGCTAGTAGCCCGAGTAATGTGGAGGATATTGGATGAACCGGGCAGTTGCTATTCTGATCGCCGTTGCCACTTTGATCGGATCGGCGTGTTGTTGCTGTGGAAATGGCGTTGGATGGCAACGCCCCACTGAACCGATCATTGGGCCGATCATCGAACCTGTACTGAACACGCCCACTCCCCAACCTACCGTCGTTATCCCGCGCGAACCGGTTGGGGACGTCGGAATTGAGACTCAGGAACTGCTCAAGACAACAGATGTACCCGTGCGCGACTTGCACGAGCTGGCGATCCGTTTGCGAGGCTTGCCTGTAGACACCCCACGGACCATCAACCCTGAAGGGTCTCCCGACTACCCGGTTGGCGCCCGACGCATCTTCCACGTGTCTGACGTGGATACTGACGAGCAGTTCGATGTCGAAGCCGTGCTGGAAGCCAAGACGGAGCACGTCTATATGTGGGTTGAGGACGGTGCTGCGTTCAACCGAGATGACCTCGCGGCCGCCGCCGAGCTATTCGAGAGCTCGACCTACCCCACAAATCGCGAGTTCTTTGGCACTGAGTGGACTCCTGGCGTTGACAATGATCCACACCTCACAATACTCCACGCTCGTGGTCTGGGGAACTCCGTGGCGGGGTACTACTCCAGTGCCGATGAGTTTGTATCGTTGGTCCGCGAGGACTCCAATGAGATGGAGATGTTCTACATCAACATCGACAATACGACCATCAACAGCAGCTTCTACAACGGCGTGCTCGCCCACGAGTTTCAGCATATGATACACTGGTACAATGATCGCAATGAGGAGACATGGTTGAACGAGGGCTTCTCCGAGCTAGCCATGTTCCTCAACGGGTTCGACGTGGGTGGGTCCGATTGGTCGTTTGCCAGATCCCCGGACACCCAACTGAACTCGTGGCCCGAGGGCCCTGGTGCAGCAGGGCCAAACTATGGAGCCGGTTATCTATTCACCGCCTACTTCCTCGGTCGATTCGGCCCTGAGGCCACCAAGGCTCTCGTGGCCAACCCAGAGAACGGGCTGCGCTCCGTTGACGACGTACTGAGCGAAATGGGCGTTCCCGGGGACCACGAGGATCTGTTCGCCGATTGGGTCGTCGCCAACCTGCTTGACGACCCCGGGCTTGACGATGGACGGTATGGCTACGCCGATATCAATCCGCCGGAGTTTGACATTGTGGAGTCCTACAACCAATCAGCCTATCCGGTTGATGTAAGCAGTACCGTACATCAGTACGGCACCGACTACATCGAGTTTCGGGGCAATCGGCCGCTCTCATTCACCTTCACGGGCGCCACGCAGGTCGGGCTCGTGGATACTACCGCCCGGAGCGGCGACTACATCTGGTGGTCTAATCGGGGTGACGACTCCAACATGTGGCTATCTCAAGAATTCGATCTGACCGACGTTGACGAGGCGACCCTAACTTATTGGACCTGGTACGATCTCGAGGAGGACTGGGATTACGCCTACGTTGAGGTCAGCACAGATGGTGGAAGGACCTGGACAATCCTGACCACACCTTCGGGGACAGGCACGAACCCTAACGGCAATTCGTTTGGATGGGCATACACAGGCGCCAGCGGCGGCGCAACGTCTCAGTGGATCCAGGAGAGCGTCGACCTGTCCCCGTATGCAGGTCAGGCCATCATCATTCGGTTCGAGTCCATCACTGATGATGCAGTGAACCGTCCAGGGTTCGTGCTGGACGATATTGCTATCCCCGAGATCGGCTATTTCAGCGATTTCGAGAACGACGCGGGCGGCTGGACACCGGCTGGCTTCATTCGGCATGCGAACACCCTGCCACAGCGTTGGCTAGTCCAACTGGTGCTGTTCGGACGAGAAACCACCGTCCAACGTCTGGGTCTGAATGCTGATCAGACAGGCGCATGGGGGATTCCTCTCGATAGCACCGCGAGTCGAGCAATTGTGACCATCTCCGGGCTGGCCCCGACGACAACCGAATGGGCGACCTACCAATATAGAGTCGATACTACCGAGTAGGCGATCTCAGGCCAGGTCCTTAACAACAAAGGCTCCCTGGCTCAGCCGACGACACCGACAGTATGCTGGCCGAGGCGGGCGTCTCACCGACGCGATACTGCCAGTACGTCGGGTAGCCCAAGGTACGGGTACCATTGCGGAAAGAGGGACCTCGTGTCCAACATCCGAGTGCTCGTTGTGGACGAAAGTCGTTACACGCGCGACATCGTCGTACAGAATGTACTGAAGCCAAAGGGCTTCGCCGTTCTGGAGGCTATGGACGGTGTTACGGGACTTGAGCTTGCCCTCCATTACGATGTCGAGTGCATCATTCTGGCCCTTGAGATGGCCAGGATGTCAGGATTCAGCTTCATCGACTCCTTGAGAGGTCACGGCATCGACGTCCCGATCATAGCAATGACCTCCGATCTCACCGATACAACGGCATCACAGCTATTCTTCAGAGATGTCCACCACTGTGTGACCAAGCCCTTCACTGCCGATGACCTGCTGGCTACAGTCCATAGGGCACTGTCCCACGTCACGCTGAAGCATGAGAAACACGAGCTTGCCGAGCAGCTGGAACAACTCAATCGCCAGCTAGAGCAGAGGTTGCGTGAACGCGATATCCTGCGCCACATCGGTGAATCGGCGGCTGCGCAGCTCGGTCCTGGCGAACTGCTCAATCAGATCGCCGATGCCGCACTCCATCTGACCGGCGCCGAGGAATGCACTGTATTCCTGGCGGACGGGACCGGCAAGGATCTCAAGAGACATCTGCACAAGCAACACGTCAAATCGGGTGAACGGCAAGTATCAAAGTACACTGAGGATCAATTGGCTGCCGCCGCTATGCTCAGGGGAGAGCCGACACTTGCTGGTCCGATGCTGTTTGTGCCCATTCGGGTCGGTGACAGATCCGTTGGAGCTCTAGGCGTCAGTAACAGCCTCACAGCACGCCCTTTCAGCATCCAGGACCAGTATCCGCTCAGCGCTCTGGCCTCTTTCGCTGCGCTGGCGCTGGAGAATGCCCGACTCTCACACTACATCAGGGATGCGCAGGGGGGGGACACCCAGAAGCTACGCAGCCTGCTCGAACGGTATGTCTCACCAAGCATTGTGGAACGACTGATAGCCAACCCGGAGACACTCACGCTGGGAGGTGTGCGCCGACGCGCCACGATCCTCTTCGCCGATATTCGCGGCTTCAGCCGTTTCAGCGTTCGTGCAGCCCCCGAAGTCCTGGTGGACGTTCTGAACCGCCATATCGCGGCAGCGAGCGATGCCATTCTCGCTGAAGGGGGGACGCTGGACAAGTTTCTGGGCGACGCGGTTATGGCATACTTCAATGCCCCTTTGCCCCAGCCTGATCACACCCTGCGAGCTGTCCGAGCTGCATGGCGCATGTGTCAGGCAGCCCAGCAATCCCATAGCCAGTTGCCATCAGCCTCCCGGCTGGAGTTCGGCGTTGGGATCAGCACCGGTGAGGTATTGGTAGGCAACATCGGTGTTCCGCAGATGATGAACTTCACCGTGATCGGGGACGCGGTCAATGTCAGCCGCAGGCTTCAGGAGCACGCAAAGGGCGGGCAGATCCTGATCAACGTTCAGGCCTACGAATCCGTCCGAGGCTACGTCAATGTGCGCCCAATAGGGATGCTGGAGATCAAGGGGCATCCCCAACCCGAACCCATTTTTGAGATCGTCAACGTGCGTCTGTAGGCTGATATCCACCAGCTCAACAACAGCGCCGGCCGAATCATCCCGTCCATTCAGCGCAGATGGACTCCCCGAAGTCTGGGATCCAGGGTCTCACGCAGGCCATCCCCGATCAATCCCCATCCAACCGAGAATAACACGATCGCCACAACCGGCGGGACGTAGGTATACCAGTACTCAAATGCACGAGTTGGTGCGCCAACGATCCAGTTGCGCGAATACTTCAGCATCATACCCCAATCCGCCAGAGGCTTATCGCCCGACAGGCCGATGAATGTGAGAGCCGCCATCGTCACAACCATCGCGCCGACATCCGACGCCAGCATAACGAACAGTCCTTGAGCTGCGTTGGGAAGTATATGCCGAAATAGGATCCGTCGATCACGCGCGCCGGTCGACACCGCAGCATAGACATAATCTCGCGATCGCTCAACCAATACGTTCCCCCGCACAAGCCGCGCATATTGCATCCAGCCAAACGCGATCAAGGCAATCTCTATGGCGTCAACGCCCTCGCCTTTCTGGATGCCGAACTGATCTCCAGCGAAGAGTGTCAACATGATCAGAACACCTGCCACGATCGGAAATGCCATGAACGCGTCCGTGATGCGCATCATCAACGCATCGATCCGGCCACCGTAATACCCGGAGATGAGCCCTATCGTAATACCAATCAGCGCACGGCCCAGTGTAATCAGCAAACCCACCCGGAAGGCGACACGTGTCCCCCAAACCATACCATACAACATGTCATATCGATCCTGCATCAGTCCCAACGGATGCTCCAGGCTGGGCGGTTCAGGGTCACCCACCAGTCCATAGCGTGGCAGCACATAGGGATCGTTACCAACCGGCCTAGCCGCCAACGGCGCGATGAGTGCAATTGCCCCATAGATCGATATCAGAATCACGCCGACGAGCAGCGCCGGGTGAGCGACCATGCTGTGGAGAGCGCGCAGCAGAGTAGCGACCACTCGATCAAGCCATCCAGTCTTGTACTGGTCCCTCATGATGACTATTCCCCCATCAGGCAGAGAACATGCCGGTGCTATTCCACCTCATCCCAACGTCACACGGCGATCGATGAATGCATAGGTGATATCCGCTGCCAGACTGGAGAGCATCGTGACGAGGCATGTGAACACCGTGAACCCGATCACGACCGACACATCGCCGGCAAGAATGGCCTTGGTCGCGGCGCCACCGACACCATTCATATCAAAGACCGTCTCTATAACAACTAGCCCGCTGATCAGCATCGATACCGCCACACTGCTGGCCGATACAACCGGCAGGATGGCATTCCGCCTGGCATGGACATTGACCACTTTTCGCTCATCTACACCCTTAGCTCTGGCCGTAGTGATGTAGTCCTGACGCAGAGCCTCTAGCAACGAAGATCGCATGATCCGGGTCAGCAGAGCCCACTGCGCCAGCCCCAAGGAACTCGCGGGCAGGATCAGATGACGGAGTGCATCAAGCAGGATCGCGACATTGCCATTGAGCAATGCATCCACAGTGTACATCCCAGTGTATGTGCGAAACCCGCCGCCGTTCACAATGACACTCGCCCACGTACTCAGTCGACCGGGAGGAAACCACCTCAACCAAGCGTAGAGCACGTTCAGCATCATCAGACCCAATATGAATGATGGAAAAGCCCATCCCACAAACGCAGTCCCGCGGACGAACTGACCAACGAAACGACCATCACAGCGCGAGGATACGCTGCCCAACACAACAGCCAACACAATCGCCGGAACCATTGCCGCCAACGCCAACTCGGCTGACGCAGGCACCCTCCTCAACAGGCCCTCAAGCACCGATTCCTTCCAGACAGGCGAATACCCCCATTCCCCAACGAGCAGGCTCTTCACCCAGGCTGCGTATTGGACAGGAAGTGGTTCATCGAGACCGTACCGCCTGATGATCGTCTCCGTGATCTGGGCCATCTGCTCGGCAGTGGCATTCGAGCCGACGCTAGGCATGTACACCTCGGCCCGCATTTCCACAGGCAGTTGGAGCATTAAACCAAACAAGATGAGCGTCACAAGAAAGAGAATGAGAGGCAGCACCAGGAAGCGACGGGCGATGTACTGCAGCATTGGCCACTCCTTGCACTCAGCTTACCGGGAAAACTCGGAGAAACAGTAAGCACGCCGTCGTCCTCACTAAATCACCTTCACAGCTCGGCAAGGCGTTTCAGAAGCGCGCCAGGCGTCTCAGCCACTAGCGGAACGCAGGTTACACCGGAGTAATACGTATCGAAGAAGCGAGCTAGATCTCCACCCCAGTCCACCGGATTCACTGCAATCACACGACGATGGTCCAGGTCGCCGATCCCCGCGTCATCAGCACTACCGCCTATCGTGAATCGGCGCTTGTCCCAGGCCGCATCGATCGCTGCACGAGCCCAGGCCACATCGGCTGATGGAGGCAGGAGCACGTACGACCGCTGATAGGGAATTCGCGGACACCCGCGTTCCCCCGACGGCCGTCTCGAAGGAATCTCTGGCGGCGAAGGCTGTTGCCTCAGCACAGCCGCCAGCTCATCCGCCGTCTCCACCTCGACTGGAACGTAGATGATGCCCGGATAGAACGTGTCGAAGAAGGATTTTAGATCTCCGCCCCAAGCCGATGGCGTCACGGCAATCACCCGTCGGACATCCAAGTCTCCGATTCCAGCATCGTCCGCACTCCCTCCCACCGTGAAACGATTCGTGTCCCACGTGGCGTCAATGATTGCTGTCGCCCACTCTCTGCCCGCTTGAGGTGGCAAGAGCACGTAGGTGCGCGAATAGGGGACTCTAGGACCACCTCGCTTGCGCGGCAATGGGTCGAGATATGGGCGTGGGTTCAAGTAGTCCGCATTAGCTGGTACGCGGAACCCCTGGATCTTCAAAGACAGATGCAGATGCGGCCCAGTGGTTGCACCGGTGAGGCCCGCCATACCGATGATATCGCCTGTTTGGACGGTCTGCCCTTCTTCGACGTCAACGGTGGACATATGGGCATACAGCAATGTGACCAGCCCGACCCCGTTCACCCGGCTCTCAATATAGACGTGGTGGCCATATCCGGTCTCGATCATTAGCTTGCGCGTGACCACGCCGGAAAGACAGGCTCGGATCGGCGACTTGGTAGGCTCCTGATAGTTAACATGCAAGTCCACGCCATTGTGGCCACCGCGCAGCGAGTTGGCATAGGACGTATTGTAGTAGCTACGATGGTTCTCACCATAGAACTGAGTGTAATTCCTGAACTCGGTCGGCCACGCGAATCGCATCGCCGCTGGAGGCGGCATCCGCCGCCGGCCTCCGACACGACTCGTGATTGGTCCTGGCTGTCCATCGCCATCCAACCACGTGTAGCCGCCGTCCGACGGGTCTGGTGATCGCATGACGTAGGCGTATGCGGCCTGCAGACGAGGCCAGTACACCTTGTGCCACGGCCAGTCGTACCGACATGCGTCATATTGGGCACATGTCTGAAAGAATGTCGCGTATTGATCACCCTTCGTGACGGCACTGACATTCATATCTACGTTGGCGAATTCCGAGATAACCAACGGAAGGGTTGGGTAGGCTTCCAGGTATTCGTGAAGGAACGCTGTTCCCCCGTCGTAAGCGGTCATCTCCGCCGCAGTCCGCCAGTAGACGTGGCAGCATACGAAGTCCGCCTCCGACAATGCTGTCGAACAGGCTGCCAAGAACGCCTGCGGGGTAACCACAGGGGAAGTGTTCGGAAGCCTCCCAGGGGAAGTGGCAAGGGCGGGAAACCCAGCGCGGATCTGTGGTCCATAGAGCGTCCTCAGCCGTGAGACAACTGTCGCGAACCAGTCGCCGAAAGCGCTCGGGCTGGACCACGCCGTACCCAATCCACACTCTCGCAGATTCGGCCTGCTGTGGATCTCGAAGTCCCTCACTCCCTTCTTGACAAACGCGTCCAGCAAAGGAGCGAAGCCCTCAACGAAATCCTGAGGTGTGACCACGCCCACTGCTGCTTCGACACCGAACAACTGGACGAGGAAGGTGCCGATGCCGACATCGCGATAGGCCACGATATCAGTGGGCGGATTGACGCCCGCCCGCAGTTTGACCGCGTCGAGACCCGCAAGTTCGATAGCCATCAGGTCGGCGGCAGTGGCTGGCCCATCTCCCACTTGCACACCTGCTTTGGCGAAAGGCACAGTGAACCTCCTGACTGCTCTTCAGGGATGGGGCACATCCGTGAGTCTGAAGACGACCGCGCGTTCGCTAAGTGCTCAGACTGGATGCGCCTGAATCAGGTGATAGACAGTGAAGCCGCAAGAGACCGGCCCATCCTGTCTGTCAGTCGGAAACGCGTTCGGACATGAAGCACAGAATTCCGTCCACAATACCCTGTGCAACCTGATCAGGCTGCCCGGTGAGCAGCTGGCGATCCTCATACATGAACCCAATCTCAATGATCGCCGCAGGTGTGTCTTTGTCGATCTCGTAGAACAGATGATACCGGCGCATATCGTAGGTGATCGTGTTCTCGTGAAAGAACAGCTCCGTACGGGCCTGATACGCCGTCGATAGACACTCCACGAGTCGTTGCTCTACCTCAGGTACAGCACTGTCCTCAACGTTTGTCACCTTGAACCCACTCGCTGGAGGGTCAGCGCCCGGATACGGATCACATGAGTCCGTATGGATCGACACTAACGCGTCAGCGCGGTAGTTGTATAGCAGCGGATCAAACTCCTTGAGAAGATCAACATGATAACCATAAGGTTCGAGAGCCCCGACCACACGCTGTGCGATATCAAGATTAATCTGAACTTCCTCCAATCCATCAGGGCAGACAGCGCCGCTATCAGAGCCCCAGTGGCCAGCTACGATGCCGATTCGCGGGACAGCGGGAGAAGGCGTCAGGGAAGGCAACGGAGTGACGACCGGCGCAACTGTTGAAACACTCACTAGCGTCGACTGGGGAACTGGATCGTCCGAACGAGCGCTCATGGACACGGAAACTGCAGAGCCGGCAGACACAGTACTCGACAGCAGGCTCGCAGGCGTGTCAATCGGCGCGCCCCCCCCCATCAAGCCCCGTACGATCGCGATGCCCGCCGCCACACACGTCGCAACTACTGCCAGCCGTGAGAAGTTCATTGTGTTCCCTCCGGGCTCCTCGTCCACTGGGAGTGTGTGGCCAACCACCTTCCGCGATGGGCTTGCCTTCATGGGAGATTATGTTACTTCAAAAGACACAGCTAGTCAATTTCGTTTTGGTGTATGAGGCCAGGGATCCCGTCCGGGCATTGGCAGGCACGTCATCTGAAAACCAGACCCCACACACTTCAAGAACGACTTGCGTCAAATACGGGTTGTGGTATAATGGTACACGATTAAGCGGGTGTAGTTCAGTCGGTAGAACGTCTCCTTGCCAAGGAGAAGGTCACGGGTTCGAATCCCGTCGCCC
>JAAZAN010000064.1 GCA_012514315.1 Chloroflexota bacterium
CGCACCATGCCGATCTGCGATAGGGTGAATGATAGGAAGACTCCAATGGCGTACAAAGGGATCAGTCGGTGGGTCTGTCCCCCAAACACGACCACGAGCACGGACGCCAAGATGGCAAGCACGGCGATGCCGTTCGAGAAGACGAGTCTGTCCCCCAGGTTCATCAATTGGACCGGAAGATAGCGGTCCTTGGCGAGGATGGCTGCGAGCCTGGGGAAGTCCGCGAACGACGTATTCGCCGCTAGAAGCAGAATTAATGCAGTCATCACCTGCAGAGCACTGTAAAGCGGCCCGCTGCCGAACACGAGGCGGCCGATTTGTGAAAGCACGGTCTGATGCTCTATCGGAGTAACCTGTGAGCTCCGAGCGAGGACCGTGATACCCAGAAACATGGTGACAAGCAGTGTCGTCATCGCGATGAGTGTCTTGCCAGCATTGTCTGCCTCAGGCCGCTTGAATGCCGGGATGCCATTGCTGATGGCCTCAACACCGGTGAGAGCTGTGCACCCAGACGCGAACGCACGCAGGATGAGAAACGGAGTCAGTGCTCCTGCATCTGCTGGAAGTACGGTTCTCGCTGGACCCGGAACGGTCCCGAGTGTTCCCGCCAGCATTCGGACCGTCCCGATTGTGATCAGCACCATCACGAGAACAATGAAGCCATAGGTAGGGAGCGCAAACAACCGTCAAGACTCCTTCACGCCACGGAGGTTGGCCCACGTGACCAACAGGATGGCCAGGAGACAGAACCACACCCGGCCCTCAGAGAGCGAAGGGTATGCTGAGGTGATCGCTGCCACGCCGGCTGTGACACTCACGGCGACAGTGAGGACATAGTCTATGAGCAGTGATGCTGCAGCCACCAGTCCGGGCCAGGCGCCGAGGTTCTCGTGGGCCACGATGTAGGCGCCACCTCCTGAAGGATAGCCGTGGATCGTCTGGTAGTAGGAGTTGGCGACGATGACGAGCAACACCGCGATCACGATGGCGATGGGAACGGAGAGATCGAGCGCCCCCGAGGCGGCGATCACAAGGACCAGCAAGATCTCCTCAGTGGCGTAGGCAACCGAAGACAGCGCATCCGACGAGAAGATCGCCAACGCCTGCATCTTTGAGAGCCTGTGTTGAACTTCCTTGGCTGTTGCCAAGGGACTGCCGAGCGCGATGCTGCGGATCACGGAGTGCATGTAGTGTCTCGCAAAGGTGGTAGAGATCGAGCTGCAGACAAGAAACAAGTGTGTCCTGCAGCTGACGCTGGACATACGAGGCCTGTGCACTCCAAATATACACCTAGTTGCGCTGGCGTCAAGTAGAGCGTGACCCGTGCTGCACTCTCACGTCGGGATCCCGATGAGATGGAGGGTGGGGCGCCGAGCGTGGGTTCGTCCTTAGGGGGTGACGACGTGTGGCACGATCCGTTCGAGATAGGTGTTGGAGCTGAACAGCGTGTCAAGAGCGCGCAGAGCGGCGCCCTGCGCGCCGGCGAGCTCACCTTGGTCGTCGCATATGATGGACACTTGCTTCCAGACGTGCGGAAGCGCCCTCAGGCGAACCTGCCGTTCGACAGCATCAAGGAGAATCTCCTCGGCCTGAGCCAGAGGTCCGCCCAGCACCACGAGTTCAGGCCCCAATATGTTCAGTGCGATGGCTAGCACCTTGCCGACGAAAGTCCCTGTCTCGTCGAGTATCTGGAAAGCGACTTTGTCGCCAGTCAACGCCGCCTCGATCACCGTCGATAGAGTGAGCTCGTCATTGACGAACCGGTCCCGAAGGGCGGACATCAGTCGTGGCTCAGCGAGACGTTCGCGTGCTCGCCGGAGTACTGCTGCGGTGGATGCCATGACCTCGAGACATCCCCGATTGCCGCAACTGCACCAAGGGCCTTCCTCATCAACGGTCACGTGCCCGACCTCCCCGGCGATTCCGTGACTGCCTGCGTAGAGGCGTCCATCAGCGAACACGGCCGAACCGATTCCGTTGCCGAGAAACACATACAGGAAATTGGATGCACCAGCAGCCCGACCAAACCGTCGGGCGGTCTCACCCATCGCTCGGACCGAATCATCGACTATGATTGGCCTGACGTCGAGCTTCTCTTCGAGCAGTTCCACGACGTGGAGCCCACGCCACGCCTCGGCCCATCCCGGTGCACTTGGCCAGTCGAGTACCGAACCCGTGTGTGTGTCCACAATTCCCTGAATGCCGATACCGAGTGCAGTGAGGCGATACAGTGCTCCGTGAGCTGCGCAGACCTCCTCGATCAGATTCAGCAGGTCTTGAACGATCGTTTCGCGATTGGGGACAGTCCGAGTCACGTGGACCGCTGATGTCAGCACACGGCCAGCTGCATCGGTGAGAACTGCACGAGAGTGACGCGCCCCGACATCGATGCCGACAACCTGAGCCACGCGGGAATTCACGGAGAGCAGCGCGGCCGGGCGTCCTGGCGTGCCATCTTGAGGTGCGTCCTCTAGAACCAGGTTAGCCCCGGTGAGTTGCGAGACCAGGCTACCGACGCGGTTGGGGCTGAGCCCTGTGATGTCCGATAGCGCACGACGGGTAACGGGTTGTGAAGCGTAGATTGTGTTGAAGATACTCAGTACCGACGACTCCATCTGGAATCTCCTGACTCCTTACTTCTATTCACTATTGTACCATAAATATCGTGGGAATCAATAGGTTATCAGAGCTCGTGGTTGTAAATACCCGCGTGATATTGACATTACCCCCCACATGTGCTACAATCACTCTGTGTCTCGCAGAAACAGGCGGACTACTGGGGTGCATTGTCTCGCGATGAGGCGCGTGTGAGCGTCTACACTCATGTGCAATGTACCGGGTTGGAGGGGGCACGGTCCGCATCTGTCTGAACTGAAGGGCTACGCCCATTCGGTGGCAAACCCTGCGATCTTGGAATGCCGACTTGCCGATTATACCACAGTTTCGGGAACCGATGTGTCTCGGGCATGATATGCCTGTTGCGGACAGAACACACGAGGTTCCATCCAATCAGAAGGAGGAGTGCGGGCTGTGAACTCTCGGACATTTGGTCACCTTTTCCCTGTCGGATCACACTTGTGTCGGGAACCTATGCCGCCTATGTCTGAGCTGAAGGTCGACATGGAGAACCTCAAGCGCCACGGCTTCAACCTGGTCAAGCTGCAGGAGCACTGGATGCTCGACGAGCCTCTTGAGGGTATGTATGACTTCTCGAAGTACGAGGAGCTCATCGACCATGCAGCTCGGCTTGATATGGCAGTCTACCTGGGACTCACGTGCGAGCAGGCGCCGGGCTGGCTATGGCGCAAGTATCCGGACTGCCGGATGGTGGGGCGGAACGGGCTTCCAGTGGCGTATGAGGCGCAGTCCACGCTGCCGGCCGATGGCAAGCCAGGACCTTGTTACGACCATCCTGGAGCGATGGCCGATCAAGTGCGCTTCATCAAGCGGCTGGTTGCGACGCTAGGGAAGTATGAGAACCTCGTCGTCTGGAATACCTGGCAGGAGATCGGCTATTGGGCGGAGAACCTGGCGGGCCAGCACGTCTGTTACTGCGAACACACTCTCGATCATTGGCGACGATGGTTGGAGTCGCAGTATGGCGACCTGGACGGACTGAACCGGGCGTGGGGTACTCGTTACGGGGACTGGAGCTACGTCATTCCAGATCGGGGAGCACGTTGGAGGCACTGCCTTCCTCAGGATATCGACTGGCTGTACTTCATGGATAATGTACAGGTCGCCGATGTTCTACGCGCGCGAGCGGCAGCCATTCGTGAGGCAGATCCTTTGGGCCGGCCTGTCTTTGCCCATAAGGGTGGGCCGATCATCGGCTCGGGTCAGGACTGGGTGTACGCACGCTGTCAGGACTTCATGGGTTCCTCGTGCTATCCGGCGTGGGGCCCATTCCAGGGTTGGGACGACGGCGCGCCAACACCCGGTCAGCCGCCGAGCCAACACACTGCGCTGCTGATGGAAATGTGGGACGGTGTGGCGCTCAAGTATGACTACATACGGTCGTGCAATCCCCGTGGGAACCCGGTGTGGGCTGCTGAGTTCCAAGGCGGGCCGGTCAGCACCGGGTTTCACAAGGGCCGAGTCCCATCGTCTGAGGACATCCGACGCTGGATGCTGACGGCGGTGGGCTCTGGCGTCACAGCCATCTCGTTCTGGGTGACGCGGGCGGAGATCATGGCTGCCGAGGTGAACGGCTTCAGTCTGCTCGACAGTGCGGGCGATACGACCCCACGGTATGAAGAAGCTGCACGGGTGGGCCGTGGGCTCAACCGCTATCCAGACCTCTTTGGGAAGCCCACCTGGAGCGGTTGCGACGTTGCGATCCTGATCAATGAGCGCAATTTCGAGTTCACACGCACCATGGCGGACGGGGGGGATCACCTGCCCTATAGCGTGCGTGGTTGGCACCGGCTGCTGTGGGATGCCGGTATCCCTGTGGACTTCCTTGAAGTGTCTGAGCTCGACGAAGGGTACGCCGCTAGGTATAAGGTGATCATTCTCCCCTTCCCGCTGTCGCTCTCTGACGATGTGGTAGCGAGACTGTCGCGCTATGTTGAGCGAGGTGGTAACCTGATCTCGGAGGCGGCGCCCGGTCGCGTGGATGAGCACGCCTACTGTCCACGCGGCGAGATCTCGGCCCGGATGGGTGAGCTGTGCGGCGTGAAACAGATGAACTTCACGATGGTCGGCGAGCCTGATGGTGAAGCTCGCTGGTCACCCAGGGCGCGCACGTGGGGCGAGTACCTGGACGCGATGAAGCTGGCTGGCATCGGCCGCCTGACCGGGCACAATGTGCGCGCCAATGTCTATGTTCAGACTTTCCAGTGTGACGGGAGTGATCCGTGTCTTGTATGCGGTGACGCTGTGGCTGGCGCCGTGCGGGAGTTGGGTGTGGGCCGGGCATGGCTGCTGGGTACGTACGTCGGACACTCTGGGACCGCCCACCGAGACAGCACTAACGCCGACTTCGTGCGGGCTCTGCTTGACGAATGTGGTGTTGCGCCGACACATGAAGGTGAACTCCTCCTGCGTAGGCGAGTGGGGGATGGTAGTGAGGCATGGCTGTTCACCAACCCCACACATCAGAGTGTTACGGAGTCAGTTGATGTAAGCAACTGGGACACTGTTGAGGATCTGTTGGATGAATCACTGGATCGGGAGGGCGACCGCGTCTTGTTGACGGTGAGCCCGTTGGATGTGCGCGTCCTGATAGTCAGGAAAGGAGCGTAGTGTCGTGAGAATCGTCAACGTAGTTCCGACAGTCTTTCTAGTAGGTCAGGAGCCAGGCCTGCGGCAGCTGGTGCAGATCGCAATCGAGTGCGATGGCAGGGCGTCTGAAGTCACTGCAACCGTTATCTCACCGGGCTGGTCTGAGACATTCGAGCTGGGCGAGCTTGCAGCAGGTCGCTCCACGCGTGAACTCACCATCCAGGAGATCCAGGAGCCGGTCGAACTACGCTTCGAGCTCCGGGATGGTTCTGGTGGATACTCTGTTCAGCAGATGAACTGGCAGCCTCCGAAACACTGGGAGGTTCATCTGATCCAGTATGCGCATCACGACTTGGGCTACACTGACCTGCCGAGCAATGTCCTGGATGAGTACGATGGTTTCATGGATCTCGTTCTTGACTACTGTGAAGAGACGGCCAATTGGCCGGAGGAGGACGCTCGGTTCCGCTACCTCTGCGAGCAGGCATGGTCCGTTGTGCACTACGTGGAGAATCGGCCGGAAGAGTATATTGACCGACTCGTGCACTTTGTGCGTGCCGGACAGATCGAGGTGACGGCACTCTTTGGGAACCAAACGCTGGAGCTGTGCGGCCACGAGGAGCTGGTTAGGTTGCTGTATCCGTCATTTGATCTCAAACGGCGCTATGGCATCCCGATATCTTCGGCGGAGCACAACGACATTCCGGGCTTCACGTGGGGACTTGCGAGTGTGCTGGCTGGCGCGGGAGTGCGATACTTCTCGCCCGGTGTGCCCAGGTGGTACTTTGGCCAGGGCGACGACCGCGTGCACCCGCTCTGGGACACCGACGCTGCGTTGCCGCTGGGTGTTCCCGCGGCGTGCTGGTGGGAAGGTCCGGATGGCGCTCGTGTTCTTCTGTGGCACGACCTGCATGGGGGCGAGTGGCAGCCGTACGACTACAGCCAGGCGATGAGCGAGCTCCCGGGCATACTGCAGGGACTCGATGACACGGGGTACCCATTCGAGATGGTGAGCTACACGCTGCGCGGGGGACATCGGGACAACGCTCCTCCGACGCTGCGGTACGCTTATTTGGTGCGGGAGTGGAATCGGCTGTGGGCGTATCCGCGCCTGATCAACACGACAAACACACCGTTCCTCCAGGCATTCGAGCGTCGGTATGGGGAACGGTTGCCTGTACTTCGTGGCGATGTTCCGGGAACCGACTACCCCGTTGCAGCGAGTTGTACGCCTCGGGAGACGGGTGTGGACCGCACTACGCACGAGGCGCTGATGATTGGGGAGCGGTTCGCCACGCTGGCATCCCTGCTGACCTGCTATGAGTACCCACGGCGCGCGCTGGACAAGGCCTACAGGGAGAGCTTCTACTACGACCTGCACTGCTGGGGCCTGAGTGAGATCGGTGGCCCTGCTCAGGACGGACATTGGAGCGAGAAGGGTGATCGGGCATACCGAGCGGCGGCGCTCGCGCACGACGTCACGCTCAAGGCGGTCAACCGCATCTGTGACGAGATCGAGTACCCGCACGATGCGTACTATCTCACTATATTCAATGGGTTGCCCTACGAGAGGGACGATATCGTCCGGGCGCCATCGCACATCTGGGGCGCGTGCGGCAACCCCATGCATTGGCGCGACCCTGACGAGTCGCGCCCGTGGCCTGTCTTGGTCTCCGGAAGGGTGATCGGCCGCGGGGCCATCAATCCCCCAGCCGATCTGCTGGACAAGCCGTTCAGACTTGTCGATGTCAGTACCGGGGAGTCGATTCCGTACCAAATCACGTCACTTAATGACCCACAAGCCGCCACGCCGTGGGTGGCGGAGCGCATCGCGATGAGCAAAGCGGAGGGTACCTCCGAATACATCAAGGACATCGTCTTCACTGCTCGTGGGTTGCCGGCGCTGGGTTACAGAACGTACGAGGTCGTACCGTGCGACACCTGTGAAGCGCAGGACGGTCGTGGTGTCACGGACGGTGTTTTGGAGAGCGAACACTACCGGGTTCAGGTGGACCTGGATTGCGGCGCCATTACCAGTATCTACGACAAGGCACTGGGGCGGGAGCTGGTGGACCAGGATGCTCCGCATACCTTTGGGCAACTGATTGTGAGATCGTCGGAAACTGCAGTCGAGGAGTTGCCACAAGTATCATCGGTCTCGTTGGTCGATGATGGTCCAGTCTGCACGACACTCCGAATCCGATCGAGCGCATCCTGCTTGCCTCGTGTGACGCAGGAAGTTACGCTGTATCACGATTTGAAGCGTATTGACGTGAGCGCGCGTATCCTGCGCGATTCGACCCCGATGGTTGAGACGTATATGGCTTTCCCCTACCAGTTCGAGCATCCCCAGTTCCGTTTCGAGGCGCCTGCATCGGTGATGGAGCCGCTAGTCGATCAGTGGCCGGGCTCGTGTACTGACTACTACGGGGTGCAGCACTGGGTGGATGTCTTCGATTGCGACGGTGGCGTGGTGTGGACGGCGTTGGACACACCAATGGCCGAGGTGGGTGGGCTATGGCCCGGGTACGTTTCCGGAGCACACCACGGCGTGAGGGGCCCGGGCTATGGGCACCCGTTCCTGCAGCCGGGCGAACTCGATCGCGGCCATATCTACTCGGTGGTGAGCTACAACAACTTCCGCACCAATTTCGTCAACGTGCAGCCGAGTGAATTCCTGGTTCGGTATGCATTCGGTGGGCATACGGGAGATTGGCGGGAAGGCCGCGCGCAGCGGTTCGGGTGGGGCGTTGGCAACCCGCCATTGCCCGTCTGGATGAAAGGGCCCCAACTCGACGGGGTGCTACCTGCGAAGGAGAGCTTCTGCGCCGTCGACGCGCCCAACGTGGCCTTGCTCGCGCTCAAGCAGGCGGAGGATGGCAATGGCCTGATCGTCCGGCTGTGGGAGACTGAGGGAAAGGACACGCGGGTGAGGGTTTCGATGCCCCATTTCGGACTGCTGCACGCGTTCGAGACGAATCTAGTTGAGGAAAATCAGCGCATGATCGGGGTATCGGGAGACTCGTTCGAGGCGCACGTTGGCCCGCTGGCGATTGCGACGGTCCGCGTGATGGCGGAGATCTGAGGGGAACGGAAGTGAAGCGAGATCATCTTGTTGTGTGGGAGGTGGCATAATGCCCGGTCCAGGTATGGATCTGATTGGAGAGGAAGAGAAGCGGGAGCTCCTGGAGGTGTTGGATTCCGGTTACCTCTTCCGATATGGGAGCCCTGACGACCCGGCCTTCAAGGCCAAAGTGTACCAGTTAGAGCAGCGCGTGGCGCAGTTGATGGGAGTGGAGTACGCGGTGGCAGTTAACTCAGGCACGACGGCGCTTCTCGTTGCGCTGGGTGGCCTCGGCATTGGCCCGGGTGACGAGGTTATTGTGCCGGGATATACGTTCATCGCGAGTATGTCGTCAGTGATCTACGCACGCGCGATCCCCATTCTGGCGGAGATCGACGAAACCCTCAACCTCGATCCGGACGACGTGCGGCAGCGCATCACGCCGCGGACGAAGGCCATCATGGTCGTTCATATGCTGGGCAATCCGGCACGATTGGACGAGCTCAAGGCGATCGCGGACGAGCACGGCCTCCTGCTTGTCGAGGACTGCGCGCAGGCTTTCGGCGCTACCTACAAGGGGCGGCGTGTGGGGTCGATCGGCGATGTGGGGACTTACAGCTTCAACATCTTCAAGACGATTACGGCAGGTGACGGGGGCATGGTTGTGACCAGCGACGAGCCGACCTACAGGCGGTGTTTCGGCTTCCACGATCAGGGCCATTCTCCCTTGCGCACGGGGATAGAGGTGGGCAGCCGGCCGTTCGTCGGACTCGACTTTCGTATGACGGAACTTACCGCTGCGGTACTACTGGCCCAACTGGCGAAGTTGGATGGACTGCTGGTGCGCTTACGGGAAAGCAAGCGCCGTTTCAAGGCGGGTATCGCCGATCTGCCCGGAATCCGGTTTCGGGCGTTGCCCGATCCGGACGGCGAGTGTTCGACGATACTCACGGTCTTGATGCCAAGTGAGGATGTTGCGCGCAAGATCGCGGGCGAGCTCGGGACGAAAGTGGTCGCAGACTCGGGATGGCATGTCTACTCCAACATGGAGCAGATCCTGGAGCAGCGGACGATCACGGCGGAGGGATGCCCGTTCACCTGCCCGTACTACAAGGGCGGTGAGGTCAAGTACTGGAAGGGCATGCTGCCGCAAACCGACGATATCCTCTCGCGCGCCATCAACATCAGCATCGGGGTCTCGGATGCTGGTCTGGGTTCGGGCTTCGGCGTCACGATCCGCGACAGCGACGAGCAGATCGATGAGCGGATTGAGCAGTTCCACTCGATCGCCGGCCGGTATCTCTAGGAGAGGTGCGTATGGATAGACACGTACGTCTAGGTGTTGCGGCAGTCGCCAGTCCACTGGAGGTCGGGGCCGGTGACGCTCCCGCACTCCAGGAGCGTCTCGGCGCGCTGTTCTCGGGCATTGATTCGGATCGCCTTACCCTGTTTCTGGCGGGACAGACTGTGTCCGATCCGGCGTCTGCTGTGGCGACCGGTCGGGCGTTCTACGATCAGCGTGTAGACGCCATCTGCGTGGTGGCGGCGTCCTGGTACGAGGACTACCTCGTTCTCGACATGCTGGAGGAGTGCCCCGTGCCTCTAATCGGGTGGGGGCGGCCGGGAATGGAGACCGGGTCTTTGTGCGGGATGCAGCAGCTCGGGTTTATGATGAAGCAGCTCGAGCAGCCATTCTGCGCGCTCTTCGAGCCGGTGGATTCGCAGGTCGGGTTACAGCGGGCGTGGGACTACGCTCGGGCGGCGGCGCTCAAGCGAGGTCTCAGACGGGCACGGATCGGCTATCTGGGGCATCGGGTGGAGGGGATGACGGAGACAACGCCGCACGAGTTGGCGCTCAAGCGCGCGTTCGGGCCGCGTGTCGTCGGGATCGACTCGAAGGTGTTTCTGGACCAAGCCGCTGCCGTACCGGTCGACTCGGTACGAACAGCTTGGCAGACAGTGCGGGAACAGGTGGGGCGGGTCACTTCGACCGAGGATGCCGGGCTAGAGTCCATGCAGGTGTACCAGACGCTGAAGGCGCTGGTGGATGACGCGGGGCTCTCGGCCGTGGCCGTTGGATGCTACCCTCACCTGATGGGGAAGGTGTGCCTGGCAGCGTCGCTGTTGGGCGAGCAGGGCACGCCGGTGGCGTGCGAAGGCGACGTGAACGGCGCCCTGGGTATGCTGATGCTGAGCGAGTTGAGTGGTGAGCCGGTGCACAACACGGATCTTCTGGACCCGGTGCCGGCGGACAATGCCATAGTCTACTCGCACTGCGGTTCAGGTGCTTTCTCACTGGCGTGCGAATCGTGCGGGATCACGCTGGGACCGGTGCGGCTGATGGATCAAGGTCTGTGTGCGCTGTTCCTGCCGCGGACAGGGCGTGTGACGCTGGTCAACATCGTGCCAGGTCTGGGCGGTTACCGGGTGGCTGCCATAGCCGGCGAGGCGGTGGCGACCGACATGGTGTTTCCCGGGAATCCGCTCAAGGTGCGGTTCGACGCCGACTACCAAGCTGTCCTGGAGTGGATCGCTGACGAGGGACTTGGGCACCACTGGATGGCGGCCTACGGAGATCTCTGTCGTCCCTTGAAGGATCTGGCCGGCATGGTAGAATGCGAATGGGTCGCGTTGTAGGGAAAGGGATGTCTGAGGCGCGGGCCTCTGACTGAAGGCAAGGGAGGGCGTGACATGATCAACGTGGGTATCATCGGGCTTGGACGGAGCGG
This sequence comes from Chloroflexota bacterium, assembly GCA_012514315.1. GTDB lineage: Bacteria > Chloroflexota > Anaerolineae > B4-G1 > B4-G1 > JAAZAN01. The sequence continues at coordinate 11,020 of JAAZAN010000064.1, forward strand.
GTGGGAGCTGCACGCGTTGCCTCTGAGCGGCTTTTCAGGTTACCGGGTCGCCGCGGTCTGCGAGCGCGGCGACGCGCGGCGGGCCAGCGCGGCGGAGACGTTCAAGGCGCGGCCCTATCGTGAGGCGGGTGAGCTGTTGGCCGATGACGAGGTGGATCTCGTCGTGGTGTCGGCGCCCAGCAACCTGCACGCGGAACTGACCGTTGCTGCGCTCGATGCGGGCAAACACGTCATCGTCGAGAAGCCGATGGCGCTGACGCTGGCCGAGGCTGACAGGATGCTGGCCGCGGCCGAGCGAAACCAGCGGCTGCTCACAGTGTTCCACAACCGGCACTGGGACAGGGACTACCAGATGCTGAAGGAGTTGGTCAGGCAGGGCATTCTGGGCGATCTGCTGACGCTGGATTCGCGCGTGATGACCTATGGGCCAGAATGGACGACGTACGGGGTACCTGATTTCAACCCGACGTGGCGGATTCAGGCAGCCTACGGCGGCGGATTCCTGGCGGACTGGGGGCCGCATCTCGTCGAACAGCTCCTGGACCTGACTGGAGAGATGCCGACGACGGTCACGTGCGAGTTACGCAGCGGCTTGTGGGCCAGGGAGGTGGAGGACTACTTCCATTTGCGGCTGGAGTTGCCTTCCGGGTTGCTGGCGACGCTGGAGGGCAGCAATAATGCGCGACTTCCACTGCCTCGGTGGTTCGTGGTTGGGCGCACCGGGACGTTGGTGGCTGACGGGGCCTGGGGTAAGTGGACGGATATGCAGATTCGTGGGACCGTGTCCGGCGTGGCGATGGATCTGGCGCCGCAGGATATCGGGCCCAGCAGCGGCGGGCGCAACTATGACGTGGGCGAGGAGCTGAGCGCTCGTTTCTATGAGGACCTCGCGGATGCGCTGGCCAACGACCGTCCATCCGAGATCACAGCACAGCGCGCCCGCGACGTCATGGCAGTCCTGGAAGCCGCACGTTCGTCGAACGCGAGCGGCCAGACGGTTACATTGTAGGCGGGAAACAGCACCGTTTCGTACAATTGATTTTCCAGGGAGGTTTAACTATGGAGAAATACGGATATCGGTTCTCGTTCGGGCCGTGGAACATTCACGAGGGTGCTGATCCATTCGGACCACCCGTCCGTGGGTCACAGACGTTCGACGACAAGCTGGGCGTATACAAGGACCTGGGCTTCGATGCGGTTCAGTTCCATGACGATGACGCTGTGCCCAACCTGGGTGAGTTATCGCCAGCGGAGATTCGGCAGGCAGCGCGCGCTGTTCGGCGAAAGCTTGACGACCATGGTTTGGTGGCCGAGTTCGTGGCGCCCCGACTATGGGAGCACCCGATGACGATCGACGGCGGGTACACCGCCAATGATCCGAAAGCTCGTGAATACGCGATCGAGCGGTCGAAGCGAGCGATAGATATTATGGGTGAGTTGGGCACCGATCTCATGGTGCTTTGGCTGGCGCGCGAGGGGACCTACATGCGCGAGTCCAAGAATGTGGTGAAGGCGACTGGGTATCTGGTGGAGGCGATCAATGCGCTACTGGAGTACGGGCCGCAGATCCGGATCGCAATTGAGCCCAAGCCGAACGAGCCAATGGACCTTGCTTATATCCCGACGATGGGGCACGCCCTGGCACTGGGCTACCAGACGTCAGATCCGGCACGGATGGGAGTGTTGATGGAATCGGCACACAGTGTGTTGGCCGGCCTGGATCCGTCTGATGAGATCGGGTATTCGCTCGCCTTCGGCAAACTGTGGAGCGTGCATCTGAATGATCAGAATGGGCTGAAGTTTGACCAGGATCGCTCGTTTGGCGCTGTGGACCTGCGGCGGGCCTTCAATCAGGTGCTCGTGCTGGATACCAACGAGTTCTGGAAGGTGGGGATGGTTGGGCTGGATGTCAAAGCAATTCGGACACAGCCGGCTGAACTGGCCACAAAACACCTGAGCAACAGCCTCTGGGTGTTCCTGCGTCTGGTCGAGCTCGCACGATCGCTCGATGTTGAGGCGGTGACCAACGCGATTGCGGCTCGCGACTACGAGCAACTCGATTGGATCATCCTGAGCCATCTGATGGGGCTCGACTAGGAGGGTATTGGTGACGTCGCGAGACAGAATCAAGGCTGCGTGGAGCGGCCAGCGATCGGATCACGTGCCGTTAACGACGTGGTGCTTCGGCCTTCCCGCGCCAGATGGATTGCGCTGGGAGACCAATGGCCGACCAGTGAACCACTGGTACTCGTTGCGGCTGGAGCACATTCACACTTTGCCGGAGCCCTGGACGCTGGAGGATGACTTCCGGCGGGTTCTGGCATGGCAGTCACTAGGCGTCGACGACATCCTGGATGTGTCGGTGCCATGGAGCGTGGATGCATCGGTGACTTGGGAGGATTCGTGTGTTCCGGCGGGCGAGATAGACCGCTACCCGGTTCTGGTTCGCGAGTACCATACGCCGTCAGGGTCGCTGCGACACGAGGTGCGTCAGACTGGAGAGGATCCGGGGCTGGGCTGGGTGGTTCAGCCGGAATCTGTGCCACTCTTCGAGGACTACAATATCCCTCGGGCGGTTCGACACGCCGTCAGCCGTCCGGAGGACGTGCCAATAATCCGACATCTCTTTCAGGCGCCAGATGCGGCGGCTCACGACTGGTTCACGGAACGGATGACTGCAGTGCGGGCCTTTGCCGACGCGCACGGCGTAGCGGTACAGGCGTGGGCGGGCTTCGGTATGGACGGAATCGTTTGGCTGACTGGCGCCGAGGGAGCGGTCATGCTGGCGATCGATCATCCTGCTGCCTTTGGCCAGTTGGTCGATATCGTTGCAGAGGCCGATGTTGGTCGTGCGGAGCTGGCTGCAGCTACGCCTGGTGTGGATATGGTGGTGGAGCGCGGCTGGTACTCATCGACTGACTTCTGGTCACCACGGCTGTTCGACCGGTTCGTCTATCCTCAGGTGGAGCGGATCGCTGAGGTGGTGCACAAGCACGGGAAGAAGTTCGGATATACGATGACGACAGGTGTTGAACGCCTTGGTCCCCGGCTGGCCGATGCGGGTGTGGACGTGCTCTACTTTGTTGATCCTGTTCAGGATGGTCTCCCGCTGGAATCCGCCCGCGACTTGTTGGGCGATCGAATGACGATGGTGGGTGGCACAAACGCACTCACACTGGCTTCTGGCGACGTGGAGAGGATACGGAACGAGGTCCAGCACGCTGTCCGCGCCTTGGGTCCCACAAATCGGTTCATCTTGCAGCCGACCGATGCGGTTTTCCCTGACACGCCCTGGCACGGCATCCATACGATGATTGACGCGTGGATGGGGGTTCGGGAACTGGTATAGTCTCGCGCTGACTGATGAGATGAACCGCCTTCTTATGTACGGTGTGAAGCCAGCCCTGTAGGGCTGGCTTCTTCTTGCACGGGGTCTCGTGTCGACCCCTTATCTTGTGCGCCTAGCCACTCTGTGGCTATCGCTTGCCGGGGGCAGGGCAATTGCATCTAAACTCGAATCGCACCAAATATGACGTCTCGAGGAATCAATTGACGCACTTTTTTGTTCCCGGCGTGAGTTTTGACAGGGCGAAGCTGGGTTTTCTGCTTCCAACTGCCACTCAAAGCAGCATTCGTGACCACTTCTTGCCTATTTTGACGCGTCTGGATTAAGATGCGATTGCC
>JAAZAN010000065.1 GCA_012514315.1 Chloroflexota bacterium
AAGGATTGACTATGGCAAGTCTGGACAGAACCCTTCGGCGGGGGCTTGAAAACACGGTGAAGCAGGCCAGGCGCGTGGCAGAGGCCGGTGCGCGGAAGGCCTTGGAGTCGCTTGCGGTGCACCACCACGAGCCTCATTCGAGTATGTCCGCCGAACAACGGGCGCTGCGGAACCGGTTGCGGGCGCATGGCCGGCAACTGGGCGATCAGCGCGATGATAAGCGCGGCACACAGACTATCACGCGTCTCGTCGGCGAGTGTGCGTATGAGCATTGGCACCGCATGTTGTTTGCCCGATTCCTTGCGGAGAATGACTTGCTCATCGAACCACAAACCGGCGTCGCCATCACGTTGGCCGAGTGCCAGGAACTGGCTAGAGACAAGAACCAGGACTGGCTCGAACTCGCCAGTAGTCTTGCCGTGCGTATGTTACCTCACATCTTTCGTCCTGATGATCCGGTTCTGCAGGTGAGCCTTCCGCCTGAAACGCGTTCGGAACTCGAAGACCTCTTGAAGGCACTGTCGCCTGACGTGTTCCTCGCTGATGACAGCCTCGGCTGGGTCTATCAGTTCTGGCAGGCGGAACAGAAAGACGCCGTCAACAAATCGGAAAAGAAAATCGGCGCCGACGAATTGCCTGCGGTTACGCAACTTTTTACCGAAGACTATATGGTCGAATTCCTGCTCCACAACACGCTCGGCGCGTGGTGGTCAGGCAAGGTGCTCGCGGCGAATCCCGAACTGGCGACAAGCGCCAAGGATGAAGACGAACTTCGCGCAGCCTGTGCCGTCGGCAATATCACGTGGACATACTTGCGATTTGTTCGCGAGGAAGGTGAACCATGGCGCCCAGCCGCGGGTGTGTTTCCTCACTGGTCCAAGTCGGCCACCAAACTGAAGGTCCTCGATCCCTGTTGCGGCTCGGGCCATTTTATGGTTTTCGCGTTGCCCATTCTCATTGCGATGCGCATGGAAGAAGAGAATCTCTCAACGCAAGATGCCTGCGACGCCGTGCTCCGCGACAACCTCTTCGGACTCGAGCTCGACTCCCGATGCACGCAAATCGCGGCGTTCAATCTGGCCCTGGCCGCATGGAAGGCTACCGGGTATCGCACGCTGCCGCGCCTCCAAATCGCCTGCTCAGGTCTCTCGGTCGGCGCTAGCAAGGAGCGCTGGCTCAAGCTGGCGAAGGGTTCACCCAAGCTCGAAGGCGGCCTCGCCCGGCTTTACGATACCTTTCAGCAGGCCCCGATCCTCGGTAGCCTGACCGATCCACGAGCAGGTGAAGTGGAGAATGCACTTATTCATGCAACTTTCGACGAACTGAGACCACTGCTCGATCAGGCTCTCGCAGCGACAACTCAGGATGATGAAGCACACGAAGCTGGCGTGACTGCGCGGGGAGTAGTAGATGCAGCAAGACTATTAATGCAGGAATATCATCTTGTATGCACAAACGTACCATACCTCGGAAGAGTCGGACAAAGCCCAAAGTTACGTGACTGGTCGGATCGTTACTATCCAGATGCGAAGCAAGACCTTGCTACAGTTTTCCTCCGTCGCTGCATCACACTTTCTGCTGGCGGCGCAGCGGCCGCCGTGCTACCTCACAACTGGCTGTTTCTCAATAGTTATTCGAAGCTGCGAAGGAATTTGATTCACGAGCAAACGTTCAATGCGGTTGCGCGTTTAGGTGCTGGCGCTTTTGAAACAATTACTGGCGAGGTCGTAAATGTTGCTCTTTGTATCATAAGCGACTCCATTCCCACTAAAGACTCAAAGTTCCTTGGGGTCGATGCATCCGTCTGCAAAACCATCGTCGAAAAAATAGACGCTATTTCCAGTTCACAGTGCATGCTTTTTCGACAAGAAGAGCAGAGAGAAAACCCTGACTACGCCATCACCTTGCTACCAACTTCAAAACTCGCTCGATTGTCGGAGTTTGCGGATGTCGTTCAAGGGATGGGCACTACCGATAACCCCCAATAC